>CAVQPP010000472.1:0-16163 GCA_963714445.1 uncultured Actinomycetota bacterium
GTCGCTGTCCGTAACGCCCGCCGGGCGTTAGAGGCGATAGAGGGGTAGCGTCGGCGTCGTGGACCTCGATCATGTAGTCATCTGGGTTGATGATCCGCTGAAGTCCGTCGATTTCTACGTCAACGTGGTCGGCCTCAAGCCGGTGCGCGCGGAGGAGTTCGCGGCTGGGGAGGCGCCTTTCCCCAGCGTGCGCGTCACCGAGAGGTCGATCATCGATCTGACGCCGCGTCACGACGCGGACGCGGTCAACGCGATGACCAAGACCTCGGCCAGCGCCGGCTTCCCGGTCAACCACATCTGCATCTCGATGAGCCGGGAAGAGTACGAGGCGCTGAGCGAGCGGTTGGAGGCGCACGGCGTCGATACGTCGGCCCGGCGCGTGATTACGTACGGCGCGCGTGGAAACGCCCCGCATGCGTTCTACTTCCGCGACCTGGACGACAACGTCATCGAGGCCCGGTACTACGACTAAGCACTACTACGACTAATCAGTGCTCGGACTGATAGTCGGACTGGTAGTCGGCGAGGTTGACCCGGGTGAACGCCAGCGAGTAGGCGGACACGCCGCGTCCGTACGCGCCGAGCAGACAGTGCTGCGTCGCGGTGGCCAGTACCCAGCCGTACGCCGACTCGCGGTAGTGGAAAACCTGCGGTAGCAGGTCCACGGTCAGCGTCAGCAGCCGCCAGGGCAGGTCGCCGAGCCGGTCGGCCACCTGGCCGGCCAGTTCGCGCTGCTGGTCGATCCAGTCCTGCCGGACCGCCACGTCCAGGTGCCAGGGCCATTGCTCGTCGACCAGCCCGAGACCGGCCACGGCGGCGACCGTCGCGACCGTGCTGGCCTCGACGAAGCCGCGGGCGGTCCCGTCCGGGAGCACCGCGGGACGGCGCGGCAGCGGGGCCATGGTGACCACGGTGACCGCGCGGCGCTGCGGATCGCCGCCGGGGCGGCCGGAGGCGGGGTCGCCATGCAGGAGGGTGCCGTACTGGACGGTGCCGTCAGCGTCTGCGGAGAGGACACCCAGCCGCCGTTCGCCACGCCAGCCGGCGTCGAGTCCGTACCAGGGCAACTGCGCGGCGCGGAAGTCGGCGTGCCCGTCACGGGCGGTGGGGATCGGGGGGAGGGACGACTCGGCTTGGCGCGGGGTCTGAGCCGGGGTGGTCAATTCTGCTCTCTGTTCATGGAGTGGGACCCGTCAGCGCTGGAACGCCTCGGGTCGACCACGGCGATCGATCAGGTCGCGTCCGCGTCGTAGGGCGGGCGCTCCCCGGCGGCCAGCACGTTCTCGGTGCGGCGCGGCGCGGGTACGTCCTCCCCGTTGATCTTGCCGGTGCGCAGGTCGCTGTACTCGCGATTGATGTCATCGCGCAGCTCGCGCAGTTCGGCGCCCTCACCGAGCAGGTTCTTGCGGACGAAGGCCTTCGGATTGAGGTCCTGCAGGTCCAGGCCGTCGAATTCCGGCCCGAGCTCGTTGCGCAGGTCTGCCCGGGCGTTCTCGCCGAAGGCCCGGACCTGGCGCAGGAAGCGCGCGGCGCTGGCCGCGGCCTGCGGCAGCTTGTCCGGTCCGAACAGCACGACGGCCAGCCCGAGCAGCACAATTATTTCCAGCGGTGACAGATCGAAGAACATCGCGGTGCTCCGGCTTCGGCAGGCAAATTCCTGTTCCAGATTAACCGCACGGACGGCCGCTCAGACAGAGGCTGCGCCGCGACCGCCCTGGAAATGATCGTGCGATCAGTGATTGGTAGCACTGAAGCTCAGCCCTATCGGCCGCCTTGCCGGCGATCGATAGGGCTGTCGGTGCGTCAGATCGTGTGCTGCTGATTGCTATCGGCTAGTCGCCGGCGGCTAGTTGCTGGTCGGGAAGGTCCGGCCGATGAAGGACGAGCGGTCGAAGGCGGCGGGACCCATCGCGGCGACCAGGCCGACCCGGCGCGGCAGCAGGCGGCCGCGGCTCATCGCGCCATCGCCGAGGGACTGCTCGCGGTCCTCCGGCAGCTCGCCGATCGGCCGCAGGCCCACCGCGAACTCGGGCAGGAACGCCGAGGAACGGCCGAGGAACCCGCCGACCTGAGGCGGCGAACCGGCCGGCGGCTCCGGATCCCGCTCGGTGGCCGGGATCTGGAAGAGGGCGGCCATCAGCCGGGCCGAGGGCTCCGGCATCGGCATCGCCTCGAGCTGGTTCTTCAGGGCGCGCTCGGCCTCGACAAGAGTGCGGCACTGCACGCAACTCGCCAGATGCGCCAGCGCCCGGTCGCGGTCGTCGTGGGCGAGTTCGCCGTCGACCAGCGCGCCGAGGCGGGCGCCGAGGTGCTCGTTGAACCGGACCATCAGATCAGTCCCTTCCCGCCGCTGGTGCGCTCCACGTCGTCCCCGATGGTCTCCAGCGGCGGCAGCTGCACCGCCTCGCTCGGGGCGCGGTGCGCGAGCGCGGCGCGCAGCTGGCTGCGGCCTCGGTGGATCCGGGAGCGCACGGTGCCCAGCTTCACGCCGAGCGTCGCCGCGATCTCCTCGTACGACAGGCCCTCGATGTCACAGAGCACCACCGCGGCGCGGAACTCCGGGGCCAGCTCGGCCAGCGCCCGCTCGATGTCCGCGTCCAGGTGGCTGTCGAAGTAGGCCTGCGCGGGGGTCGGCTCACGGCCGGGCAGCCGATCGGCCGCGTCCTCGGCCAGGCCCTCGAAGCGGATCTTGTTCTTGCGACGAACAGAGTCGAGGAAGAGGTTGGTGGTGATCCGGTGCAGCCAGCCCTCGAAGGTGCCCGGGGTGTAGCTGCTCAGCGAGCGGAACACCCGGACGAACACTTCCTGGGTCAGGTCCTCTGCGTCGTGCCGGTCACCGGTCAGGCGGTAAGCCAGCCGGTATACCCGCGCCGAGTGAGTGCGCACGACCTCGTCCCACGAAGGCGGGGCCCATTCCGCACCGCCCGGCGTGCCGGCCGGGAAGGAGTCGAATCCGGCCTCGCCATAGTCACTACCGCCCCCGAGTGCCACGGCACTACCTCCTCGTTTTCCGAGTACCGCTGCAGTAGCAACCATAGCTTCCCTCTACGACTTCCTTGCTGAGAGCCACCTGTGAACCTTGACAGAAGCAGACTCAAGGTTGGTGAGCTACGTCTCATATCCGTCATCCGGGAAACGCTCGGCCCCGGCGCCGGGTTCCCGGAGCCGGGGCCGGACCGGCCGTCAGGCCGCCGAAGGGATTGCGAGAAGGAGTCCGGGGGTCGCGGGGCGTCCGGAGAGCTCGCTTTAGCCGACCACGTTTTTCAGCGCGTCACCGAGGGCGCCCGCCTCGTCCGGCGAGAGCTCGACGACGAGTCGGCCGCCGCCTTCGAGGGGCACCCGCATCACGATGCCGCGCCCCTCCTTGACCACTTCGAGCGGGCCGTCGCCCGTCCGCGGCTTCATCGCCGCCATCCTCGTTCCCCTTCCTCGTCGGGTGGTCCGCCGCCGGCTTCGGGCAGGCGGACCGTGTTACATCCGGACTGGCCGGCTGAGCTGGAGGGCGCGCGCGGTGTCCCGCCGGACCCGGCGCCACTGCTCACGACCACGCAGTTCAGAAACACAGTCTGGCGCAGGGCACGCGGACACCCTGAGCGCCCCCATTATCCCGCACGTCACCGGCCATGGGAAAACACAACTTGAGAACAAGCTGGCCCAAGCGATTACCAGCAGGTAACTTATTCGCGTGAGCGAAGACGTCGCAAGTAGTAAAGAGCCCGTCCGGTACGAGATAGACGGGGCCGTTGCCACTATTACGTTCAACCGGCCCGACGATATGAACGCCCTCGACACGGCGACCAAGGAAGCGCTGCTGGAGGCGCTGCGTTCAGCCGCGCAGGACGAGCAGGTGCGGGCCGTGGTCCTCACCGGCAGCGGACGCGCGTTCTGCGTAGGGCAGGACCTGCGCGAACACGTGCAGAAGCTCAACTCAGGCGAGCCGCCGCTAGGCACGGTGCGCGAACACTACAACCCGATCGCGATCGCCATCGCGCAGATGCCTAAGCCGACGATCGCGGCGCTCAACGGCGTGGCGGCGGGCGCCGGCGCGGCTTTCGCGTTCGCCTGCGACCTGCGGATCGCTGCCGACAGCGCGTCCTTCACGTTAGCGTTCTCGCAGGTCGGTCTGTCCGCGGACTCTGGCGCGTCGTGGACGCTGCCCCGGCTGGTCGGCACCGCGAAGGCGATCGAGCTGCTGTTCAATCCGCAGAAGATAGGCGTGCGCGAGGCGTCGCAGCTCGGCCTCGTCAACGAGATCGTGCCTGGAGACAGGCTGGCCGAGCACGTCGCAGCGCTGGCCGCCCGGCTCGCCGCAGGGCCGACCGTGGCGTACGCGTCGCTGAAGGCGTCAGTGCACTACGGCGCGGCGCACACGCTTGAAGAGACGCTCGAGTTCGAGGACGCCATGCAGACGCGCTGCGGCACGACTGCAGACCACCGCGAAGCGGTAGACGCGTTCCTGGCGAAGCGTCCGCCGAACTTCGTCGGTAAGTAGTGAACTGAGTCGATCAGTGAATTCTTAGGTAGCCGGGCGGCTGTTCGGGTTAGATCTTCGGCCTCAGCCGAAGTCGGACACCGCCCGGTACTCGGCGTACGCGCGGTGCGCGAGGCGGACCGTCTCGCGCAGGAACGGCCGCTTGCCCTCCGCGTAAGCGGCCGGGTCGTCGCGGAATTCGCGGGCGAGCCGGCGCTTGAGCTCGGCGTACTGGTCACGACGCTCGGCATGGCTCGCGAGGTACTGCACGAGCAGCAACTGGTCGTACTCGAGCACGCCGCCGGAGCGGCATACATAGACGTGCGTCTCGCAGCGCGGCGCATGAGCCGGAAGGGCTCCCGGCGTGGCGACGAACACCCGCCGGTCGGCTTCGCGCACCCAAAGCGAGAAGCCGAGGCCTTCGAGCGCGCCGCGGTATTCCTCTTCGGCCTCGGGTTCGGCCACTGAGACTTGGAGATCGAGATGCGGACGGCCGAGCAGACCCGGCACCGCCGTTGAGCCGATGTGATCGACCCGGACCGCGTAACCTCCCAAGGCTCCACGCACCAGGTCCGCACACACCGCGAATCGAGTCGACCAAGCACTGTCATAGGGCTTGATCTGTACCGGCGCCAAGTCACCAACGGCGACGGCGATCTCTACTGCCATCCAACACCTCCCGCCTGAGGTGAAGTCAGGAAACCGCGCAACTGGCGCTGCGTCAAGATGTCGCGCGGTAACGACCGTGCGCAATAAAAGTATCACGGATTCGCAACGTTCCGACCGGCGCGCGAAGCAGTGGTGCAGACCACGCTAGCCCGCGGGGCGCGCGACGTACGAACTCTGAGATACCTTGTATCACTCGCGAGGTGGAAGACGAATCGCGGTTGTTAGTCGAGCGAACCTTCGTTTTCAGGGCTCTGCTGAACCGGTGCAGCGGCCGTCTCGCCGCTTGCTTCCGCCTCGTTCGCCGCCAACTCCGATTCACTCGAATCGGTGGTCTTAGTGGTCTTAACAGTTCCCTCAGACTTCGCTTCCCGAGGCTCCCCGGAGACGTTTTCGGCCTCTGACTCGCTCGTGCCGCCGGACTGATCTTCGGATTCGATCTCGAACCCGGGCTCCTCGGACGCGGCGACGCGAGGTGGCCGGCCCTCGAGCTCCCTGATGCGATCCTCGCGCAACTCGATCTCGTGAGCGAGCCGGTCGAGCACGTCGTCGACTTCATCCATCCGGTAGCCCCGGGCGCCGACGGAGAACCGCACCCGATCGACGTCGGTGCGCGCGAGCAGTCCCTCGTTGGGCAGCGCGAGGTCCGGCCGGTCCGGCATCGGCTCGGACATGTGGCCGCCCCCGCCTATCGCGAGCCAGCCGACGGCCGCGAGCAGCGCGACGATCACCACCAGTTGAAGCCAGTACATCGCGACCCCTGTTCCTCTGTTCGCGTGATCTTACCGGCGCCGCTGCCAGGTAACCCGCCGCAGAGCATAGGGTACGGAAACCCGGAAAGGCATTGAAGGGGACGCCTACATGGTCGAGTTCGGATTCAGGCTGGGCCGCCACCGGTTCGGCGAGAACGAATTGGTGATCATGGCGATCGTCAATCGCACGCCCGATTCGTTCTACGACAAGGGCGCCACGTACACCGACGACGCCGCGATGCAACGTGTCGAACTGGCTGTCCAGCAAGGTGCACGCATCGTGGACATCGGCGGCGTCAAGGCCGGCCCGGGCGACGACGTGGATACCGCCGAGGAGATCCGCCGGGTCGTCGCATTCGTTGAGGCGATCCGCGACCGCTTCCCCGAAGTAGCGATTTCGGTGGACACGTGGCGATCCGAGGTTGGCGAGGCGGCGTGTAGGGCTGGGGCCGACCTGCTCAACGATGCGTGGGAGGGCTATGACCCGGATCTCGCGCAGGTCGCTGGGAAACACGGCGTGGGCCTGGTGTGCATGCATACCGGCGGTGCGACGCCTAGGACGCGACCGCACCGCGTTGGGTATCCGGACGTGATGGCCGACGTGTTGGAGCGGACGCTGGCGCTCGCGGAACGTGCGGTGGCGCTTGGCGTGCCGCGCGAGTCGGTTCTGATCGATCCCGGGCACGACTTTGGCAAGAACACACGTCACTCGTTGGAGGTAACGCGGCGGCTCGGGGAGATGACCGCGACCGGCTGGCCGGTGCTGGTCTCGTTGTCCAACAAGGACTTCATCGGCGAGACGCTGGACGTGCCCTTGCAGGGCCGGCTGACCGGGACGCTGGCGACCACGGCGATCTGCGCGTGGCTCGGTGCGCGAGTATTCCGCGTGCACGAGGTGGAGGAGACCCGGCAGGTGCTCGACATGGTCGCGTCGATCGCCGGGACTAGGCAGCCCGCGGTGTCGCGGCGTGGGTTGGCCTAGGCCCTGGCTGGCCTAGCGATGTGTGACGTACTGGCGCTCTAGGGGCGCGTGACACACTTGGCGCGTGGACGAGCCGGATATAAACGCATTGCTTGAGCTGGACCGCGCGCACGTATGGCACCCGTACGGCGCGATGCCGGGCAGCATCGATCCGTTGCTGGTCACCGGCGCGTCAGGCGTGCGCCTGGATGTGACACTGCCGGACGGGACGCGGACCGAGCTGATCGACGGCATGTCCTCGTGGTGGGCAGCGATCCACGGCTACCGGCACCCGGTGCTCGACGAGGCAGTGCGAAGCCAGCTCGGGCAGATGGCGCACGTGATGTTCGGCGGCCTTACGCACCGGCCGGCGATCGAGTTGGCCACGAAGCTGGTCGAGATCACGCCTGAGCCGATACAACACGTGTTCCTGGCCGATTCGGGCTCGGTGTCGGTCGAGGTCGCGATCAAGATGTGCCTGCAGTACTGGGTTTCGATCGGACGCACCGGCAAGCGCCGCCTGCTGACGTGGCGTGGCGGCTACCACGGCGACACGTTCCACCCGATGTCGGTGTGCGACCCCGAGGGCGGCATGCACAGCCTTTGGCGCGGTGTGCTGCCCGAGCAGGTATTCGCGGAGGCACCGCCGGACGGGTACGAGACTGAGCCGTCGTCCGGCGTACGTAACGCATCTCGCGGATCTGATGGAGCGTCACGCCGACGAACTCGCGGCGGTAATCGTCGAGCCGGTGGTGCAGGGCGCCGGGGGTATGCGTTTCCACTCCCCCGGCTACCTGAGGACGTTGCGCGAGCTGTGTGACGCGCACGATGTGCTGCTGGTCTTCGACGAGATCGCGACTGGATTCGGGCGCACGGGCACGCTATTCGCGGCTGAGCACGCCGGGATCGCGCCGGATGTGATGTGCATCGGTAAGGCGCTTACTGGCGGCTACATGACGATGGCGGCAGCAATGTGTACTAGCCGCGTGGCGGAGGGCATCAGCCGGGGCGAGGTGCCGTTACTTGCGCACGGACCGACGTTCATGGGCAATCCGCTGGCCGCGTCGGTGGCGCGGGCGTCGATCGATCTGCTGCTCGATCCGGCGGCGCGCGGCGGGATTCCGTGGCAGGCGGACGTCGCGCGGCTCGAGGCCGGTCTGCATGCGGGGCTGGCGCCCGGACGCGGCGTGGCCGGCGTGAAGGACGTGCGCGTCCTCGGCAGCATCGGCGTCGTGCAGTTGGATCGGCCGGTGGACGTGTCCGCAGCGACGCAGGCGGCTGTGCGGCGGGGCGTGTGGATCCGGCCCTTCCGGGACCTGATCTACACGATGCCGCCGTACATCACCGGTGACGAGGACGTGGCCGCGATCTGCGGCGCGCTACTCGATGCGGCAGCAGCGTCGACCGACGCGACTTCCGGCTGAGGGCGCCGGGGCTCAGGCCTCCGGCCACCGCTCGCCGACGCGCTCCGCCTCGACTTTCTGCACGAAGGCGGCCTTCTCGGTCTCCTTGCGTTCCGTCGACGCGGCGATCGCCTCGACCGCCTCCGCCGGGGAGTCGGTGAGCTTGAACAGATCCAGGTCCGCGGGTGAGACCGCGCCCTGCGCGACCATCGTCGTGCGCAGCCAATCGACCAGGCCGGACCAGTACGCGGTGCCGAGCAGCACGATCGGGAACGAGGTCACCTTGCGCGTCTGGACGAGCGTCAGCGCCTCGAACAGCTCGTCCATGGTGCCGAAGCCGCCGGGCAGCACGATGAAGCCCTGGGCGTATTTCACGAACATCGTCTTGCGGGCGAAGAAGTAGCGGAAGTTGACGCCGAGGTCCACGAAGTCGTTGAGGCCCTGCTCGAACGGCAGCTCGATGCCGAGGCCGACCGAGGTGCCGCCGCCCTTGACCGCGCCCTGGTTCGCCGCCTCCATCGCGCCGGGTCCACCGCCGGTGATGACCGCGTAGCCCGCCTCGGCGAGCAGCCGGCCGACCTCGACGCCCTGCGTGTACTCGAGGGAATCCGGCTTGGTGCGCGCCGAGCCGAAGACGGCGACCGCCGGGCCGAGTTCGGCCAGCGCGCCGAAGCCCTCGACGAACTCGGCGGTGATCCGGTGTACCCGCCACGGGTCCGAGTGCAGCCATTCGGTCGGTCCGCGCGAGTCAAGCAGCCGCTGATCGGTGGTTGATTCCTGCACCTGCCCGCGCCGCAGGACCACCGGCCCGCGAAAACGCACTCCGTTGAGCCGCAGCATCTGCGGCTCGTTCTCTTTCTCTTCAGTCACCCTAGAAAGGTACTCCCGCGCGCACCAGCGCCTGGAGAACCGCAGGTCAACCGTGTGTGAACGTCCCGGAGGCGACCTTGTTCGCGCTGTGGTCCGGCGGCGGCACTACCTTCTGTCCGGTGCCGAACTGCTTGGTCAGCCAGTTGAGGGCGGCCGGCTCGGCCTCTCGCCATACGCCGGCGTTGTGGCCGCCGCGCTCGGTGATCAGCCGGGACACCACGGTAGGCGCCTTCGAAGCCGCGACCATCTCGGCGGCTTCAGCCGCGGTCGAGCCGTCCTGCAGCGTTCCGGTCAGCAGCAGCGAGACCGGCGGCGCGGGACGGTGCTGCAGCAGCCAAAGCGGGCTGTTCTCGTTGTACGCGGCGGTGCCCGGCTTGAGCAGGTCACCGTCCGGCCGGTCGTCGCCGCTCATCGAGACCGCCGCGATGTACTCGGACGGGTACTGCAGGACCAGCTTGGACGCGCACAGCCCGCCCTCGGAGTAGCCCATCAGGCCCCAGCCGGAGCGGTCGACCGAGGTGCGGAACGAGGTCTCGATCAGGTTGCGCACGTCCCGCGTGAGCCAGGTGGCGACCTGCGGGCCGCCGGGGATGTTCGAGCAGTCCGGGTTGTGCTTGCCGTCGACGTTGATGCTGGCCCCGACGAGGATGGCCGGCTTGGCGCCGTGGTTTCGGATCTGGTTCTCGAGGAAGCTCGGCGCGGCGAGGCTGCCGAACCAGGAGCCGTTCGAGCCCGGGTAGCCGGAGAGCAGCTGGATGACCGGGAACCCGACGTGCTGGTACGCCTTGTCGAAGTACTCGGGCGGCACCCACACCAGGATTTCGCCGGTGATGCCGGACGACGGCCCGGTGATCACGACGCGGTACTCGCCGGGTTGCTTGCCGTCGAGCGCGAAGAGCCTGGCGTTCGGCAGGTCGCGGTCCGGGCCCTTTCCGGGCGCGGCGAGGCCGGTGGCGTTGGTCACGACGGGATTGCCGGCCTGGATCGGGCCGACCGAACCGTTGTTGCCGAGCAGGTCAGACCACGACGTGTACAGCGAAAAGGAGTTGTTGATCATCAGCGCGGCGAGCAGCACCGCGGTGCCTTGGCACACGGCGATCAGCACGAGCCGCTGCGCTATGCGTGCCGGGTTCGGCCCCCGTAGCCGGCCCCACAACAGGATCGTGACGAGCGGCAACGCGATGACCGCCGCGATCACCACGCCCAAAAACAACCCGCTGGTCAGTCCCATGATCTCGCCCGTTTTCCACCGTGAGTACGACGTGCCTGCCGCAGTGCCCACCGGTTGATAGCTTTCCCCGCCGCGGTGATTGCTCTGCGGAATGTTTGTGCTGCGGAGTTTCTACCCTGATCGACGTCCGAGGCGCCCTTCAGGTTGCGTTCATTATCGGGCCTCGCGGGTTTACAGGCCGAGCCAGCGCAGCAGTAGCCGTTCGGCCTCGCGGATCTTGGCCACGGAGACATGCTCGTCACGGGTGTGCGCGAGGTTCGGGTCGCCGGGGCCGTAGTTGACCGCCGGAATGCCGAGCGTGGAGAGCCGGGCGACGTCGGTCCAGCCGAGCTTGGCGCGCGGCGGGGCGCCGGTCAGCGCGGCGAGACCCGCCGCTTCGGGCAGGTCAAGGCCGGGCCGCGCGGCCGGGGCGCTGTCCGTGATCTCCACGGCGAAACCCTCGAAGACCTCGCGGACGTGCGCGGCGGCCTGCTCCTCGGAGCGGTCCGGGGCGAAGCGGTAGTTCACGGTCACGACGCACTCATCCGGGATGACGTTGCCCGCGACGCCGCCGCTGATCCAGACCGCGTTAAGCCCTTCATGGAACTGCAGCCCCTCGACCTCGACCTGGCGCGCCTCATACTCGGCGAGTCGGTTGAGGATCGGCGCGGCACCGTGGATCGCGTTCTGCCCGAGCCAGGACCGCGCACTATGCGCCCGGACGCCGGGGACGGTGATACGCGCGCGCATCGTGCCCTGGCAGCCGCCCTCGATTGCACCATCGGTCGGCTCGAGTAGTACGCCGAAGTCGCCGACGAGCCAGTCCGGGTGCTCGCGGGCGATATGGCCGAGGCCGTTGTGTACCGCCTCGATCTCCTCACAGTCGTAGAAGACGAACGTCAGATCGTGTGAGGGCTCGGGGCCGTTTGCGGTACCCACGGCGGCGGCGACCTTGAGCTGTACGGCCACGCCGCTCTTCATGTCGGAGGTGCCGCATCCGTAGAGCACGTCGTCGACGAGCTTCGAGGGCACGTTATCGGCGATCGGGACGGTGTCGATGTGCCCGGCCAGCACGATGCGCTTGTCCCGGCCGAAGGAGGTACGCGCGACGACGTTCTGGCCGTGCCGGTCCACGGTCAGCCGGGGCAGCGCACGCAGCGCCTGCTCGATCGCGTCGGCCAGCGGCTTCTCCTCGTGGCTGACTGATGGGATATCGACCACTGCGGCGGCGAGTGACGCCACGTCAAGCGACAGATCGATGGTCGAGTCCTCGGGATGCGGGCCGGGCACAGACACCATTAGGCACTCACGCCGTGGTCACGGAGGATGTCGTTGAGCTTGAGCTTGTCGTGCCCGGCACCCTCTTCGAGCCGCTTGAGCACGAGCATGCATGGCATGCCGAACTCGCCGCCGGGGAACGTCTTCGTCCGGGTCGAGGAAACACACACCGACCACGCGGGGGCTTCACCGCGCGGCAACTCGTCGCCGGTCTCCGCATCGAAGACGCGCGTAGTCGCCGTCAGGATCGTGCCCGCACCGAGCTTCGCGCCCTTACGTACCCGGGCGCCGTCCACCACCATCGAGCGGGAGCCGACGAATCCGTCGTCCTCGATGACGACCGGTACCGCGTTCGGTGGCTCGAGCACTCCCCCGAGGCCGACGCCGCCGGACAGGTGCACGTTCTTACCGACCTGCGCGCAGGAACCGACCGTCGCCCACGTGTCGACCATCGAGCCGGAGTCGACGTAGCCGCCGATGTTCACGAACGAGGGCATCAGCACCACGCCGGGCGCCTGGAAGCTGCCCCAGCGCGCGATGGCGCCGGGGACGACCCGTACGCCGGGGAAGCTTTTCTTCAGCGGCATCCGGTCATGCTGGTAGAAATCGCCGACCGTCGATTCGGTCATCTCCAGCAGCTTGAAGGTAAGCAGAATCGCGCGCTTCGCGCGCTCGTCCACGACGACCGCGTCCGTGGCCGGATCGACGAAGGCGACCCGGGCCGCGCCGGAGTCGAGCAGATCGACCGCGTCGACAACGAGTTTGCGCGCGTCGGAGTCGGCCGGACTCAGCTCGGTGCGGCGGTCCCACAGTTCGTCGATCACGGCGGGCAGCGGGCTGGCGAAGATCTGCGTCATGCGCTCAACACTAGTGGTCAGCCTGGATCGGCCCGCGTGGAGCACCAGCAAGACTCGTGTAGGGCAACGACACAACCCGTGTAGAGCACTGGTGCGGAGCCGTGACACGAGCCGGACTCGGTTAGGTCACCGATCGCGTACGGTAACGAGGATGCCCGCCGCCGATGGACGTCTGTAGACGAAGAGGGGACGAGGGACCAACGTGCCGCGCACCGCTCAGACCACTCGCACCAGCTCCAATGCCGCGGCACGCCGCGGCGGTGGCGGCTGGTTGAAGGTCCTCGTCGGGGTGCTGATCGTCGTCGGATTGTTGGCGGGCGCGGCGATTTGGGCGCTGAACAAGATCGGCCACTTCTCGATCTTCCAGTCCGCGGGCTGCACGGCCAGTTCGTCGGCCGGCAGCATGAGCCTGGATCTGGAGCAGGCGAAGAACGCGTCGACGATCACGGCCGTCGGCGTCTCGCTGAACGTGCCGACCTTCGGCATCGAGGTCGCGGTGGCGACGGCGCGTCAGGAGTCGAAGCTGCACAATCTCGGCTACGGCGACCGGGACTCGGTCGGGCTGTTCCAGCAGCGGCCGTCGCAGGGCTGGGGCACGATGTCGCAGATCATGGACCCGGTGTACGCGACGACGAAGTTCTACCAGGCGTTGCTCGCCGTGCCCGACTGGCAGAAGATGACGCTCACTCAGGCGGCGCAGGCGGTACAGCATTCCGGCGCCCCGGACGCCTACGCGCAGTACGACCAGTTCGCCACGGTCATCACCGGCGTGTTCACCGGCGCGGCGGGGCCGGGCCTCGGCTGCACGCTCGACGGGCCCACGTTCGCCGCGCAGCCCAAGCCGGCCGGGCGGCTGCTGACCACGCGCGGCCAGACGGTTCTCGACCAGGCGCGCACGCAGTTCGGGTCAGGCAACGTCGGGAAGGTCAGCGACATAGCGGCGGACGGCAAGTCGTTCAACGTCGCCGCGCCGACGTCGGTGTCCGGCTCGGCGGCGACCGCGCGGGACTGGGCTTATGCGAACTGGGCCGCCGCGCAGGCCGAGACGCTGGGCATCAGTCAGGTCTCTTACGGCGGGAAGAGCTGGCACGCCGGCGACGGCGGGTCCGGCTGGCAGGCGGACTCGAGCGCCACCGCGACCGGTGGCGTTCATATCGTCATGGTGTCTGGCGGGTAATGCTTTCGGTGAGTAATTCACTGAATCGAGTGACAACCCAAAAGCGGGAAAAACAATAGTTACTGTTTCGTTACCAATCTGAACCGCAACTTCCCCCGGCTCCCATCGATGTGCAGAACGGGATTACCGCCCGGCTTTCTGATCATTGAGGAGCACCATGAGCATCCCGCACGCCCGCAAGGGCCGCCACGCCGCACCGGCCAAGCCCACCGGCCGTCGCCTGGCCGTCGCCGCGGCGGCGCTCGCCGCCGGAGCAGTCCCCCTGGCCTGCGCGGGCACGGCGGCCGCCGCTGCGCAAGCCGCGCCGATGCTGTCGAGTCTCGGCCTTCCCGACGTGCCGCTGCCGCTCGGCCTGCCGGACTCGGTGGGCTCGCTGACCCAGGGGCTGCCGCTGGCGGGGGATTTGCCGGTGGACGACGTGCTCGGCAGCATCCCGTTGAACGAGGTCGTGCAGGTCGGCGACCTGGGCGGCCTGGTTCCATCACGTCCGGTGCCGCCGATGCAGGTGAATCCCGCAGCGCAGGCTGCGCCGATGGTCCGGTCCGCTGACGCCGTGGCGCAGCCGGACACGATCGCCGCGAACGCCGGGAACATGGCGCTGAGCGCCGGCAGCCTGGCTTCGTCAGCCGACCACGCGCTGACCGACGGCGCGCAGCGCACCGCCGAGCGGCTGACCTCCGCGCTGCCGCTGTCCAACCTGGTGCCGGAACTGGCCGCTACGTCGGGCGGACCGCTGCAGCTTGCGCCGAACGTGCTGCGCGACGGCGCGGTCGGCACGCTGACCTCCGGTCTCGCGCCGCAGACCCGGGATCTGACCGGCGGCCTGGTCGGCCAGGCGCAGCCGCTGGTGTCGCAACTGCGGCAGACCGGTGTGCCGACGGTCGGCGACCTGACCGGCGGGCTGAGCGCGACGCAGCTGCCGATCGTCGGCACCGTCGGCAGCGTGACGCAGACGCTTCCGGTGACGACGCTGCTCGGCACCGAGAGCCCGGTCACCGGCGCGCTGCAGAGCATCAGCGGGCTGTAGAAAAACCGTAAGAAATGTACGGGACCGTATCCACGAAATCCGGTTGTCCATTCTCCGGACCTCGAAAGAGTCACGGCTACTTTACTGAAACGTTACCCTGGCGAGCCGAAACCTACGCAGTCTTCGGATCGTAATTCCCAGTGACGACGAACCCCCGGGCCCGCGAATCGCGGCGGGGGTCATCCGGGCCCACGGCCCAGCCGGTCTCGGGTGCGGGAGCCGCACCGGACCGAACAGTCCACAAGGAAATGAGAGACACAGATGAGCCACGCCGGGCGTCGAATCGCCTCCACCGCGGCGGCCGCCGCCGCCGTCGCCCTGCCGGTCGCCGCCGCCGGGTCCGCGCACGCGGACAGCCTGCCGCTGGTCGGCTCGCTTCCGGTGGTCGGCAGCCTCGCCGACAGCGCCACCGCCGGGACCGGCGGCCTCGGCAACCTGACCCACGCGCTGCCGCTGTCCGGCCTCCCGGTGGTCGGCAACCTGGCCGGGGCCGGCGGCGCCGACAGCGCGTCCCCGCTCGGCGGTCTGCCGCTGGTCGGCGGCCTGACCTCGGGCGGCCTGGGCAACGTCGCGGGCCTGGCCGGCAACGGCGGGTCCTCCCCGCTCACCGGTCTGCCCCTGGTCGGCGGCCTGACCTCCTCGCTGGGCAAGGGCGGCCTGCCGGTCGTCGGCAACCTCCCGGTGGTCGGCAACCTGGCGGGCCTCACCGGCAACTCGCAGGGCGGCTCGGCGACCATGCCGACCTCGGCGCAGTCGGCGCCGATGGTCCCGGCGGCGGCGCAGAAGGACACGACCGCGCTGGTCCCGCAGTCCCCGGCCCCGGCCGAGCACGCGGTCCCGGTCTCGCAGCACGCGGCGCCGAGCGCGCAGCACGTGACTACTGACGCGCAGAAGCTGGCCACGCACTACGTCGCCAAGCACAAGAAGTAGCAGAAATACCTGCACCGCTGCCGGGGCTGACGCAGCGTCAGTCCCGGCAGTGCTTTTACAGATGAGTAGATGAACTGAATCGAAGGCTACGAACGAACGCTAGGCGTCTAGTGCCGGGGCGCTAGACGCGCGGCAGCGGCTGCGATGCGCTCGTCGGTCGCGGTGAGCGCGACGCGGACGTTGTACTCACCGCCGGGACCGTAGAACTCGCCCGGCGCGACCAGAATCCCGAGACTCGCGAGGTACGCGACCGTATCCCAGCACGGCTCCGGCTCGCCGTCGACGAAGCGGGAAGCCCAAAGGTAGAGCCCCGCCTCGGAGTGACTGATCCGGAAACCCGCGCCCTCCAACGCTTCGCGCAGCACGGTACGACGCGAGCGGTAACGCTCCTTTTGCTCCGCGGCGTGCGCGTCGTCGTCGAGGGCGGCGGCGCCGGCGGCCTGGATCGGGCTCGGCGTCATCATCCCGGCATGCTTACGCACCTCGAGCAGTTCAGCGACCAACGCCGGATCGCCAGCCAGGAACGCAATACGCTGAAGTCAGGTACCACATAAACATGAA
>CAVQPP010000473.1:0-10741 GCA_963714445.1 uncultured Actinomycetota bacterium
TGTGGAAGCCGAGGAAGTCGAACCCTTCGCTCATGTGCACCACCCGCGTTTTGGACCGCGACAAGCGCAGCCCGAGCGGAGCGATGACACCGGCGATCTCCTCACGCAGGGCGAGCGTGTCGGTCTCGGAGCCATGTACCAACACGACGAAATCATCCGCATAGCGAGTGATCCGCCAGGTCGGCAGGCCCTTGAGCCGCCGCGCGTGCCGCCGGTAGGTGGTGCCCATCGGCCCGTCCGGCCTCCACGGCGCCATCACGTACTCGTCGAGCACGCTCAGGACGACGTTGGATAACAGGGGGCTGAGAATACCGCCTTGTGGGGTCCCGGTGTCGGAGTCCTCGCGGGTGCCGGTCTCGGTCATGACCCCGGCCTTGAGGAACGCCTTCACCAGTGCCAGAACGCGTTTGTCCTTGATCCTGACCCGCACCCGATCCATGATCGCGTTGTGTCAGAAGGAGTCAAAGCACGCCTCGATGTCCGCATCCAGCACCCAGCGGTAGCCCCGGGTGCCGAAGTTGTGGATCTCGGCGATCGCGTCCTGGGCGCGCCGCTCGGGGCGGAACCCGTAGGAGACCGGCAGGAAGTCGGCCTCGAAGACGGGTTCGAGCACCAGCTTGAGCGCGGCCTGCACGACCCGGTCCGCGACAGTGGGGATGCCCAGCTTGCGAACCTTTCCGCTGCCGCCCGGTTTCGGGATCCTGCGCTCGCGCACCGGCAGCGGACGGAACGTCGCCCGCCTTGAGCGCGGCGCGCAGCGCTTCCAAGAACCCCGGCACCCCAGTACGCGTTCGACGTCGAAGGCAGTTGGGCCGTCCACGCCTGGGGACCGCGCACCGGTGTTGCCCGCGACCCGGTCGAACGCCACGATCAGCGTCGCCGGGTCGTGCACGAGGTTGAACAGGTCGTCGAACCTGCGGCCAGGATCGGCCGCCGCCCAACGGTGAAGCTTGGCCTGCATCTCCGATACCCGCCGGAACGAGCCCTGCGGGCAGCTCCGGCGGAACACCGCCATTCGCCGGTGCATCTCGCGGCATTGCAGCCTCCTTCCCTCCTCGATACCGCTGCCGCCCTTCCCCATGTGCGCGGGCTTTCCCCGGCTCGGAGTACCACCGGCGGCTCCGCCCCATCCCAGCCCGATCGGCCGACGGTGAACCCAGCCCCCTGATCCACGCTGGACGCGCGGCACGGGCGGGACCGGGACGGTTCCCGTGTTCACTGTGATTCGTCGGCGGGAGGAGCCCGACTCTGCCCCAGCGGCCTCGCCACGCCTACGCCGCAGGCATTCAACGTGGCCTCCCGGTCACCGCCTTCAGGCTCCCCGGGAGTTCCCCGCCACCATCACCGGCAGCGGGTACGCGCCGCTCCCCGCCCACATCCACCAGTTTCGAGCGGGTAAAGCGTTGAGGGGCTTTACAACATCGGTTCCTCGCGTACTCCTTTGCGCCTCGCTCACCAGGCCCACGCCATCTGGCAGTGCTGGCGCACCCCGGCTTCGTCGCGGCTGCTCCCACCCGTCCCGGCACCTCCCGGCCAGGCTGCCGCCAGCTACAGTCAGACCGCTGCGACGGTCCGACGGCGGGGTCCTTTCACCTCCACTCGAATCAACAGCGCCTCACGGCGCACGAAGGCGCCCCTCAACCCCTTCCAGATCGCCTTCGACGGCCGCCTGACCCCGGCCGGCAGCTGAACCCCATCAACCAAGATCAGCCGCTAAATGGACAGTCCCTGCGACGGCGCGCCGCGGGTCACCACCACAGGTCCGCGCCGAGGCCGAGCGAGATGCCCGCGTGGTCGGAGAGGATGGGTTTGGTGTTCTTCCGCGTTTGCGGCCAGATCTCCGGCGTGGCGTCGAGCTGGCTGACGTTGCAGGACCACCAGTCGTAGGGGTGACTGTCCGTGGTGTTGTAGGGCGTGTTTTTGTTGGTTGGATCGAGTTCGGCGGCCTCGACGAACCGGACGGTTCTGCCGGTGCCCGTAGGGCGCGGCGGGGTGTTGAAGTCCCCGCCGACGATGCAGGGAACGTTAGCGACGATGCCGTGCTTGCTATAGATTGCGCTCACCAGCCGCGGCATGCCGGTGAGCCCGCTGGACGTGTCGCCCACGCCGTACACGTTGTGCATGAAGCACACGACCAGCCACTTCTTGTCGAGCGGGTCGCCGGCGCATTTGATCTGGCCGACGAGGTACGCGATCCCCCGGCTGTCGACCTTCGCATCGTGTGGCAGGTCCTCTGCGGGGATCGAACCCGGTCCCTTGGTGGGGAAGCAGCCCACCAAAGCCGGGCCGTCGTTTATCGTGTTGTCCAGGTAGATGGCCTTACCCCAGTGCTGGACCGCGAACTCGAGGACCACGGTCGGCACGAGCCCGGCCCACTTCACTGTGCGCTGGGTGACCATGGTGAGGTATTCCTGTTTATACGTTTTCTCCGGCGTCCCCGAGCCCGTCTTCTGCTTCTTGGCCGGCTGAACGGGCACGAAGCTGCCGGTGCGGCCGACGGCTACCGTCATGACCTCGGTGAGGCCCACGTCGAGCTTGGGCATCATGTTCTCCAGCGCGGCGGGGGCCGACCCGTAGTTGCAGATCTCGGTGAAGCCGGCCGCGAGGATCTTCGACCCGGGACCGCCGATCTTGATCTTGCTGAACGCCGTCTTCATCCGGGCGTTGTATTTCGGATTCTTACCGCCGAAGGGGCGCATGTTCTGGTGAAAGAGATAGAACGTCATGGTCAACTCCCGGCGGGGGCCGATACCGGAACAACGGGCTGTACATCGGGACGGATGGCGCGGCGTCGAGCCGAAGGCGGACGGCGATAGGGGAAGCGCAGGCCGATGGCGCCGTCCGCGGGATAGCTCGAGCCCGCGAACCGGATCTCGACGCGACGGGAGGTGTACGCCGTCGGGTGGGTCAGGCGCAGCAGCGGTGCGCGCAGTTCGGCGATCCCGTGCAGCGCGCTCCAATGCGCCGGCCAGGCGAGGACTTCGTCCAGCGCGTCCAGGCCGTTGACGCCCGCATCGCGGGCGGCGTTGTGGCGCCGGGCTGCCCGGTCTCGGGCGGGGGAGCAATCGAGGCCGCACGGGAGATGGTCGAGCAGGCCGATGCCGAGCGACCGCCAAAGCAGGTTGAGGCCGTCCGCGGATACGTCGACGACCTCAGTTTCCTGATTACGCTCGTCGTCTGCTTGCCCTCGGTGGGCCAACCAGAGCGCGGGGCCGGACACGGGAGCGGGCAGCGCTCGTCCACACTCGCAGCGGCCGTGGTTCTGCTGAGGGGCCGGGGCGATGTGGCGGGTGATGACGAGCAGTGGCCCCGGGCGGTCGTCGGCCGGGACACCTCGCAGCACGCGGGCGTGCAGGTCCTGCTCGGCGGCGGCGAGGCGGACGGCTAGCGCGGCGGCCGCGCCTGGCGCGACGGATGCGGTTTCCTCGTGGCCTGCGGCGACGGACGCGAGTGCGGCGCGCCAAGACGCTTCGCGGGCGGCGGCCAGGACGGCACGGCCGCGGTCCGATCCGGAGGAGAAGGAGATTCGCGGCCGTGCGGCGGCAGGTTCGGTGTCCGGCGCGGTCCGCGTTGTCGGCGCGGTCGGCGCGGTTGCCGGGACGACGCTCTCGTCCGCTGTGGCGTTGTCGTCCGCCGCGTCGATTTCCCGCAGGAGCCGGGCGGTGGTCGCATCGACTCCCCGCCGCCAGTAGTCGAGCAGTCGCTGCTCGAGTTCTGGGCGACGCGGGTCCAGCGAGACCGGTACGCGGCCCTCGGCCGAAATCGCCGCCTCAGCGCGGACGAACATCGCCGTCCACACCGCGCACTGCTCGGAGCGGTTGCGCCAGTCGCCGCCGATGGCAGTACCCGGACACTGGCCCCGGCAGGCGAGGAAGAATCGGCAGCCGGCGCAGCCGCCGTCGGCCTGCGGCGTCTCGTACAGCGCGAGCGGACGGTCGAACGCGTGCTGGTCGGCTTTGCCGAAGTCGATGCCGTCCTTGTTCGTCCGACCGCAGTTGCTCGACCGGCCGTCGCCCTCGATGCCTTGGACGGCCGGCGTCGTGTACGGGTCGCAGCCGCGCCAGACGCAGGAGTTCAGGTCGTCGGCGCCACGCAGCCCCGCGCGCGTCTCGTCTACGACGTCGAACCGCAGGCCCGACAGCTGCCCGCTCAGTTCGTCGAACGCTGTCAGCGCGGCGATGTTCTCCTCGTCGGTGAGGGCTGACGCGCGGGCGGCCGGGCCGTCGACCTCGAGTAGGTGCAGGCGCATCGTGCGGACGCCGAGCCGGTCCATCTCGCGGGCCCAGGCGAGGAGTCGGGGGAGCCGGTCGGGGCTGGCGTTGACGCGGTGCAGGGTGACGATCAGCCCTGGCGGACGGTGCTCGCGGGCGAGGCGGTCGATCGCGTCGCGGGTCGCGCGCGTGGCGGCGCGGGTTCGTTCGATCGATCCCTGCCATCGCAGGTCGTTGAGCTCATCTGGGCCGTCGATGGAAATTCCGACCTGCACGTGGTACGTCCGGAACAGCGCGATGTGAGCGTCCGTGATCAGCGTTCCGTTGGTCTGGATGCCGATGCCGCCCGGCCGTTCGGCGCCCCAGCGCAGCAGCTCGGTGAGGTCGGGCAGGGGGAGCATCAGCGGCTCGCCGCCGAACAGCGTCACCGGGCCGATCCGCCGCTCGGCCGCCGCCTTCATCGCGTCGAGCGAGTAGCGCGCCTGGACGTTGCCGGCGTCGCGCTGAGGGTCCTGATAGCAGTACGCGCAGGCGATGTTGCATGCGACGCCGAGTGGCCGCAGCTCAAGCGTCATCGCGCGTCCCCGAGGCTGAAGCCGGTCGGGTCACGGCCGGGATCACGTGTCGACATGGACGCCGGTGTCCCCGTGCGGCGGGACCTCTGAGTCGGTGTGGAACCCGGTGACCACGGCGTCGGTGTAAAAGTCGCCGTGCGGGCCGCCGGGGGTGTCGAAGTGCCCCGCGGTGATGTCGGTGTGGCCGCCGAAGATGCCCACCGCGCTGCCGACCACATCCGCGGCATAGCCGAAGCCGACGAGAGCCTTCGCGGCGTCCTGCGCGGTCGCGCCGACGGCCTGCATGCCCTCGGCGATCTCGTTCGCCGCGTATCCGGCGTCGTGCATGGTGCTGCCGACGGCGTCGGCCGTGAGCTTCCATTGCTGTGCGAGGACTTGGGCGACCTGCTTCGCGTCCGCGATGCCCTGGATCAAGCCGTCCCGGACCAAGCCGACCCAGCGCGTCGCGTCTTGCACGGCGGCGGTGACCGTCTCGATGATCTCGTCCCAGATCACGCCGCCGATCCGGCCGAGCGGCACGCCGGTCACCGTGAGCTGGATCGGCGGGAGGGTCAGCGTGCCGAGGCCGGGCAGCGTCACCCCGGCGCGCAGGGTCGCGCTCAGCGAGTCGGCCGCGAACTCGATCCCCAAGCTGCCCCAAGCGCCCGTGCTCACGTCGATGCGGCCGAGCAGGCCGAGGTCTATCGTGCCGCCGACGCTGACGGTGAGCGTGCCCGAGAGCGCCAGCGAGTCCTTCGTCACGCTTCCGGCGAGGACGACGTGGACCGCGTCGCCGACGGTCTCAGAGATCTGAACCGCGATGCCGGACTCGCTGATGTTCAGGTACAGCGAGCCGAAGTCGGTGCCGAGCAGCCGCAGCGCGCCGCTGACCAGGACGTGCGGCGGCCGCAGCGCCGGGTCGGGTTGCTCGGCGGCGGACCGGGTGTAGGTCGAGATGGACAGCGTCGGCCCGCCGTCGTGGGCGGCGTTCGTGATCGAGAAGAGATCTGCTTGCCCGATGACGATCGGCGCGAGCGTGCAATCCGCCGCGATTCCGCGCGTCGGGCTGATCTCGATCCACAGGCGGTCGATGTCGAAGATGAAGAATCCGACGGCCGTCTGGACGTGGAAGCCCTGCGGGAAGTGGTTCGGTCCGATCTGCGTGTCGCTTGGCGCGCAGTACAGCTGTGGGTCATAGCTGACCTCGACGCCCGCGCCGGTCGTGGCCAGGCTGAAGTGCGTCATGGTCGTGAGATCGGTGAGATGCCAGGACTGGCGCGGCTCGCCGACGTCGAGGAGCACCTGGTTCGCGCCGGAGGGGATCGGATGGTGCGGCGCGAAAGCGGTGGCGATCGCCGTGAGATCGCGTCCGTCGAGCGATGCGACGACCGAGGCGTCCAACGTGAACGCGTCGAGTCCCTTGAGCGCCATCATCCGCAGCACGCCGGCGATCGCCGGGGGAACGTCGCTCTGTCCCGCGATCGTCGCGACGACGTCGTAGAGGGACAACTGGGTGACCGACCCGGCGAGCAGGCTGCGGCTCGGGTCGGTCGAGTCGAAGAACACCGCGACGGAGCTCTCGAAGGTCTGGACGTCGATCGTGGCCGCCACGCCGAAGGAGGGGATGCCCTCCCAGTCAAGACCGACGACCAGCCCGAGGTTGCTCAGCGTGAAACCGCCGAGGCCGGCGCCGAGGTCGAAGTGGATCGTGCCCTGATATCCGCCGGAGATCAGCACGCCGTTCGCGGCGACCGCGGCGGACAGTTGGAACAGGACCGGCCGGCCCTGGATGCCGACGAGCGCCGTGCCGTCGAGGAACACCTCGGGGCGGCGGTTGACGAGCGCGAAGCCGAGCCGTCCGGTGACCACGATCCCGTCGACGGTCGTCGAGACGCTGATGAACAGCCGCGAATCCGTGCCGGGGTCGGGCGCGCTGACAGTGAGCGTCACGGCGAGGGTTCCGGCGATGCCGACGCCGAGCCAGCGCGCGATCGCCTGGATGCCCTGGCTCGCGCCGAGATCGGCCTGGCCGTAAACGGTGAGTCCCTCGCCGACGCCGACCGCCTGCGCGGGAAGCGCGGGCGGCGCGCCGCCGAAGGCGCCGATGGCGGGTGTGGGCGGCACAGCCAGCTGGGGGAAGGTGAACCCGGGGTCGTCCAGCGACGATACGACGATCATCAGATCGGTCAGTCCGACCAGCGCGCGCAGCTCGGCCAGCGCGCCGAGGCCGGGGACCGACTCGAGGTTGACCAGGCCCTCGGTGATGTCCAGCCCGGCGGCGAATCCCCAGTGGCCGCTGCTGCGGCTCGCCGTGAACGCGAGCGCGCCGAACCCGTCGATCAGCGCGGAGGCGGTGAAACGCAGCCCGCCGGCCGTCGAGTCGATGCACACATACGCCTGGTCGATCCGGATGTCGAAGCCGTCGGGCAGCGAGATCTCGGCGTCGGTCAGCGCCTTCACCAGGTCGCCGAGCGAGACCGACTCGAAGGTGCCGGTGATCACGAAGGCGCCGGGCAGCCGGTAGAGCGCGTCGACCTCGACGGACGCCCCGAACAGGATCCGCCCCGCCAGCGACGCCGAGGACGGCCGGCCGGCGAACTTCGCCGCGACGAGCACGACGTCCTGCACCGCGACCGGCACCGGGCCGAGATCGAGCGTCCACGGGACGCTCTGGGCGATCGTGGCGTCGAACTCGTACCCCGAGCCAGGGGCGATCATGATCCGCGCCGTGTCGATGACCAGGTCGGCGGGGGCGGGCAGGCCCAGGTCGTGGAAGACCGGCGACAGGCTCAGCGTCGTGTCGGTGAGCGAGCCGTACGCGACGCCCTCCGACAAGTCGGCGTCGAGATCGAAGCTCGCGCCGAGCGCGGGGATGGTGCCCGAGCCGCCGATCAGCACGTCGATCGAGAAGCCGCCGCCCGAGTCCGGCGGGACCGCGAAGAACGCGACCTCGATCGCGGTGAGCGTGACCAGATCGCCGATGGCATAGCCGAGCGTCGGCAGCTCGACGACCGCGC
Source organism: uncultured Actinomycetota bacterium (assembly GCA_963714445.1). GTDB lineage: Bacteria > Actinomycetota > Actinomycetes > Streptomycetales > Catenulisporaceae > Actinocrinis. The sequence continues at coordinate 7,783 of CAVQPP010000473.1, forward strand.
CGGCCGAGTCGAGGGTGAGCCCGTGGTCGCCGATGCTCACCTGGAACTCGATCCGGCGCAGGCTGATGCCGCCGAGTGCCTGCCCGGCGGTGCGCAGCGGCGCGGGCAGCTCCGCGAACAGGTTGCTGTGGCCGAACAGCCCGCCGAGACCGGTCAGGTTCGCCAGGCCGGCGTCGGTGAAGGTCGCGCAGAACGTCGCCGACGACCAGCCGAAGGGGATGTCGGCGGTCAGCAGGATCGGCCCGGGGACGAGCGCGGGCGCGCTGAGGGTGCCGATGAGACCGAGCGACGGCTGGTAGTCCGGGTTGGCCGCAAGCCACGTCCCGCTGATCGGCGTGTAAAGGACGATCTGGATGTCGCGCAGGTGGACGTCGACGCCGGGGATGTCGATCGACTGGCCGACGTCGACACGCAGCGTGAGACCGGGCACCGGCGCGAGGTCGGCTTCCCACGGCCAGCTGTCCGGCGCGAGCGGCGGCGTCACCTCGGTCGGCAGCGGCAGGTATACCGGCCCGTACAGCGTGGGGCCGCCGCCTCCCGGAGTGCCGCCGCCGTGACCGCCGTGACCGCCGTGGTCACCGATGATCGACCCCAGCACGCCGAGCAGCGGCGCGGGATCGACGCCGGAGACGAAGTTCAGGCCCGCGGACAACGGCACCTGGCCGTCCGTGCCGGCCCGGTTGGTGAGGACGAAGGCCGGGTTGGTCAGCGTGAGGCCGTCGAGCGGCCCAGATGTGGCCGGGACGTTCGGATCCCCGCCGCCGACCGGCCCCATCTTGCCGGCGGCCAGATTCGGGAAGCTGGTCGAGAAGTGCCAGCCGAACGGCCGCGCCGGGCCGGTTCGCGTCTCCAGCGTGAAGCGGATGAGGAAGACCGGATTGCCGGAGCCGTCCAGCGAGAACAAGGCTTCGACCTGCGCGTCGGGCACGTTGAGGAACGTCGCGACGCCGGTGATGGGGATGCTGTCGCGCGAGCCGGAGCCGACGCGTTTCCGGTCCCGCTTGACCGCCTGGGTGATCCGGATCGGTTGGCCGCCGTTGTTGCGCGCCAGCAGATCGGCCAGACCGGCGTTCGGCAGAGTGTCCGCTGCGAGCGTGAACACGCCGTTCGTAACCGTCAACAGAGCGTCGAGCGCGGCAAGATCCATCAGGCCCCTCCCCAGGCACGGGCTCGGGAGAAGAACTCTGACTCGTCTCCGCCAAGCGCGCCGGCCTCCATGAGTGTCAGCGCAATGGCCTGACACGGTCAAGTAAATCCGTCGAACTCGCTTGCTGATTTTTTACGGCGTGAACCCGACCGCTCGGCGGGAATCCCGGGCAGGTCGGGATCCGGACCTCTGCGATGCGGGACGTCGGGCGGTCGATGGTGGCGTCAGACGGGCAATACCGCCCGGCCGCTTCAGCCGTAGGAGAAGTCATGGACATACGCAGCGCATCACGTATCGTCGGCGCGGCGTGCCTGATCATCGGGCCGCTCGCCGTCGCCTTGCCGGTCGTTTACACCGAGGCCGACCTCAACGGTGAGGCGCAGGGTCGTCGCGCAGTATCTCCGTGCGCGCGTGGGTCAGGTCCACCCCTGCGTCCGGCGCGGCGGCCAGACGCAGATCCAGTTCGCGGACCCGGGCCTGGGGCAGCGTGAGTGCGAAACCACCGGGTGCCGCCAGCAGGCGCGCGGACTGGAAGTTCAGCAGTCGATTGACCTTGGCGGCGTTGAAACGGACCGCACCGGAGGCATGGAACCCCATTGCGAAGTGCGCGTCACCGTCCACCTCGATGCCCCGCGCCAACAGGGCATCGCCCTGCGCTGTCGTGAGCGAGGCGCCGTCGAAACGCAGCTGTCCCCCGACGTGGATGTCGGAGACGTCCACTCCCCCGTCGGCGGTGAACCCTCGGGCACACCACAGGTCAACACCGATCTGCGCATCACCGGCGAACAACGCGAAGCCGCCTTCGCAACGCAGATGCGCCCCGAACAGCCAGACGCTGCCGTCGCCGCGGCGCTCGCCGCCTTCAGGGGGATCACGGTGGCCGGGCGTCCAGCGCTCGAGGTCCTGCGAGATCTCTAGCGCACCATCCGCGAATTCGCGTGACACACGGAAAGTAGCCAGATGAACGCGTGACGTGTCCGGCGCTGCGAGAATCGCGCGGTGACGACCGCGACGCGACAGCACGAAAACGGCAAACTCAGGACGAATCCGCGGCCCCGGCAGCCGTCGAACCGGGTCCCCGAAGCCACGCCCTCCTTCTGGACCATCAAGATCCTGGCCACCACGGTGGGCGAGACCTCGGCGGACTTCCTGAACACCCGGCTGAACCTGGGATTGACCGGCACGAGCTGGGTGATGGGCGCCCTGCTCGTGGGCGTGCTGGTCCTCCAGTTCAGATCCCGCCGATACGTCCCGGGCATCTACTGGCTCGCGGTCGTCCTGATCAGCGTCGTGGGCACCCTGATCACCGACAACCTCACGGACAACTTCGGCGTCGCGCTCACCACCGCCACCGCGGTGTTCAGCCTCGCACTGCTCGCCACCTTCGCCGCCTGGTACGCGAGCGAGCGCACACTGTCCATCCACACCGTCTTCACAGCCCGGCGGGAGGCCTTCTACTGGGCAGCCGTCCTGTTCACCTTCGCCCTGGGCACCGCGGGCGGCGACCTCACGGCGGAACGCCTCGATCTGGGCTACCCGGTCTCAGCACTCATGTTCGCCGCGCTCATCGCGGTCGTCGCCCTCGCGCGCTTCGGCCTCAAGCTCAACGCGATCCTCGCCTTCTGGGTCGCCTACATCCTCACCCGGCCGCTCGGCGCGACCCTCGGCGACCTGCTGTCCCAGTCGCGCGACGACGGCGGTCTGGGCCTGGGCACGCTCTGGACCAGCGCCCTGTTCCTCGTGACAATCCTGGCGCTGGTCGCGTACCTGACCGCCGCGAAGACGAGCATCGCCCGGTCGATCGGCCCGCGG
>CAVQPP010000474.1:0-37501 GCA_963714445.1 uncultured Actinomycetota bacterium
TGTGTATGCCTGGTGGCACCTTCATCATACGTATTGCTCCGACGCTGCTGCAGGCGCTGCTGGACACCGGCGAGCTGCAGACGTGCAAGTCGCTCACGCAGATCTTCACCGGCGGTGAGGTGCTCTCCAAGCCGCTCGCGCGGGCCTGCCTCGACACCATGCCGGGGTGCGAGCTGGTCAACCTGTACGGCCCGACCGAGTGCACGATCAACTCGTCGGCATTCGCCGTGGACCGCACCGCCCTGGAGCAGGGCCCGAACTCCATCTCGATCGGCGCTCCGGTATACGGCACCGAATACCGCATCCTCGGCGAGCGGGGATCGCGGGCGGCCGTCGGCGAGGTCGGCGAGCTGTACATCGGCGGCATCCAGGTGGCGCGCGGCTATCTGAACCTCCCGGAGCTGACCGCCGAGCGGTTCGTTGACGATCCGTCCGGCGCCGGCCGCCTGTTCCGGACCGGCGACCTGGCCTACTGGAACGCCGACGGCACCGTCCAGTTCGTCGGCCGGGCCGACAACCAGGTGAAGCTGCGCGGCTTCCGGGTCGAGCTGGACGAGATCAAGCTGGCGATCGAGACACACGACTGGGTCAGGCACGCCGCGATGATCGTCAAGGACGACGCGCGCACCGGATTCCAGAACCTGATCGCCTGCGTGGAGCTCAATCCGAAGGAAGCGGCCCTGATGGACCAGGGCAACCACGGTGCGCACCACCAGTCCAAGGAGAGCAGGCTTCAGGTCAAGGCGCAGCTGTCGAACGCGGGACTGCGCGACCACGCGCAGCTGGCCGGCCGGCCGGTGGTCGAACTGCCGGGCAAGACGGCCACGCGGGAGCAACGGCGGCAAGCCTTCGCCCGCAAGACGTACCGCTTCTACGACGGCGGCGAGGTCACCGAGGCGGACATACTGCAGCTGCTCGCCAGGCAGGTCGCCGGCGGCGAGCCGCGCGACCCCGCCGAGCTCGGCCTCGCGCGGTTCGGCGAGATCCTGCGGTACTTCGGACCGCACACGAGCTCCGAACGGCTGCTGCCGAAGTACGGCTACGCGTCGCCCGGATCGCTGTACGCCACCCAGCTCTACCTGGAACTCGCAGGATTCTGCGATCTGCCGCCGGGGATCTACTACTACCATCCGGTCGACCATCGACTGGTGTTGATCGACGAGACGCCGGGCGCGACCGACACGGTCGTGAAGCTGCACTTCCTCGGCAAGAAGCAGGCGATCGAGCCGGTCTACAAGAACAACCTCCGGGAAGTGCTGGAGATCGAGGCGGGCCACATGGTCGGCCTGTTCGAGGAGATCCTGCCCCGGTACGGCCTCGACATCGCCGGCGCCGGATTGACGCCGTCGGTCAAGGACCGCCTTCAGGTTGCCGACGAGGACTACTACCTCGGCACCTTCGAGCTGGTCCGCTACGCCGGGCCGCGATCGGACGACTCGCTCGACGTGTACGTCCAGTCCCATCCCGGAAAGATCGCCGACCTGCCCGCCGGGCAGTACGCCTACACCGGCGGCCGGCTCGAGCGGATCTCGTCCGAGCTGATCCTGCGCAAGCAGGTCATCGCCATCAACCAGACCGTTTACGACCGGGCCAGCCTCGGGATCACGGTGGTCAGCCACGGCGGACCGGACTGGCTGCGGTACATCGGCCTGGGCCGCAAGCTGCAGCACTTCTCGATGAACGACGTGAACCTCGGATTCATGTCGTCCGGCTACAGCTCCAAGTCGGGCGACGACCTCCCGTCCGCCAAACGGATCGACGGCATTCTGGACGATCTCGGCCGGCCAACCGGTCCCTCGTACTTCTTCGTCGGCGGCCGGGTGAGCGACGAGCAGCGGCGGCACGAGGGCATGAACGAGGACGTCGTGCACATGCGCGGCCCGGCGGAGATGATCCGTGGCGACCTGGTCAACTTCCTGCCGGACTACATGATCCCGAACAAGGTCGTGGTGTTCGACGAGCTGCCCACCACCGCCAACGGCAAGATCGACGTCAAGGCGCTGATGGCCTCGCCCAGGACCGACGCCGCCGCGGACGACCGGCCGTTCGTCGCGCCGCGCACCGACGCGGAGCGGCTCATCGCCAGGCTGTGGCAGGAGGCGATGAAGCGGGATGCGGCGGTCTCCGTGCACGACGACTTCTTCGCCTCCGGCGGCAACTCCCTGGTCGCGGTCGGGCTGATCAACAAGATCAACCGTCAGCTCGGGGCGTCGATCCCGCTGCAGGCGCTGTTCGACTCGCCGACGATCGAGAAGCTCGCCCAGCACGTCGAAGCGGGCGGCGCCGATCGGCCGCCCCGGCTGGTCCCGTTGCAGCCTGAGGGCTCGGCGCCCGCCGTCTACTGCTGGCCGGGGCTGGGCGGCTATCCGATGAACCTGCGGCCGCTGGCCGACGCGATGGGCACGGAGCGGCCGTTCTACGGAATCCAGGCGCACGGGATCAACGCCGGCGAAGTGCCCTTCGCCACGATCAGCGAGATGGCCGCGCAGGACGTCAAGGCCATCAGGGAACTGCAACCGCAGGGCCCGTACACGCTGTGGGGCTACTCGTTCGGAGCGCGCGTCGCCTTCGAGGCCGCGTACCAACTGGAGCAGGCGGGCGAGACGGTCGAGCAGGTCCTGCTGATCGCGCCCGGCATGCCGAAGGTGGGATCGGCCGGCGCGCCGGAGCGTATCGCCTCGTTCGCCGACGACACGTACGTGGCGATCCTGTTCTCGGTGTTCGCGGGCACGACCAGCAGCCCGCTGCTGGAGACCTGCCTCGCCACCGCGCGCAACGAGGAGAGCTTCACCTCGTTCATCGCCGAGAACGTCGCGCAGCTGGACGTCGAGCTGATCCGCCGGATCGCCCGGGTCGTGGAGACGACGTACGAGTTCGGATACACGTTCCGCGAGCTGGCCGAACGGCGCGTCGCCGCGCCCGTCACGGTCTTCAAGGCGCGCGGGGACGACAACTCGTTCCTGGACGGCATCAGCCGCCATCAGGGGTCGACGCCGCTCGTGGTCGATCTCGAAGCCGAGCACTACTCGATGCTCCGGGCGCCGGACATCGACGAACTGGTGACGGCGATCGGCCGCCGCCTGGATCCGCGAAAGGAGAGCGTCATGCCGCACGTCAACATCAAGCACTTCCCGGTGTCGCTCAGCGACCGGCAGCAGTCCGACCTGGTCTCGGCCGTGACCAAGGCGGTGACCGACGCCTTCGGCTGCGACGAGGGCATGGTGTCGATCGCGTTCGAGCCGATCGACAAGGAGGCCTGGGACGAGAAGGTCTACATTCCGGAGATCGTCAACCGCAGGGGCATGCTCGGCAAGGTGCCGAACTACGGTCCGGCGGCCGGCTGACGAGGCGGCGGCCATGACGACTACATCCCGTTCCTCAGAGAACGTGCCGCTCGTCATCGGCGCCGAAGTGGCCGACGCGCTGAGCGAAGGACGCCCGGTGGTGGCGCTGGAGTCGAACGTCATCACGCACGGCCTGCCCTACCCGCACAACGCCGAGACCGCCCGGAAGGTCGAGCAGGCCGTCCGGGCGGGCGGCGCGGTGCCGGCCACGATCGCCGTCGATGGCGGCGAGATCGTGGTCGGCATGCCGGACGACGACATCGAACGCTTCGCCTCGACGCCGGGCATCCCGAAGGTCAGCAGCAGGGACCTGCCGATCGTGCTGGCGCAGGGCCGGATGGGCGCGCTTACGGTCGCCTCCTGCGTGGTGGCGGCCGAACTGGCGGGCATACCGTTCTTCGCCTCGGCCGGTATCGGCGGAGTGCACCGGGGCGCGCAGCAGACCATGGACGTCTCGTCCGACCTGATCCAGTTCACCCGCTCGAAGGTCGCGGTGGTGTGCGCGGGCGCGAAGAAGATCCTGGACCTCGGCCTGACCCTGGAGTACCTGGAGACGCAGTGCGTGCCGGTGGTCTCGTACCGTTCGGACGACTTCCCGGCCTTCTACTGTGAATCCAGCGGCTTTCGCAGCCCGATGCGGCTGGACGACGACGAGCTGATCGCCCGGGCCATCGAGAACCACTGGGCGCTGGGCAACGACGGCGCGTTCCTGATCACCACGCCGGTCAAGCCGCAGGACGCGATCGACGGCGCGGAGGTGGACGCCGCGATAGCCGAGGCCATGGCCGCGGCCGAGCGCGACGCAGTACGCGGCCCGGCGATCACGAAGTACCTGATGCGCGCCGTGGACGCGGCTACCGAGGGCCGGTCGTCGAAGGCGAACATGGCCGTGCTGGTCAGCACCGCCGAGGTCGGCGGCCGCCTCGCCGCGGCGTATGCCGACTACCGCCGGAAGGCGGTGGGCTGATGGCTGCGCGGACCCTCAAGCTGTTCGCCGGCCGCGGCCATCCCGAACTGGCCGCGCGAGTGGCCGAGCACCTCGGCGTCGCGCTGACCGAGCAGTCGGTCTACGACTTCGCCAACGGCGAGACCTTCGTCCGGTTCGGCGAGTCGGTCCGCGGCTGCGACGCGTTCGTCATCCAGAGCCACCAGCGGCCGGTCAACCAGTGGATCATGGAGCAGCTGATCATGGTGGACGCGCTCAAGCGCGCCTCCGCGAACCGGATCACCGTGATCATGCCCTTCTATCCGTACGCGCGGCAGGACAAGAAGCACAAGGGCCGCGAGCCGATCTCGGCCCGGCTGATCGCGGACCTGTTCCGGACGGCCGGAGCCGACCGGATCATCACCGTGGATCTGCACACCGCGCAGATCCAGGGCTTCTTCGACGGACCGGTCGACCACCTGCTCGCGCAGAGCCTGCTGGCCGGCCACGTCGGCGCCCGGTACGGCGCAGAGGAGATCACCGTGGTCTCCCCGGACTCCGGCCGGGTGCGGCTCGCGGAGAAGTGGGCGCAGCACCTCGGCGGCCGGCCGATCGCGTTCATCCACAAGACCCGGGATCCGGACAAGCCCAACCAGGCGGTGGCGAACCGCGTGGTCGGCGCGGTGTCCGGCCGGCTCTGCGTGCTGATCGACGACATGATCGACACCGGCGGCACGATCGCGGCGGCCACCGAGGCACTGCTCGACGAGGGCGCGTCCGATGTCGTCATCGCCGCCACGCACGGCGTGCTGTCCGACCCGGCCGCCGAGCGGTTGTCCACTTGCAAGGCGAAGGAGGTCGTCTTCACCGACACGCTGCCGATTCCACGCGACAAGCGGTTCCCCGCGATGACCGTGCTGTCCATCGCCCCGCTGCTCGCCGAGGCGATCCGGCAGGTGTTCGAGGGCGGCTCGGTCACCGACCTGTTCGACGGCAACGCCTAGCCCGCACCACGCGAAGCGGCGGCCCCCGGAAATCCGGAGGCCGCCGCTTTTCGCGCGGTGCTTATTCTCTCGTCGGCCTACCTGCTGGGTGCGGATTCGCTCGTGGCCAACGTGTCCGCCGCGTCCACGTCCGCTTCTGCCGGCGCCTGTTCCTGCGGCGTGACGGCCCGGCGCGTGCCGAGCGTGAACAGCAACGAGGCACCGGTCAGCGCTACGCCGTACCACAGCACGCTCCGGACGCCGAGACCGTCGACGAACAGGCCGCCGAATAGCGCTCCGAGCGCGATGGACGTGTTGTACGCCATGGTGTTGAGCGACATCGCGGCCTCGAAGGTCTCCGGGGCCGCGGCGAGCGTCATGTTGATCTGGCACAGCTGCCAGGCGCCGAAGGAGGCGCCCCACACCGCCAGCAGGATGATCGGCGCGACCGTCGAACGACCGACCGTGAGCAGCAACAGCAGCGACGCCACCAGCCCGGTGCAGGCGACGATGAACGTGGGGCGCAGGTGGTTGCGCGCGGTGTGCCCGGCGACGAAGTTCCCGATCGCGCCGCCGGCGCCGAAGATCATCAGCATCACGGTGATGTAGTCGGGCGACGCGGCGTTGTTCTTCTCCAGGAACGGCCGCACGAACGTGAACGCCCCGAAGTGGCCGAGCACGAACAGCACGATGGTGGCCATCACCAGGCGCAGCGGCACGTTCTTGAGCGGCAGCCCGAAGACCTCCCGGACCGAGACCGCGTTCTGCGACGGCAGCGACGGAACGATGGCCGCGACGGCGACGAGCACCACCGCGCTCAGGGCGCTCCAGATGAGGAACGTGGTCCGCCAGGTGGTCAGGTTCTCCAGCAATGTGCCCAGCGGAATGCCCACGACGGTGGCGATCGAGATGCCGGACATGGTGACCGCGGCGGCCCGGCCCGCGTGGCGTTCCGGCACCAGGCGCATCGCCATGTTCACGCCGATGGCCCAGAACACGCCGTTGGCGAACCCCATGAGCAGCCGGGTCGTCACCAGGACCGGAAAGTTCGGCGAGAGCCCGGTGACCAGGTTTCCGGCGGCCAGCACCACCAGCAGGACGGAGAGCAGAACGCGCCGGTTGACCCGCCGGCTCCACGCCACGATGAACGGCACGCCGAGCCCGGCCGAGATGCCGTACAAGGTGACCATCAGTCCGGCGATGCCGACCTGGACGCCGAGGCTCTTGCTGATCGGCGTGAGGATTCCGACGGGCATCAGCTCCGTGGTGAGGAAGACGAACAGGCTGGCGGTGATGGCGGAGACACCCAGCCATGACCGCAGGGTCGAGTGTTCGCTGCTTGTAGCCATCTTCTCTTCTCCGGTTGACTTCATTTCGCTACGGACGGACGGCGAGGCGGCGGCCCGGCTCGGCGTCGGCGGATTTCATCGGCGGCCGAAGCTGCGCGAGCAGCACGGCGCCGATGATCACGGCGATGCCGACCGCCTGGAGCATCGAAAAGGTCTGATGCTTGAACAGGTAACCGAGAATCGTCGCGACAATCGGGCTGCCCAGCGCGAGGAAGGAGACCGCCAGCGCCGGCAGTTTCGCGATCCCGCGGAACCAGAGCGCATAGCTGACCACCGCGCCGAGCGAGATGAGATAACAGAACCCGATGATGTTGGTTCCGGTGAGGGAGGCCGGCAGCCCTTCGACGCCGAGCGTGAACGGCAACAGCACGAGTCCGCCGGCCGCGAGCTGCCAGCCGGTGAACGACATGAGGCCCACGCCGTCCGGACGCCCCCATTTCTTGGTCAGCGTGATGCCGGTGGCCATGCTGGCCGCCGCGATCAGTGCCGCCGCCACGCCGACGAAATCGAGCGCGGCGGAACCCCTGAACACGAGCAGGACGACGCCTGCGGCACCGAGCGCGCAGGCCACCACGTGCGTGGACCGGATCCGGTCGCCGATCAGCAACGCCGCCAGGACCAGCACGATCATCGGCTGCACCGCCATGATCATCGCCGCGACGCCGCCGGGCAGTCGATAAGCCGCGATGAACAACAGGTAATTGAAGGCGCCGATGTTGAGCGTGCCGAGAATCAGGGCCCGCCAGATCCAGATTCCGCGCGGCAGCCGGGGGGCGAACAGCAGCAGGATCAGGCCCGCGGGAAGCGCTCGGGCGGTGGCGGCCAGCAGCGGGCGATTCGCCGGCAGCCATTCGGTCGTGACCAGATAGGTGCTGCCCCAGATCATCGGCGCCAGCGCGGTCATCGCTGTCATCAGGGCCTGTTGGCCGCCTTTCATCGGCCCGCTCCCGTTCACTTCGGGGCGCCGGCCTGCGCCGAGGCGCTGGCCGAAGGGCTCCCGGATCGTCGAGGTACTCATATTTCAAGTCTTGCGAGCCGGCATCGATGAGTCCAATGCATGTTCGTCACGTCATCGATCGTGCTGCAAGATGGATGCATGGAGCTCCAGCAGCTGCGGTACGTCGTCGCCGTCGCGGAGACGAACAGCTTCACCCGGGCCGCCGAGCGATGCCTGGTCGTGCAGTCCGCGCTCAGCCATCAGATCGCCCGCCTGGAGCGGGAACTCGGCGCGAAACTCTTCGAGCGCACCAGCCGGCGGGTGCAGCTGACGCCGGCCGGCGCCGTGTTCCTGCCGATCGCCCGCCAGTGTCTGGACACCGCCGAGCGTGCGGTCGCCGAGGTCGCCGCGGCCGTCGGCGAGGTGCGCGGCCGGCTCGCCGTCGGGCTGATCCCCACTGTCGCGGCGGTCGACATCCCGAGCGCGCTACGCGATTTCCACCAGAAGTACCCGCAAGTGCGCATCAGCCTGCGCGTCGGCGCCAGCGAGGAATTCGTCGAGCAGGTCAAGCAGGGCAGCATCGACGTCGCCTTCCTCGGCCTGCCGCCCACCGCGCGAGTCCAGGGGGTCAGCGTCCGCGAACTCGCGCGGGATCGGCTCGTCGCCGTCGTCGCGCCGGACCACCCGCTCGCGCGGGAGCCGGTGGTGAGCCTGCGCAGACTCGCTGAGGAAGTGTTCGTGGACCTGCCGACCGGGACGGCCGGACGCGTCCAGACCGACCTGGCCTTCGCCGCCGCCGGACTGAGCAGGGAGGTCCCCTTCGAGGTGAGCAACGCGGACTTCATGGCCAGGCTGGTCGGTCAGGGCCTCGGCATCGCGATGTTCGCGTCCGCATACGTGCCCCAACTCGCCGGCGTGGCGACCGTGGAAGTCGCCGACGCGCCGGTCCGCGTCGAATACGTCATCTGGAGCCAGGCGGGACGTACGCCTGCGGCGAGCGCCTTCCTCGGCGTCCTCGACATCGCGTGACGTACGTGCGCTCCGTCAACCGTCCCCCGACTCATCACGTGTAAAGGGCTTGGCGTAGCGTGGCGGCGATCTGTTGCAGCGGGGCGCGGTCCATCACACCGTCACGAGTGCAGTCGATCAGCTCCTCGACGATGCGTCCGTCCACATGCGGCATCCATGCTTCCGCGTTGCGGCCCCGATTGATATCCCTCCGGGCCATCGCGGCAGGGCCAGGGACTGTGCCATCGCTTCCTCGGTCCAGATCCAATGCGACCACACCACTTTCGGTGGGACAGGACACTGACTTCAGGATTCACTCCGGGTCAAGGGAGTACGCGGCCGGGTGCAGTAGTTCGCCGAGGTATCGACGGACTTTTCACGGACTTCGACGTCGAAGGAGCCCTACCGATCTTGCCGGTAGGGCTCCTGACCTGGTCTTTTCCAGTGGACCTAGGAGGACTTGAACCTCCGACCTCTTCCTTATCAGGGAAGCGCTCTAACCGACTGAGCTATAGGTCCATCACGCCGTGTTCGCCTGGTGGTGGCTTAGGCGCTAGAGCAGATTACCGCATGCGGCGGGTGGTCCCAAAACGAGATTGGACGCGTTGGGCGGCTCCCCGGGCGCTAGTGGATGCGGCTCATTGGTCTTCGGCGAGGGTTACCTCGAAGCCGCCGACGAAGCCGGCTGCCAGGTTGTATAGGTACGCGCCGAGGGTGGCTAGGGCGGTGGCTAGGACCACGTCGACTAGGGCGATGATCATCATGTAGCCCTCGACGTGGCCGAAGGACAGGAAGCTAGACAGGTTGAACGAGCTGGTCGTTCCGGTGCCTGTGCCGCTGCTTGTCAGGTCGCCCACGGTCTTGTTGAGGGACGTGAAGACGCCTAGGGCGTTCAGCACGTTCCAGACGACCGCGGTGCCCACGATCGTGACGATGCCCATGGCGATGGAGAGTACGAAGGAGACCTTCATTACCGACCACGGGTCTACGCGGGCTACGCGCAGGCGGGCCTTGCGGACGCGGGCTTGCGGGGAGACGGCGCCGCTGCCGGGGCGGTTGGAGCTCCTGGACGACTCCTGGGTGGCGCTGCCGATGGCTGCTCCTACGCGGGCGAAGGAGCTTCGGGCGCCGCTCAGGGCTCGGCCGACGCTGTCTGCCGGACCGGGGAGGCCGCTGCCGCTGCCGGCGCTGTTACCGCCGCTGCCGCCGGAGTTGGCGCTGCCGGGGCGGCGGGGGTCGGAGGCGTCGGGCATGGGGAGCGGGTGGGATCCGGATGCGCCGGGGCCGGCGGGGGCTGAGGTCGGCGTCGGCGCGGACACTGCGGATCCCGCCGACGACGCCGCGGGCGCCGGGCGTACGGCGGTCTGGCCGTCGCCGTAGCTGCGGGCACCGCCGGGCCGGCCGCCGGCTGCGGGGTTCGAGCTCTCACTCACGGTCGTCTCCAGGCCCCCTGCGTCGTTGAAACTGCTCATCGCGTGCTATCTCGTGTGCGGCCTGCGCCGAGGTCGCGGACCCCGGCTCTATACCCGGGGTGGCGGTCGCGACGCGCCGCCCCGGGTCGCACCTGTGTACTACGCCTCGTCGGGGGTCATCGGTTCCGCTTCGGATACGGTACCGCCCTCGCTGGGGGGCTGCTCCGCGCCGTCCGAGTCGGTGGCGGCGGTGGCGATCGACGTGGTGGGGTCGGCGTCGTCGGAGAGTTCGCCGTTCTCGATGACTTCGACGGCCTCCGCGGCGCTCTCGGCGTTGCGGGCGATGCCGATGACAGCGTCGCGCTTGGCGACGTGGATCAGCTGCACGCCCATCGTGTCCCGGCCGGTCTCGCGCATGCCGGAGACGTTGGTGCGGATTACGCCGCCGCTCGCCGTGATGGCCAGGACCTCGTCGTTCTCCTCGACGATGAGGGCGCCGACCAGGCCGCCGCGCAGGTCGACCGTCTTGGCGGCGATGACGCCTAGGCCGCCTCGGCCGCGCACCGGGTAGCGCTCGACGGCCGTTCGCTTACCGAAGCCGCCGGAGGTCGCGGTGAAGACGAACGTGCCCTCCTTGACCACGCTCATCGAGAGCAGTTCGTCGTCCTCGCGGAAGCGCATGCCGATCACGCCGGACGTCGCGCGGCCCATCGGGCGCAGGGACTCATCGGAGGCGTTGAAGCGGATGGCTTGGGCTTGCTTGCTAACGAGGAGCAGGTCGTCTTCGGCCGAGACAAGCTCGGCGGCGATCAGTTCGTCGTCTTCGCGCAGGTTGATGGCGATGACGCCGCCGGAGCGGGGGGAGTCGTAGTCCTTGAGGGCGGTCTTCTTGACTAGGCCCCTCTTGGTGGCTAGGACCAGGTAGGGGGCGACCTCGTAGTCGCGCAGGTCTAGGACCTGGGCGATCGTTTCGTCTGGTTGGAAGGCCAGGACGTTCGCCACGTGCTGGCCGCGTGCGTCCCGGCCGGAGTCGGGCAGCTCGTACGCCTTGGCGCGGTAGACGCGGCCCTTGTTGGTGAAGAACAGGATCCAGTGGTGCGTGGTCGTCGTGAAGAAGTGGTCGACGATGTCGTCCTGCTTGAGCTGGGCACCGCGCACGCCCTTGCCGCCGCGCTTCTGCGAGCGGTAGAGGTCGGTCTTGGTTCGTTTGGCGTAGCCCCCGCGAGTGATGGTGATGACGATGTCCTCTTCGGGGATCAGGTCCTCGATGGACATGTCGCCCTCGTAGGGAATCAGCTCCGAGCGCCGGTCGTCGCCGTACTTGTCGACGATGGCTTGGAGCTCTTCGGAGACGATCGTGCGCTGGCGGACCTCGGAGGCCAGGATCGCCTTGTACTCGGCGATCTTGACCTGCAGCTCGTCGTGCTCATCCATGATGCGCTGGCGCTCCAGGGCGGCCAGGCGGCGCAACTGCATCTCGAGGATCGCGTTGGCCTGGATCTCGTCGATCTCGAGGAGGTTCATCAGGCCGACGCGGGCGACGTCGACGGTCTGGCTCGCGCGGATGAGCGCGATGACCTCGTCGATGGCGTCGAGGGCCTTGAGGAGACCCAGCAAGATGTGGTCGCGCTCTTGGGCTTTGCGTAGGCGGTACTTGGTACGGCGGACGATGACCTCGACCTGGTGCTCCACCCAGTAGCGGATGAAGGCGTCCAGGGAGAGGGTGCGCGGCACGCCGTCGACCATCGCCAGCATGTTGGCGCCGAAGGTGTCCTGCAGCTGCGTGTGCTTGTACAGGTTGTTCAGGACGACCTTCGCGACGGCGTCGCGGCGTAGCACGATCACGAGGCGCTGGCCGGTGCGTGACGACGACTCGTCGCGCACGTCCGCGATGCCCTGGATCTTGCTGTCCTTGACCAGCTCGGCGATCTTCGAGGCGAGGTTGTCCGGGTTGACCTGGTAGGGCAGCTCGGTGACGACCAGGCAGGTGCGGCCGTTGATCTCCTCGACCTCGACGACCGCGCGCATGATGATCGAGCCGCGACCGGTGCGGTACGCGTCCTCGATGCCACGGCGGCCGACGATCTTCGCGCCGGTCGGGAAGTCAGGGCCCTTGATCCGCTCGATCAGCGCCTCGAGCAGTTCGGCGGCGGTGGCCTCCGGGTTCGACAGGTACCACTGGACGCCGTCGTTGACCTCGCGCAGGTTGTGCATGGGGATGTTGGTCGCCATGCCGACCGCGATGCCGGAGGAGCCATTGACAAGGAGGTTGGGGAAGCGGCTCGGCAAGACAAGTGGTTCTTGCGAGCGGCCGTCGTAGTTCGGGTTGAAATCGACGGTGTCCTCGTCGATCTCGCGCAGCATCTCCATCGCGAGCGGAGCGAGCTTGCACTCGGTGTACCGCATCGCGGCGGCGGGGTCGTTGCCCGGTGAGCCGAAGTTGCCGTTGCCGTCGACGAGCGGCATACGCATCGCCCAGGGCTGCGCGAGCCGGACGAGGGTGTCGTAGATCGCGCTGTCACCGTGCGGGTGGTAGACACCCATGACCTCGCCGACGACGCGTGCGCACTTGAAGTAGCCACGGTCCGGCCGGTATCCGCCGTCGTACATCGCGTAAAGCACGCGGCGGTGCACCGGCTTGAGGCCGTCACGCACCTCGGGCAGCGCGCGCCCGACGATGACCGCCATCGAGTAGTCGAGGTACGAGCGCTGCATCTCGGTCAGCAGGTCGACCATCTCGATGCGGTCGCCGGTTTGCGGCTGCTCGGGCGGCGTTGAATCAGGCAGGGTGGAGATCGGGGTCGGGTCCGTCACGCCGTCGTCGGCGGGGCCGTTCTCGTCATCGGACACGAAAAGTGGTTCCTTGTCAGCTCAGGTAGATCGTTCGAGGCGGGACCGAAGGACGGTCAGATGTCCGGACAGCGTCAGATGTCCAAGAACCGCACGTCCTTGGCGTTGCGCTGGATGAACGAGCGGCGTGCCTCGACGTCCTCGCCCATCAGGGTCGAGAACAGCTCGTCGGCCTGCGCCGCGTCGTCGAGGGTGACCTGCCGCAGGATGCGTGATTCGCGGTCCATGGTGGTGATCCGCAGCTCTTCCGCGTTCATCTCACCGAGGCCCTTGAAGCGCTGCACGGTGTCGTCCTTGATCCGGCGACCGGCGGCGGTGCCGGCGGCCAGCAAGGCGTCGCGCTCGCGGTCCGAGTAGGCGTAGGCGAAGTCGTTGTTGGTCCACTTGACCTTGTAGAGCGGCGGGGCGGCCAGGTACACGTGCCCGGCCTCGATCAGCGGACGCATGAAACGGAACAGCAGCGTCAGCAGCAGGGTCGTGATGTGCTGGCCGTCGACGTCGGCGTCCGCCATGAGAATGATCTTGTAGTACCGCAGCCTGCTGACGTCGAAGTCGTCATGCACGCCGGTACCGAGGGCGGAGATGAGCGCCTGGACCTCGTTGTTCTGCAGCACCCGGTCGATCCGGGCCTTCTCCACGTTCAGGATCTTGCCGCGAATCGGCAGGATGGCCTGCACGCGCGGATCGCGCCCCGATTTGGCGGAGCCGCCGGCGCTGTCCCCCTCGACCACGAAGATCTCGCACTCGGCCGGGTTGGTGGACTGGCAGTCGGCCAGCTTGCCGGGCAGCGCCATCGACTCCAGCAGGCCCTTGCGGCGGGTCAGCTCGCGGGCCTTGCGGGCGGCGATCCGGGCGGTGGCCGCCTGGATCGACTTGCGCACGATGTCCCGGGCGTCGTTGGGGTTGCGGTCGAACCAGTCGGCCATCTGCTCGTAGGTGATCTTCTGCACGAAGGTGCGCGCCTCGGTGTTGCCGAGCTTGGCCTTGGTCTGGCCCTCGAACTGCGGCTCGCCGAGCTTGACCGAGATGATCGCCGTCAGGCCCTCGCGGATGTCCTCGCCGGCGAGGTTGTCTTCCTTGTCCTTGAGCAGCTTCTGGTCCTTGGCATACCGGTTGACGATGTTCGTCAGCGCGGAGCGGAAGCCCTCCTCGTGCGTGCCGCCGTCCGGGGTGTTGATCGTATTGGCGAACGTGTACACGCCTTCGGAGTACTGGCTGTTCCACTGCATCGCGATCTCGGCGGAGATCTTGCGGTCGGTGTCCTCGGCCGCGAACTCGATGACCTGAGGGTGCACCAGCTCGCCCTTGGCCGCGTTGATGTGCCGCACGAAGTCGGCGATGCCGCCGTCGTAGCGGAACGTCACCTCGCGGCCCTTGCCCTCTTCGTCCTTGAACTCGGGACGCTGGTCGGTCAGCGAAATGGTCAGGCCGCGGTTGAGGAAGGCCATCTCCTGGAAGCGGCGGGCCAGGGTCTCGAAGCTGTAGGTAAGGGTCTCGAAGACCTCGTCGTCGGCCCAGAACGTGACCGTCGTGCCGGTTTCGGAAGCGGCCTGCGCGCTTAGCGGCGTCTGGTGCAGATCGGCGGTCGGCGTGCCGCGCAGGTACTCCTGCGTCCACAGCGCGCCCTCGCGCTTGACCGCGACGGTAAGGCGGTGGGAGAGCGCGTTGACCACGGAGACGCCGACGCCGTGCAGACCGCCGGACACCGAGTAGCCGCCGCCACCGAACTTGCCGCCGGCGTGCAGCACGGTGAGCACGACCTCGACGGCGGGCTTGTCCTGTCCGGGCACGATGTCGACCGGGATGCCGCGGCCGTCGTCGACGACTCTCACGCCGCCGTCGGCCAGCAGCGTGACCTCGATGTTGTCGCAGTATCCGGCCAGCGCCTCGTCCACGGCGTTGTCGACGACCTCGTAGACGAGGTGGTGCAGGCCGCGCTCGCCGGTGGACCCGATGTACATGCCGGGCCGCTTACGCACCGCCTCGAGGCCCTCGAGAACGCTGATCGCGCTGGCGTCGTAGTCGCCGTTGTTGCTGTGCCTAGGTGCCGGCGCAGCGGTTGTCGGAGCGTCGACCGCAGGGGCGGACGGCGCGGAGTTTTCTGAAGCGACCACGGACGCGAAACCCTTTCTCAACGTCAGCGGCTCCGGTCGGCTGGGGAAGACGCCGGGGCCGCAAGGCGACGGGCTGGCACGCGCTCGCGCGGCACCAGCGGCAGGCTGACGTGGGGGTCTGCCGTGCGGCGAAGGGGTCGCCGACCGCCGGATATCCTCGACTGCCTGGATCTGGCTCTATTCTACCGGTTCGCGAGGACTGAAGGCGGCATACGCGGCCTGACGGCCCTTCTGAGCTGATCCACCCCCGGTTGAGTGTCCCCCCACGCAAGCCAGGGTCGGCTAAAGCTCGGCCCAGCGTCGGCGCTGTTCGCGACAACGCGTCATAACAGCCGATTGTCTAAACATCACGTTGCGCGACGATCCGGACGGCGGCCCGCACTGCCGTTCGCCGACAGTCGACCACGTCGCCGAACCAGGGACTCGGGACTGAAGATGTCGATCCGGTCGACTGCCGGACGAGAGGGAGAGCCAGACGTTTGCCGACGAGGCAACCTCGAATTGAGGCTCGTCATCATCTTCGGAATCGAGTACTTCAGCTCAATCGCCCACAGCTGCGAGTCGGTATGGAGCGTTAGTACGCCGTCCTCGTAAGCAACCGGTTGGCAGTGTGCCGCGACGGCCTCGCCGACTATGTCGGTCCAGTCTTGAAAGACACCGCCGACGGCCGCCGGGGCTTCCCAACCGGCCTCGGCCAGCAGCCGGGAAAGCGCGGCTTCCAGGGGCTGAGGATCGCGTTCGTCGGGGCGAGCGCCGGAGCGTCGAGACTGGGCTTCGGCGCCGCCGCGCCGCGCTGCCTTGCCCTCCTCGATTCGGCGGGCGCGGCTGCGTGCTGCGGCTAGTGCGGCGCGGGCGAGGTCGGGGCCGCGTAGGTCGCCGTATTTATGATCACCGGATGGGTTCGGCGCGCCGCTTTCGTTGCTGGGATTCGTCATTGGGCACGGTCCGCGTCGTCAGTAGTGCGGTCGTCAGGAGCACTGTCGTCAGCAGCACCGTCGCGCGTTACCGCGCCCTTGGTGACGGTGTAGCGCACGCCACCCAACTCCGCCGGAACGTCAGCCGCGACAGCGGCGGTGATAAGCACCTGCTCGGCGGCTGAGGCGACGGAGACGAGGTGCGCGCGGCGCGAGGAGTCCAGTTCCGCGAAGACGTCGTCGAGCAGCAGCACCGGCTCGATTCCCTCAGACCGCAGCAGTTCGTACGAGGCGAGTTTCACCGCCAGGGCGAAGGACCACGACTCGCCGTGGCTTGCGTAGCCCTTCGCTGGCAGCGCACCGCTTCCGTAGTCGATGGCCAGCGTCAGGTCGTCGCGATGCGGGCCGACGAGCGTGACGCCGCGCTCGACTTCTTCCGGCCGGGATAGCGCCAAGGCCGCACCGAGGGCGGCTTCGAGGTCGTCGGGCGAGGTCGCGGCTTCGAGCGGGCACGAGGGGCGGTACTCAATGCTCGCGCCGGAATGGCCGGCGATCGTGCCGTAAGCCTTGTCCACCAACGGCGCCAGCGCGCGTAGCGCCGCGAGCCTGGCGGCGAGCAGTTGGGCACCGGCCTTGGCGAGATGAGCGTCCCAGACGTCGAGGGTGCTCAGATCGGCGGCTTGCCCTGAGCGCGCTGCCCTACGAGCCATTGACGCGGTACGCAGCAGAGCGTTGCGTTGCTTGAGCGAGCGTTCGTAGTCGGCGCGCACCCCGGCGTAACGCGGCGCGCGGGCGACTAAGAGTTCGTCGATGAACCGACGACGCTCGGACGGGTCTCCCTTAACGAGCGCCAGATCCTCGGGAGCGAACAGGACCGCGCGCAGGTACCCGAGCACGTCGCGGGGACGGTTCACCGGCGAGCGGTTGAGCCGTGCGCGGTTCGAGCGGCCCGGGTTTATCTCCAGCTCGACGAGCGCGGTGCGGTCCTCGTGCCAAATCGCGCCGCGCACTACGGCACGCTCGGCTCCGGCACGCACCAGCGGCGCGTCCTGTGCGACCCGGTGGCTGCCCTGGTTCGCGAGGTAGCCGATCGCTTCGATGATGTTCGTCTTGCCCTGGCCGTTCGGCCCGACGAGCACGCCGACGCCGGCCTCGAGGGGTAGCTCGAGACCGGTGTACGACCGGAAATCGGCCAACGACAGATGGCTGAGACGCACTGCTTTCCTGTTGTCGCGCTTCGTATGTGCCGGTTGCCTGTCGACCTGGTGAAGGTCAGGCGCCGGGGGTCTTGTGTTCGGAGGCGTGCTCACCGTCGAGGCCGGTGACAGCGTGTCCACCGAACTCATTACGCAGCGCCGCCACCATCTTCATCGCCGGCGAGTCCTCTTGGCGGGAGGCGAACCGGGCGAAGAGCGAAGCGGTGATCACGGGCAGCGGCACGGCGTGGTCGATCGCCGCTTCGACAGTCCAGCGGCCCTCGCCGGAGTCGTCGGCGTAGCCGCGCAGCTTCGACAGGTGCTCGTCCTGGTCGAGGGCGTCCACGGCGAGGTCCAGCAGCCAGGAGCGGATGACGGTGCCTTCGCGCCACGAGCGGAAGACCTCGCGCACGTCGGTGACCTCGGAGACCGCCTCGAGCAGTTCCCAGCCCTCGGCGTAGGCCTGCATGACCCCGTACTCGATGCCGTTGTGGACCATCTTGGAGAAGTGACCCGCGCCGACCTCGCCCGCGTGCACGAACCCGAACTCGCCGGCCGGCTTGAGCGCGTCGAAGATCGGCTGCACCAGCGCGACGTTCTTCGCCTCGCCGCCGACCATCAGCGCGTAGCCGTTCTTCAGGCCCCAGACGCCACCGGAGACACCAGCGTCGACGAAGCCGACGCCCTTGGTCGCCAGGTGCGCGGCGTGCTTCTTGTCGTCGGTCCACCGCGAGTTGCCGCCGTCGACGACCACGTCGCCCTCGGAGAGCAGTTCGCCGAGTTCTTCGATGGTGGACTGGGTCGGCGCCCCCGCCGGGACCATGACCCACACCACCCGGGGCGCGGAGAGCGAGCCGACCAGATCCTTGAGCGAGCCGACGTCCGCCAGTTCCGGGTTGTGGTCGAAGCCGACCACGGTGTGACCCGCCTGGCGGATGCGCTCGCGCATGTTCCCGCCCATCTTGCCCAGGCCGATGAGTCCGAGTTCCATGACGCCTTCCCTCTGCAGTGGACTGCCTAGTCCGTGTTCCATTGACGTCGTCGTCGCCGTCGCACTATGTACTCGCGCTTATGGACTCGACCGTATCGCCAGTGCCCGGCTGCCGCACACCGTGTCTGTGGCAGCCGGTTCGCTGTGCCTTGAACGGCGGGGGAACATTGCCCCGTGATGCCGCGCCGGATCAGCCGGAAAGGCGGATCGGCATGATCAGGTAGCGGTACGCGGGGTCGTGCTCGGCGTCCGAGGCGGGACGGCCGGTGATGACCGCGGGCTTGGTGGAAGTTGTGTACGACAGCTGCGCGTAGGGAGCGTCGATCGCGCCGAGGCCTTCGAGTAGGTAGCCCGGGTTGAACGCGACGGAGATGTCTTCGTCCTCGAACACGGCGTCCATCGACTCCGAGGCCTGCGCCTCATCGCCGGAACCGGCCTCGAGGGTGACCTGCCCGGCGGAGAAGTTCAGCCGAACCGGCGTGTTGCGCTCGGCGACCAGAGCCACGCGCTTGACCGCCTCGATCAGCGGCGCGGTCTCGATGACCGCGGCGCCGGTGTACTCGGCCGGGAAGAGCGCGTTGTACTTGATGAACTCGCCCTCGAGCAGACGCGTGGTGGTGCGGCGGCCGCCGGCCTCGAAGCCGATCAGGCCTTCACCGGCCTTGCCGTCCTCGGAGGAAAGCGCGATGGTGACCCACTCGCCGGACGTGAGCGACTTGGCGATGTCATGCAGCGTCTTGGCCGGAATGAGCGCCACGGCCTCGGCGTCAGAACGCTCGGGCTTCCACATGATCTCGCGCACGGCGAGCCGGTAGCGGTCAGTCGCGGCGAGCCGGAGGGTGTCACCGTTGATCTCTACGCGCACGCCGGTGAGGAACGGCAGCGTGTCGTCCTTACCCGCAGCGACAGCGACCTGAGCGACGGCGGCCGCGAACGTGGAGCCTGCGATGGAGCCAGCGGCGCCGGGCATGTCGGGCAGCGCGGGATAGTCATCCACAGGCATGGTCTGCAATGTGAACCGCGAGGTGCCGCAGATGAGGATGACCTTCGAGCCCTCAGTCGCGATTTCCACCGGGCGGTTGGGCAGTGAGCGGGTGATCTCGGCGAGCAGCTTGCCGGAGACGAGCGCGGTGCCGGGCTCCTCGATGTCCGTGGGGACCTCGGAGCGCGCCGAGACCTCGTAGTCGAAGCCGGAGACGGTCAGCAGGCCGTCCCCGGCCCGCAGCAGCAGCCCGGCGAGCACCGGGGCCGGCGGGCGGGCCGGCAGCGAACGGGCGGTCCAGGCGACCGCGTCGGCAAGTACATCGCGTTCCACACGGAACTTCACCGGTGATCCGCCTCCTGGCAGTCGAGGCCGCTTGCTGCGGCGTGCGGTCCGCTGTGGACCGCTGGTTGCTTCAGTAGCCAACCATCATGCCGCCTTCCACTGACTGTGGACGACGCCGCACGAAAGATTGCCCGCTCTCCGAGCCCGGAGAGCCGGATTGACACTGCGCTGAAGGTTTTCCACAGAGCTGTGGACGGAAGAAGGCTCGGAGAGGCTCCGCCCCCATCCTCGGCGCCACTCTAGCCGGACGGCGAGAGATTGGACCTCAGATCTCCTCGGCGAGTTTTCCACAGATTCGAGCCGAAGCTCCTGCTGTTCTAGCTTCCGGTCTATATCTCTGTAGTCGTAGTAGTAGGCGCTGTGGATATGTGGAAAAGCGTTCTTTTCGCAGTTCAGCACGGAAGAATTCGTCCACAGGGCATGTGGAGAACCTGGGGATATCCGAAGGTGTCCTGTGGATGAAGAAAAGTTGTCCCCAGCGCGTCCACAGCGGGAACCCACTTTTACACAGGCTATCCCCAAATTGATCACCAGGCCTGGGGATAACTTCTTCACTCGAATCGGGGATACGGCGGGGACCTGCGCGGTTTATGCACAGAAGTTATCCCCAGGCGTCCACAGGGTGTGGGAAAACCCGGCGACCCTTCTAGGTTATGTCCGTTATGTCGCTTTCGCGAGTTATAGACTCACCGGTGGGTCGAGAAGGACATTAGTCGACTAATTACGGTGACCGCGGGACGACACGCCATCGGCGCGCCGAAAAGAGCGCGGCGAGGGCGCGGCGGGTGATCAGGGAATGGCTGTGTGCACAGGCTGTGGAAAGTCAGCCGTGGTCAGGGCACGGCGTTACCCACGCCTATAGCGCGTTACCGGCAAAAGGTGCAGCGTGGATGAGGGTGCGATAAGACGTGTGTTAGCCACGCATCGACTTGATGCGGTTGGTCAGCTCGGTCACCTGGTTGTAGATGGACCGGCGCTCAGCCATCAACGAGCGGATTTTCCGGTCGGCGTGCATCACGGTGGTGTGGTCGCGGCCGCCGAACTGCTGCCCGATCTTCGGCAGCGAGAGGTCGGTCAGCTCACGGCACAGATACATCGCGATCTGACGCGCCGTCACCAGCACGCGGCTTCGCGAGGTGCCGCAGAGGTCTTCCATGGACAGCCCGAAGTACGCGGCGGTCTGCGCCATGATCGTGGCTGTCGTGATCTCGGAGCCGCCGGTGTCCGGGATCAGGTCGCGTAGCACGGCTTCGGCGAGTGGGAAGTCGACCGGCGCGCGGTTGAGCGAGGCGAACGCGGTGACGCGGATGAGCGCGCCCTCGAGCTCACGGATGTTCGTGGAGATCTTGCTGGCGATGAACTCCAGCACCTCGGGCGGCGCGTTCAAGCCCTCCTGCGCGGCCTTCTTGCGAAGGATCGCGATACGCGTCTCCAACTCGGGCGGCTGGACGTCGGTGATCAGGCCCCACTCGAAGCGCGAGCGAAGCCGGTCCTCCAGCGTGGTCAGCTGCTTGGGCGGCCGGTCGCTGGAGATGACGATCTGCTTGTTGGAGTTGTGGAGGGCGTTGAAGGTGTGGAAGAACTCCTCCTGCGTGCCTTCCTTGTTCTCCAGGAACTGGATGTCGTCGATCATCAGGATGTCGATGTCGCGGTAGCGGCGCCGCAGCAGGTCCTGCTTGCCGTCGCGGATCGCGTTGATGAAGTCGTTGGTGAACTCCTCGGTGCTGACGTAACGCACCTTCGTGCCCGGATACAGCGAGCGGGTGTAGTGACCGATCGCGTGCAGCAGGTGGGTCTTGCCCAGGCCGGAGTCGCCGTAGATGAAGAGCGGGTTGTACGCCTTGGCCGGCGCCTCGGCCACCGCGACCGCTGCGGCGTGCGCGAAGCGGTTGCTGGAGCCGATGACGAAGGTCTCGAAGAGGTACTTGGGGTTCAGGCGGGCCGGTTCGGTGTCCTTGATCCCGGCAGACGCATTGTGCCGTCCGTTGGCGCCGTCGTGGCGACCCAGCACGGTGGGAACCGCTGGGCCCGCCGAACCGAGCGAACCCGGATTCATTGAACCGGAAAGGTGATCGACGTGGCGGCCGCCCTCGACGAACTCGGGGCTGCGTGTCGGCGGCGGGATGGGCGCCTGGGACTGGCCCGGCGCGGCCGCGTCGTCCATGCTGCCCGGCAGCCGCTCCCCCGGTACGGGTCCTGAAGCGAACGGCAGCTTCGGCACGCTCTGGATCGGCATCGGCTTGGCCGCCGCGACGGTCACCGCGATGCGGATCTCCTGGCCGAGCAATCGGCCGAGCCCGGAGGTGATCAGGTCGCGCAGCTTGGTTTCCAGGACGCCCTTGGAGAACTCGTCGCCCACGCTGAGTAGCGCCGTATCCCCGACAAGCGCCATCGGCACGATGACGCCGAGGAAGGCCCGATCCCCCGGGCTGATCGAATCCGCCGCGTCGATTCCGGCCAGAAAGGTGGCCCACACCGAGGCGAAGTCGCCGGGTGGGCGGTCCGCGGTCGCGGAACGAGAGGTCTCTTCAGGCACGGCTACCACTCAACGGTCGGGTCTGGGCAGGGGTCGCGCCCGTCCACAAGTTTTCCACAAGTCCTGTGGAAAACCCGGCGTCATGCCCGGTGGGGCGGCCGGTATTTCCCCGGGGGCGGCGCGGACGGCCCGTCCTCATCCGGCGCGACAACCATACGTGCAGCTCGGACATGGTACAGACCTGAATTCGGACGACTCGACCGGCAATAGCGACTCGGATGACGGTAGCCATCCCGGGCACTCTGTTCAACTTGTTGTCCACAGGCTGTGCCTAAAGAGGCAAGCTGTCTCGGATCATGGTGGCCGGACTGTGTGGATTCCGTGTAGATGCAGTGTGGATCACGGAGGGGATCACACGTCTGGCGTTGGGTGACCGACCGTCGGCTTGACAGAAGCTGTGCGCGTACTCCGCGGTTTGACCCATCGGCGATCCGACGCGTACCGTAAGCAGGTCGAAGATGTCGACCGGCGTTGTGCCATGCCCATAGTCGGGACGCCTAGCGCGGGACGCTATGGGCCTCGGAGCAGCAGAAGCTCCACACAGAGGCCGTAACCGGACATCGCGACGTCGAAGACCGAATCAGCATCTGTCTGGAGCCTCCAGTGAGCAAGCGCACCTTCCAGCCGAACAACCGGCGTCGTGCCAAGACCCACGGCTTTCGGCTGCGCATGCGCACGCGCGCCGGCCGGGCCATCATCTCGGCGCGCCGGGGCAAGGGCCGGCGCAACCTGTCCGCTTAGCCTTCAGGTGTTGCCCGCAGACCGCCGTGTGAAGCGGGGCGACGAGTTCGCCCGCGCGATCCGTGGCGGGCGGCGGGCCGGGCGGACGACCCTCGTCGCGCATCTCTGGTCCGCGGACCGGGACGCGGCAGGACCGAGTGTTGAGGAAGCCCGTACGGGTCCTGCCCGTGCGGGCTTCGTCGTGAGCAAGGCGGTTGGATCGGCAGTGACAAGGAACCGGGTCAAGCGGCGGTTGCGGCATCTGGTGGCCGCCCGGCTCGGCACGCTGCCCGAGGGCGCGGTGCTGGTCGTGCGGGCGCTGCCGCCGGCGGCCGTGGCCGCGACCGGGGAACTCGCTCGTGATCTGGACTCCGCGCTAAGCCGCCTCGGACGGTCTCGATGAAGGCGGCCCGGTGAAATACGTGTTGATGGGCTTGATCCGGCTCTACCAGCTGACCATCTCCAAGATGCTGGGGCCGGTGTGCCGCTACTACCCAAGCTGTTCGCATTATGGGTACGAGGCCATCTCGGTTCACGGATCGGTGAAGGGCACGATCCTGACGGGCTGGCGGATCCTGCGTTGCAATCCGTGGAGTGCGGGAGGCGTCGACCCGGTGCCTCCACGCGGCCAGTGGCGGATAGTGGATGGGGACGGGACCGCTGCTCCGGCGCACCGGTCTGTTTGAGATTTACGTGGGTCTGAGTCGAGCCGAGGAGCCTGGCCGTGCAGTGGTATGACAAGCTACTGAGCCCCCTAATCTGGGGTGTCAGTTGGGTAATCGTACAATTCCATAAGCTCTTCGACCTGGTCTTCCTCCCCAACAGCGGCTGGTCCTGGGGCCTGTCGATCGTCTTCCTGACCCTGGTGATCCGCGCCGCGCTGATCCCGCTGTTCGTCAAGCAGATCAAGTCGATGCGGGCGATGCAGGTCGTCCAGCCGGAGATGAAGAAGCTCCAGGACAAGTACAAGAAGGAGCTGGAGCGGGCCAGGCTCGACCCGGTCAAGAAGCGCGAGGTCCAGGCGCGCCAGCAGCGCGAGATGATGGCGCTCTACAAGGAGCACGGGACCAACCCGTTCGCCAGCTGCCTGCCGCTGCTGGTGCAGATGCCGTTCTTCACCGCGCTCTACCGGCTGCTCTACAACGTCGCCAACGGCGCGAGCATCTTCTTCGTGACCGGCGGCCTGGTCGACAGCGCCCGCCACGCGCACATCTTCGGCGCGCCGATCTCGGCCCACTTCAACACCCCGGGCAGCCAGCTGATCGGTTCGAGTCAGAGCACGGTCAAGTCCGTGATCATCGCCATGACGATCGTTTACGTGGCGACTCAGTTCATCACGCAGCGCCAGATGATCCTGAAGAACAGCGCGCCGGATAACCCGATGGTGCAGCAGCAGAAGGCGATGCTCTACATCATGCCGGTGATGATGGCGTTCTTCTGCTTCATCGCCCCGGTCGGCGTGCTCATCTACCTGTTGACGACTAACTTCTGGACCATGGGCCAGCAGTTCTACGTGTTGCGCAACAGCCCGCTGCCCGGTTCGAAGGCGCACGAGGAGCACCTGGCCCGCAAAGCGGCGAAGGACGCGAAGCGCGCGGAGAAGCGCGGCGAGCCGGTCGACGAGGTGCCGGCCGTCCCGGGTCCGGCCGGCAAGGATGGCGTCGCCAAGAGCGGTGCCGCCAAGAGCGCCGGCACGAAGGCGGGTGCGACGAAGGTTGGTGCGAAGGCGTCGGCCAACGGCAGCGGCACGAAGGTGACCTCCGCAGCGCCTGGCTCGAACGGTGCCTCGGAGCCCGAGGACGAGCTGCCTAGGACGCAACGCAAGCAGCCGGTGCGAACAACGCGCAGCGGGCGCAAGAAATAGCTTTCGCGGGGTTAGCCCCGAGGCA
This sequence comes from uncultured Actinomycetota bacterium, assembly GCA_963714445.1. Taxonomy (GTDB): domain Bacteria; phylum Actinomycetota; class Actinomycetes; order Streptomycetales; family Catenulisporaceae; genus Actinocrinis. Next base: position 24,496 of record CAVQPP010000474.1, read on the forward strand.
GGGCCCGGCGACGCGGGGCCAGGAGATAGGTAGGGAGTTCAGGGTGACGGATTCAGCCGTCGAGGCGGCGCACGCGGTGTCCGCTGAGGAGGAGCAGGACGAGCTGACCCGGCTCGAGGAGGAGGGCGAGATCGCTGCCGACTACCTCGAGGGGCTGCTCGACATCGTGGATCTCGACGGGGACATCGACATGGACGTCGAAGGGGACCGCGCTGCGGTCTCCATCGTCGGCGCGGGGTTGGACCAGCTGATCGGCTCGGAAGGCGAGGTGCTCGAGGCGCTGCAGGAGCTGACCCGGCTCGCGGTGGCGCGCGAGACCGGCGAGCGCACCCGGCTGATGCTCGACGTCGGCGGGCACCGGGCGGCGAGGCGTGCGGAGCTGGAGCGGCTGGGCGCCGAGACGGCGAAGAAGGTGAAGGACTCGGGCCAGGCGGTGAAGCTGGCGCCGATGAGTCCCTTCGAGCGCAAGATGGTGCACGACGCGGTCGCGGCCGCCGGACTGCGCAGCGAGTCCGAGGGCGAAGAGCCGAACCGGCGAGTGGTGGTCCTGCCGGCCTGAGGCAGTAGCTGCTCTGATTCAGACCATGGCCCCGTCTCACGCGAGACGGGGCCACGTTTTTCTTGGCAGCGCTTCGTTCTGTGGGCGGGATTCTAAGGGCGGCGGTCTTTATCAGGACGACGATGCAATACGCAGATCGACTCCCTGCGAAGATGGTGCCAGTGCCAGTACGCAGAGTTCGTTGCGTTGGGGTTCCACGTGAAACTTGGGAAGGCTCATGCTCGAAGCAAGGCTGCCCGACCCGCCTGAGGCGGCCGTCGCTCTCTTCGGCCCGGCGCTGCCGCTCGTCCGGCAGTACGGGGAGCTGCTAGCCGGTCCGGGAGTGGAGCGCGGGCTACTCGGGCCGCGCGAGGTCGACCGGATCTGGGAACGCCATCTGATGAACTGCGCGGCCGTGGCGGAGCTGATCGCGGAGGGCTCGCATGTGGTGGACGTCGGCTCCGGCGCCGGACTGCCCGGCATCGTGCTCGCCGCGACGCGGGCCGATCTGCGGGTGACTTTGCTCGAGCCCTTACTTCGCCGCACGGTGTTTCTGGACGAGTGTCTTGACGCGCTGAAGCTGGACAACGCCGAGGTGCTGCGCGGCCGGGCCGAGGAGTGGGCTGGCCGGATGGGCGCGGACGTGGTGACCGCTCGGGCGGTCGCTCCGATGGAACGGCTCATCGGCTGGTGTCTTCCGCTACTGCGACGCGGCGGCCGGATGCTGGCGCTAAAGGGGGAATTGGCCGCGGAGGAGCTCGCCACCGTCGAATCGGAATTACCGAAGCTGGGTGCTGAGTCCTGGGGAGTGGTAGAGGTCGGCGAACAGCTGGGTAACGCGGCGACACGCGTTATCGGCATCGATCTCGGACCAGCCGGATTCCGAACACCGCGCCCTGAGCGACGCTCCCGGCGCGGTACGCGTGGTTAAATGTGTCACCGCCTCTCTGCGCGCACGTGTCAGGTGGACCGCTCTGCCTTAGGGCGCTGCTTTGCCCTTAGGGAACCCCGGTTTCACGTGAAACGTAATCCCTATGAGTGAGTTGCCTCGGAAACGCGCCGACTGACTCCTTAGTTTTCTCCGACCGAGGCGGCGAGGGGACATGATGGTCGCGCACGGTCAGTACAGTGCTTATGCGGAGGGCGACCCCGAAAACGGTGGGTCGTCCGCGCGGTCAGGTCACGCGGAGTCGACCGGGGAGCTGCTTCCGCGCGGATGGCGGCTCGACGAATCCCGAGAACCGCCGTCGCCCCCCGACGGCTTCAGTTGGTCCTGGCAGCATGACCCGCGGGCTGCGGACGCCGAAGTGGACGCTGAACGAGCCGTCGTCCCGGCGACGGAGGAAGAGAGTTGGCCGATGCCCTACGACCAGCCGCCGAACGCGGGAGTGCCGGACATGGAGTCGGTGCACGCTGTGGTGGATACCGACCTGTTGCACGGTGGTCGCGGTCGTTCCGATGACACTCCGATCGCCCGGGAGGCCGAGGCGGCGCTGGCGGCGTTGTCGCGCGCCATCGAGCTGCCGAAGCCCAGCCGGACGCGGACCTTCGTGGTGGCCAACCAGAAGGGCGGCGTCGGCAAGACGACCACCACGGTGAACATCGCCGCGGCCCTCGCGCAAGGCGGTTCGAAGGTGCTCGTCGTGGACCTCGATCCGCAGGGCAACGCCTCGACCGCGCTTAACGTGGACCACCACTCGGAGATCCCCTCTATTTACGACGTGCTGATCGAGCGGTACGCGATGGACGAGATCGTTCAAGAGGTCGCCGACATAGACGGGCTGTACTGCGCCCCGGCGACTATCGATCTGGCCGGCGCTGAGATCGAACTGGTCTCGATGGTGGCGCGGGAAAGCCGGCTCCAGCGGGCGCTGTCCGGTTATCACGGCTCGGTGGACTACATCCTGATCGACTGCCCACCTTCGCTCGGATTGCTTACCGTCAACGCGATGGTGGCCGGCGACGAGGTGCTGATCCCGATCCAGTGCGAGTACTACGCGCTCGAGGGCTTGGGGCAGCTGCTGCGGAACATCGAACTCATCCGCGCCCACCTGAACCCGAATCTGCACGTCTCGACGATCCTGCTGACGATGTACGACGCGCGCACTCGGCTGGCCTCCCAGGTCGCCGATGAAGTACGCACGCACTTCCCGGAGCAGGTTCTGCGCACCGCGGTCCCCCGCTCCGTCCGGATCTCCGAGGCGCCGAGCTACATGCAGACGGTCATGACCTATGACCCCGCGTCCACCGGAGCGCTGGCTTACCGGGAGGCGTCTCGGGAGATCGCGGAACGGTGGGCGGCGCGGGAGAAGGTCTCGCACATCCCCGTGCAGCAGGATGACGAGAAAGCCGACATCGGGATCGACGCTGAGGTGAAGCGATGAACGACCGCCGACGGGGACTCGGCCGCGGACTCGGGGCGCTGATCCCGACGATGCCGGCTGAGGGAGCCGAGAGCACGGCGGCGCTCACCGCGCCGGCCCCGGCGCCCGCCGTGCCGCAGCGACGGTTGCCGCTTGGCGAGATTTACCGCGCGGACCTCGAGGAGGAAGAGCCGGAGTCGACCGGCCCGGTGTTCGTGGCGGCCTCGATCGTGGCCGACGAAGTGCCGGGAGCGCATTTCGCCGAGCTGCCGATCGACGCGATCGTCCCCAACGCCAAGCAGCCGCGTGATTTCTTCGACGAGACCGCGATGGACGAGCTGGTCCACTCGATCCGCGAAGTGGGTCTGCTCCAGCCGATCGTGGTTCGGCCGGAAGGCCCGGGCGGTAGCGGCAAGTACGAACTCATCATGGGCGAGCGCCGGTGGCGCGCCGCTCAGCGTGCCGGCCTCGAGCGCATCCCCACGATCGTGCGGGAGACCGAAGACGAGCGAATGCTGCTCGACGCGCTGCTCGAGAACCTGCACCGCTCTCAACTGAACCCGTTGGAAGAAGCGGCCGCCTACGACCAGTTGCTCAAGGACTTCTCCTGCACGCATGAAGAGCTGGCCGATCGCATCGGGCGCTCCAGGCCGCAGGTGTCCAACACGCTGCGTCTGCTGAAGCTGCCGCCGAAGGTGCAGCTGCGCGTCGCGAGCGGTCTGCTCAGCGCGGGGCATGCTAGGGCGCTGCTCGGTCTGGACACCACAGAGGAACAGCAGCACTTGGCCGAGCGCATCATCGCCGAGGGCTTGTCGGTGCGCACGGTCGAGGAAATCGTCGCGGTGGGCGATCCGGAGAACAGCCGTCCGCGCAACGCGAGGAAGGTGCGGGCCGGCAGCCGCGTCTCGCCGGAGCTGAGCGAACTGGCCGGGCGGCTCTCGGACCGACTGGAGACCCGCGTCAAGGTGGATCTCGGCGCGCGACGCGGAAAGATCGTGGTCGAGTTCGCCTCGCTGGAGGACTTGGAGCGCATCATCTCGACGCTGGTTCCCGGCGAGCGAGTGCGTGGGCGGCCCGGCGGAGCTTAGGCGCGGCACGAATGCCTACGACGTGCCTACGACGGCCCCCGTGTTTCACGTGAAACACGGGGGCCGTCGGCGTTTGCTGTATTGGATGAGTGCCGTATCGGACGAGTGCTGTGGCGCTGGCGAGTTGTCACAGTCAGGCAGTCGAGGGCTAGAGTTCGGCCGTCCGTAGGCAGCTGAGAGGCCGGAATAGCCACACCCCCGGATCTGTTCTGCTGCATGCCAACCCCGCCAGGAGAGAAGGTCAGCCAGCCGTGCCGCAGAGCCAGGTGACAGAAAACCAAGAAGAGCGAACCAGCGAGGTCCGCGACGTCATCGTCATCGGTTCGGGCCCGGCGGGATACACCGCGGCCATCTACACCGCCCGCGCCGGTCTCAAGCCGCTCGTCTTCGAGGGCTCGGTGACCGCTGGCGGCGCGCTGATGAACACCACCGAGGTGGAGAACTTCCCCGGCTTCCCCGACGCCGTCATGGGCCCGGACCTGATGGACAACCTCCGCAAGCAGGCCGAGCGGTTCGGCGCCGAGTTGGTGGCCGACGACGTCGTCGAGGTCGAGCTGACGGGCGACGTGAAGCGCGTGATCGACGGCGCCGGTGAGGCACACCTGGCGCACACGGTCATCATCGCTACCGGTTCGGGCTACCGCGAACTTGGACTGCCCGACGAGAAGCGGCTGTCCGGCCACGGCGTCTCGTGGTGCGCGACCTGTGACGGCTTCTTCTTCCGCGAGCACGACATCGTCGTGGTCGGCGGTGGCGACACCGCGATGGAAGAGGCGACGTTCCTGACGCGCTTCGCTCGCTCGGTGACTGTGGTGCACCGTCGCGACCAGTTGCGCGCGAGCAAGATTATGCAGAACCGCGCTATGTCTAACCCGAAGATCTCCTTCGTCTGGAACAGCGAAGTGGTCGGGATCGAGGGGGAGGACCGAGTGAGCGCGGTCCGGCTGCGCGACACGGTGACCGGCAAGGAGCAGACGCTTCCCGCCACCGGCCTGTTCATCGCGATCGGGCACGAGCCGCGTAGCGACCTGTTCCGCGGCCAGATCGACATCGACGACGAGGGCTACGTCCGCGTCGAGGCGCCGAGCACCCGGACGAACCTGCCCGGCGTCTTCGCGAGTGGTGACGTCGTGGACCACATCTACCGCCAGGCGGTCACCGCGGCCGGCACCGGCTGCGCCGCCGCGCTGGACGCGGAGCGGTACCTGGCCGCGCTGGCCGACGGCGCGCCCACCGAGTGAAACAGACCACCAGCTTCAGACCGTCCAGCTCTTAGACCGTCAGCACGAACGCAGCAGGCAGTACTCATAGCAGGAGCCCGGGAGACGAGGAACCATGTCAAACCTCAAGAAGGTGACGGACGCGTCCTTCAAGCAGGACGTGCTAGACAACGGCAAGCCGGTCCTGGTGGACTTCTGGGCTCCGTGGTGCGCTCCGTGCCGGATGATCGAGCCGATCCTGGACCAGATCGCGGCCGAGCACGGCGAGACGCTCGAGATCGTCAAGGTGAACATTGACGAGAACCCGCAGATCGCGGCCGACTACGGCGTGCTGAACATCCCGATGCTCAACGTCTACGTCAAGGGCGAGGTCGCCAAGACGATCGTCGGCGCCAAGCCGAAGCGCGCGCTGCTCAACGACCTGCAGGAGTTCATCTCCGTCTGAGCGATGTTTCGCGTGAAACATCAGGGCCGCCCTTACCGGGGCGGCCCTGATGCGTTGCTACGACTGCTTGCTACTACTTGGCGACTAGACCCTTGGCGAGCACGCGATAGCTCGTCGGGGTGCAGGGCGTCGCGTAGACGACTGAGATGACCGTTGCGGCGTTGTCCGGATTCGCGTAGACGACGAGCGTCGCGTCCGTGCCGTTGTAGGGGCCGTTAGCGATCGCCACCACGTGATCGTTGTGGAACGCCGGGTCGGACAGGCATGGCGAGTTAATCGTCGCGTCCGGCCGGCGGTTCGACAGGATTTGCTTGGTCCACGTCGCGAGCGGTGAGTCCGGCGAGAGCTCAGTCAGAGCTTGCGGGCGCTGGTTACTGAAGTTCGGGCCGCTGTTGCCTGAACCGCCTTGGGCCGCGTACGGCGTCGTGGCCGCAGATCCGGACGCCGTGCTGTTCGACGACTGCGTGCTCGACATGCCGAGCTTGACGATGAGGCCCAGTCCGCCGGCGATCAAAACGAGAGCGGCGAGTGACCAAGCGAGGGCGGGAGTGGGCATCCAACGGCGCCGACGCGAGTGGGCGGCGCGGACAGGGGACTTGCTGCCGGGCGATGCGTTTCCAGACGAAGTGCTTTCTGGAGACGTGCTTCCGGAAGATGCGGGTGCCTCCATCGCGGCGGCTGCGGGATGTGCGGACGTCGCCGCGCGCGCGGCGGATTCGCGTGCGAGGGCGGCGTCGATCCGGATCGCCACCTCTTGCGGCATCGCTGGAACGTCCCATTCCTCGAACTGGGCCAACAGTTCTGACATCGCGTCGACTTCGCCTTGGCAGGCCGCGCACTCCAGGAGATGCTCCGCAGCGCCCGCAGCGGTCGGCTCCGCGCCTTCGGCGAGCGCTGACAGGTCTTCGGCCGACAGATGGATGCCCGGTCCTCTACGGGGCTCGTGTGCCGTTGTCACCGCACACCTCGTTCCATCGGTTCCGGCCTGTCGCCGACGTCGGTCGCGGTGGCACCACTAGCGGTGTCCTCACGAGAAGTGGCGTCACGAGCCGGCGTCCCCGGTTTGACGGGCGAAGCGGCCGGGCGGTTCCGCAGATCGGCGAGCAGAACCGCCAGCTTCGCCCGGCCCCGCGCGCAGCGGCTTTTGACCGTGCCCGATGGGACGCCGAGGGCTCGCGCGGCCTCCTCGACCGACAGTCCTTCCAGGTCCACCGCCACGATCGCCGCGCGCTGGTCGAGTGGCAGGCTTGCCAGCGCGTCCTCCAGGACGATCCTCAGCTCACGGGTCTCGGCCATGTCCGACGGATCGCGGACTGCGCGCTGCCAGGCGGGGGACTGCTCATCGGGATAACTGACCGTCGGGCGCGACGCACGTCGCCGGGCTCGGTCCACGCAAGCGTTGATCACGATGCGGTACAGCCAGGTCCCTACCGCGGCCTCCGACCGGAACGTCGCGGCAGCCCGGAACGCGGAGACCGCCGCGTCTTGCAGCGCGTCCGCGGCTTCTTCCGGGTCGCCAGTCGTACGCAGCGCCACCGCCCACAGGCGATCCCGATGCCGGTTGAACAGCTCGCTGAACGCGTCAGGGTCGCCGTCTACGTGGCGGGCCATGAGCGCGCGGTCAGCCGCGTCGTCGCGCGCTCGCTCTTCATCACTGCGCCGTGGCCGCATCCGTTCCTCGCCGTGATCCCCTCACGGGTTCTACGAGAAGATTTTGACGTTGGAGAGGCTGTCACGATAGCCCGCGATCTCGTACTGGCCTGCGTCCTGGTGCGGCAGCACGGTGAACCAGACCATCACGTACCGGGTATTCACCGTGGTCGAGAACGTGACGTCGACCTCGCCGCCGCCCACGTTGGCCTTGGTGGACTGCTTGGTGAATCCGGGCGGGGCCGAGTTCGAGACCGACGGCAGCGAGGTCAGCGCGGCGTCCGCCGTCCACACCTCGACGGTCGCGCCGGCTGTGACCACCGTGAACGTCACCTTGCCGACCTTCTGCGCCGAGCCGAGGTCGAAAATGATGCCGGTGCCCTTGCGGTAGGACGTTATGTCGGGGCCGTCCTTGTAGGTCGAGGTGACCCAGCCCTCCGCCGAGCCGTTGTACGACTGCTGCAGCTTCGCGATGTCGTCCTGGCCCTGGTCGGAATCCCATATTGACGCGTTCGCGATGTTCAGCGGCTTGACCGCGATCGGAACCGTCGAGGACGAGGTGACGCCGGGGGTGTTCGGCGGCGTGTTCGTGGAGCCGTTGTGCCTTCCGCCGAGCTGGAACGCCGCCACCGCGCCGGCGACTACCACCACGCCGAGAATCACCGCGAGCAGACCGCGCGGGACACGGCCGACACCACCGTCCGCCGCGTCAAGGCCTTGAGCGGCGGCTGCCGTGCGTGCCGGTCCGCCGGTCCGCATCTGCACCGCCGTTGGCGCGGCTACCGGGTAAACCGGAGGGCGGCGCTGCGGTGCCGGACGCGGTAGAACGTCAGTGCTCTCCTGCTCGTCGCGCATACGTGGCAACGCGGAGATGGCGCTGCTCAGTGCCTTCGCGCTGTCGACCGCCGGGATTTCGCCGTCGGTGAGGATCTGCTCGACGAGCTGGTCCACCGCCTTCGGGATCGCCGCGCGGATCTGGGCCGGCGTGAACAGCTTCTCGTGCGCGCGAGGCGCCGCGGCCAGACCGAACGCCGATTCCGCGCCGGGCCACCGACCCGTCAGCGCGGCGTACCAGATCGAGCCGATCGCCTTGACGTCTTCGAGCGCGGTGGTCGTTCCGTTCTCGGTGCCGGACATCGCGGATTCCAGGCACAGGCCCAGGATTTTCACCTGGTTCGTGCTGGTGACCAGAATCTTGTCGGGGTCGAGCGCGCCGTGCGGCATGTCCCACGAGTGCGCTTCGGTCATCGCCATGGCCAACTCGCGCGCGATGCGCGTCGCCACCGCGACTGACAGCGGTCCCCCGGCAAGTCGATGCGTCAGGTCGGCGGCGTCGGCGACCCATTCGGTCACGACGTACACGAGGCCGTTCTCGTCGGCGACATCGAGCACCTGCACGAAACGAACGTCGGGAACTGTCGCCGCGTTACGTGCGGCCGCCTCGACTGCATTCGCTCGCGGATGCCCTGACGCGACCAGGTCGATGCCGACCTCGCGGTTGAGCACTTCGTCGAAGCCCACCCAGGCCTGCGGCGGCGCTTGGTCACCGTCGGGGTAATGCCGCAGCAGCCGCTCCAGCCGATAGCGCCCAGCGAGACGCGCGCCGGCATGGACCTGGTCGTCGAAACGAGCGCCGTCGAAGTTCTCGCTGTCGCCGGCGGGCTTTTCGGCCAGGGAAGCCACGGCCCTCCCTCTTGTGCGTCGTTCTGTCGTAAGGCTTCCACGCGCCTGAAACCAAACGCGCTCGCACTCATGCTAGTGCCCGGTTCTCAACCGTCGAACCGGCACGTGGCGCGGGCATGGCACGGCCATGGAGTGCCCCACGTGGGAGTACGACGCCCCGGGAGCCCGTTTCGGTTCGGACCAGCGGTGTGTTCAGATCCTGTTCAGTTCCGGTTCAGCGGCCGAAACGCGCGCGGACGGTGCCGAGCAGCATGTCCACTTCCTCAATACGCATCTTGCGCGAGGCGAGCAAGAACAAGGCCATGAACAACCCGCCGCCGACCACCAGGCCTGATCCGGCACCGGTCAGCCCGCCGTGCAGCTTGTTGGTGATTTCGAATCCGATCGGGCCGCCGATCACCGCCGCCAGCGCGGAAGCCGCGCCGAGCTTGGCATGCGTACGCACGACGCGCGCGGTGTCGATGCCTCGCAGCTTGCGGCTCAGCCTCGCGCCGGTCATCACCATGCCGACCGTATACGCGACGACATAGCCCACGCACATGCCCGCGACAGCCCACTTCGTAGTGTGCAGTAACTCGAACGAGATGTACGCGAGGCCGCCGTTTATCGCCGAGATCCAGGCGGTGACGACAAACGGCGTCTTGGTGTCCTCAAACGCGTAAAAGCCACGCAACATCAGATACTGCGCGGAGAATGGGATAAGGCCCACACCGAACGCCATCAGCATGTAGCCGAGGTTGCGCGCCATCGTCGCGTTGGTCGCGCCGTGCTGGAACAGGATCGCCGAGATCTGCTGGCCGAACGCGACGAACGCGAACGCGCAGGGCACGATCGCGACCGCGCTCACCCGCAGTCCGTACGAGATGGCGTCGCGCACGGCGTTGCTGTCACCGGAGTGCGCCGCACGGCTCATCCGCGGCAGCAGCGCCGTGATGATGGAGACGGTGATGATGGCCTGCGGCAGGATCCAGATGGTCAGCGCGTTCGAGTACGCGACGTAACCGACGCCCTCGGTCTGGTGCGTACCGCTGGTGTCCATCGCGCTGCTCAGGCGGGTGACGATCGTGGTGGACACCTGGCCGACCAGCACCATGCCCATCGTCCACTTGGCCAGCGTGGCGGACTGGCCGAGACCGACGCCGCGGAAGTCGAATCTCGGCCGGAACCCGATCCCGGCGGCGCGCAGATACGGGACGAGCGTGATGGTCTGCAGCACGATGCCCAGCGTCGTGCCGAGACCGAGCAGCGCCAGTTCGTTCGGGGTGATGTTCTCGGTGGTCTGCACGTATCCGGCGATCCACAGGTACGCGCCGAGGGTGGCGATCTGGACGACGTTCGCCAGCACCGGCGTCCACATCATCGGGCCGAACTTGTCCTTGGCGTTCAGGATCTGACCGAGCATCACGAACATGCCGTAGAAGAAGATCTGCGGCAGCATGTAGCGGGCGAAGACGATGGTGACCTCGCGGTTCGCCCCGGTCGCCTTCGGATAGAAGAACGTGACGATCTGCGGGGCCAGCAACACGCAGACCAGCGTGAGCACCGCCATGATGATCAGGGTGATCGTCAGCAACCGGTCCATGAACGCCTGGCCGCCGTCTGGATCGTCCTTCATCGCGCGCACCAGCTGCGGCACGAAGATGGAGTTCACCGCGCCGCCGATCACCAGAATGTAGATGGTGTTCGGCACGTTGTTGGCGATGTTGTACGAGGTGCCCAGCGCCAGCGTGCCGAGCGCGGCGACCAGCAGCAGCTGGCGGACCATGCCGGTGATGCGGGAGACGATGGTGCCCAGCGCCATGATCCGGCTGGCCCGCGAGGCGCTGACCGCCGCGGGGCGCTCGCGCACCTCCTCGGCCGTGCCTACGGCGCCGTCGCCGGTGGGTGCGGGGCTCCACGGCTCGAAGGGACCGAACGCGTCGGGCTGCGTCGCCGGGCCTTGGACGTGCCCGCGGCGTGGCGGGATCAGCTGCTCGATCGCCGAGGGGTCGAGGAACGAGGTGCCGAACACCGGCAGGTTGAACCGCGTCGCGTCCACGGCCTCGGCGTAGGCGTTGCGGCGGGCCGCGCGCTGGTCCGGAGCTTCGTCCTCTGGTATGGCGGGATACCACAGATCCGGCCGGGGGGCCTGGGCCTGTGTCCGGGCGCCGCGCGGTCGGTCATCTTCTGGCCAGCGTGCCATCGCTCGGTCCTCGGTACCCTTCCATCGCGGCTTCGAAGAACCGCCTCGCGCGGGCCGATCCCGCAGTCAGCTCATCTATTGTTCCCGTTCCGCGTCGGCTACGGCGGCGGTGTCCAGTTTCTCGGTGGACGTGCCGTACGGGTCGGGGCCGGCTTGCCCAGTCATGTGCTCAGTGGCCAGCGCAGGGCGGTGCCGTCTGCCCCGGTAGATACGCAACACTACAGCCACGACCAGCAATGCGGCCGACAATCCGAAGATGACAAGGGTGATTGAGCCGATGGAGGACACGGTCACTTGCAGGGACTGAGACTGACCGTATGGCGAACCGTCAGGTGTGACCAGTTGCGCGGTGACGCGCACGCGCATGCCGGAGACCGCTGAGCTTACGTGCACGTTGACCGTGGAAGACCCCTGCGGCACGGTCTGCAGCGTTACCGGCTGGACGATCAGGCCGGCGTGGTCGGTGACGATCGTGATGCCCACTTTGACCGGATAGGCGAACCGGTTCTCGACCGTGAACGGGATCACGCCACTCTTGCCGGAGAGCGTGAGATCCGACTTCTGTACCAGGTTGACCAGTTCCATCGTGGTCTGCAGCCGGCCTTGCACGGCCCCGGCGAACGTCGCTTGGTCAGCTGCTGAGGAACGCCACGCGGTGGAGACCGTGCGTAGCACCGCCGGGTTGAACAGACCGATCGCCGGTACAGGCTGTGTCAGGATCGCGGAGAACGAGTGGTACGAGTGGCTGAGCACGGCGGTGTTGTTCAGCTGAGTAGTGGTCAGATCGGACTGCGCGACGGCCGGATCACGCTTGACGTTGCCGACCTGGGCCTTCGGGTCTGGCCTGGCGGCAAGCAGCGTCGAGAGGCCGACGCTCTTCATCCAGCTCGCTTCGCCGACGGCGGCCAGGAGCGCCGGATCGGGCGCGGCCGTGCGTGATCCGGTAACCATCACCGTGCGTGGCTTAGGCAGATTAGGGCGCTCAAGCGCTATCAACGCGCTCTCCGCGAGGAAACGCTGCGAGGCCAGCAGCGACTGGTCGGAACCCTTCGCGACCGCGTCCGCGGGGTCTCCGGCGAAGATGGCGTTGAGTGCGGCGTCACCGACCGCGAGGGTGTCGCCGTCGAGGGACGCTCGCCCGGTCGGCGTGTAGCTCTCCTGCGGTGTGTGTAGGGCGACCGAGTCCGAGCCGACGATCACTGCGCTCGGGTTGACGGCCCTGGCCAGGTCCAACGTCGCGGTGTCCGCCTGTCCGCTCGCGGGCCAGGCCAGGGTGCCCTGCGGGCTGCGTCCCGTCAGGTCGGCGATGGTGGTTCCGGAAGCGGAGTTGGCGTTTCCGATCAGCCGTGTCGCGAAGGCCGAGGTCGCATGGGTGAGTGAAGCGAGGTCGGGGTCCGTAGCCGGGAGCTGCCACAGCTCGCCGTTGCTGCTCAGGGTGGCTTTCGCCTGCGCGAGCCAGTTCAGCGCGTTCTGCGCGCCGGCGCCCGAGTTCCCGCTCGGGTAGAGCGAGTAGCCGTGGCTCTCGGTGTTCGCGGTGGCCAGCAGATCGGGATCGACCGCCCACGACATCGTCACGTTCTTCGGCGCGGTCGTCGCGGCGCCGAGGGTCTTGTCCAGTCGCCCACCTGCGGCGAACTGCGCGGACAGGTTGTCGTTGACGGCCTCAGGCGCGTCCTTGCTCGCTTGCCCGTCGAGCGCCGGGGCTCCCGTTACCGGCCACAGGATGACGAACTGCGTCGGGCGGAAGCTGGAGTCGCCGGCCATGGCGTAAGGCAGATAGGTGCGTACGACGCCGACCCGCTCGCCGTTCGAGTACGCCTCCACGTCGAGCGCATAG
>CAVQPP010000475.1:0-6220 GCA_963714445.1 uncultured Actinomycetota bacterium
CTTTCCGGCGCCGTCCTCGACCGGCGCCCCGGTCCGCTGTTCCGCTTCTGCCACTTCGCCCGCCCCGTTTCCTCAGTCTCCATCGACGGATTGCGTACGCACCGCGGCGCGGTGCGTACTGGGCCCCCTTTGCTGCCCGAACCGATCAGGTGTAGCCGCAGCTGCTACCCCATCCTGGTCCGCCGCGCCGCGAGCAGTTGGTTGCGCGCGTCGATGAACGACTCCTGCACGTCGCGCAGCGGCTTGCCGTCGGGGGACGTCCTGCGCGTCCATTCGCCGTCCGGACCTAGCTCCCAGCACGCGGCGTCGTCCTCGAATACCGTGTCGATCTGAGAGACGAGTTCGCGGCGGTGCGTCGGGTCGGTGAGCAGGACTAGCGCTTCGACTCGGCGGTCCAGGTTGCGGTGCATGATGTCGGCCGAACCGATCCACACCTCGGGCGGCTCGCTCGGTGCGTGGTTGCGCGATTGACCGTTGGGGGCTTGGCCGCTGGCCGTCGCCGTGGGCTGAACTTCCTCGCCGAACGCGTAGATCCGGGAGTGCTCTAGGAAGCGGCCTAGCACGCTGCGCACCTTGATGTTCTCGGACAGGCCGGGCACGCCGGGGCGCAGCGCGCACATGCCGCGCACCACGAGCTCGATGGAGACGCCTGCGCGCGAGGCGGCGTAGAGCGCGTCGATGACGGCCTCGTCCACTAGCGAGTTCATCTTCATCCGGATCCGGGCGGTACGGGCCGCTCCGCGCTTTCCGCTGGTCAGCTTCTCGCGCTCCTGGTCGATCCGCTCGATCAGGCCGTCGCGCAGGCCGGTCGGCGCGGTCAGCAGTCTGCGATACGTCGTGGTGCGTGAATATCCGGACAGCTTGTTGAACAGGTGCGTCAGATCCTCGCCGACCGACGGATCGGTGGTCAGCAGGCCGAGGTCCTCGTACTGCCGCGCGGTCTTCGGGTTGTAGTTGCCGGTGCCGATGTGCGCGTAACGCCGCAGTCGGCTGCCCTCCTGCCGGACCACCAGCGACAGCTTGCAGTGCGTCTTGAGGCCCATCAGGCCGTAGACGACGTGGCAGCCCGCCTGCTCCAGCTTTCGCGCCCAGACGATGTTGGCGTGCTCGTCGAACCTGGCCTTGATCTCGACCAGGACCAGCACCTCCTTGCCCGCCTCGGCCGCGTCGACCAACGCGTCCACGATCGGCGAGTCACCGCTGGTGCGGTAGAGGGTCTGCTTGATCGCGCGCACGTCGGGGTCTTCCGCGGCCTGTTCGAGGAAGGCCTGGACGGACGTGGTGAACGAGTCGTACGGGTGATGCAGCAGGATGTCGCGCTGGCGCATCGCGGCGAACACGTCGATGGACGAGTTCGACTCGTACTCGGCCAGGTCCCGGTGCAGCGCGGTGGCGAACGGCGGGAACTTCAGCTCCGGACGGTCCTCGCCGGCCACGGTGAACAGGCCGGTCAGGTCGAGCGGGGTCGGCAGGCTCAGGACCTCCTGCTCGCTGACGCCCAGCTCGCGCACCAGCAGTTCAAGCACTGCCGGGTCGATGGTCTCCTCGACCTCGAGGCGCACCGGCGGCCCGAACCGTCGACGTACCAGCTCGCGCTCCAGCGTCTCCAGCAGGTTCTGCGACTCGTCGCCCTCGACCTCGACGTCCTCGTTCCGGGTGACCCGGAACGTGTGGTGGCCGAGCACTTCCATGCCGCTGAACAGGTGCGGCAGGTGAACCGCGATCAGCTCCTCGAGCGGCATGAACCGCCCATCGCTGACCTCGACGAACCGAGGCAGCCCCGGCGGGACCTTGACGCGCGCGAAGTGCTCGTTACCGGTGACCGGGTTGCGTACCTGCACCGCGAGGTTGAGTGAAAGCCCGGATATATAAGGGAACGGGTGCGCCGGGTCGACGGCGAGCGGTGTGAGTACCGGGAAGATGCGCTCACGGAAGAGTGCGTAAAGCTGTTCCTGCTGTGCGGCGTCCAGATCAGTCCAGCGCAGGATCTCGATACCGTACCCGGCCAACTCGGGGCGGATCTGCTCCTGGAACAGCTGCGCGTGCCGCGTCATCAGCACCCGTGTCTCGGCCCAGATGCGTTGCAGCACCTCACGGTGCGTCAGACCGGAGGCCGTGCTCCCGGTGGCGCCCGTGGTGATCCGCCGCTTGAGCCCGGCCACCCGGACCATGAAGAACTCGTCGAGGTTGTTCGCGAAGATGGCGGCGAACTTCGCCCGTTCCAGCAGCGGAACTTCCTTGTCCTCGGCCAGCTCGAGCACCCGGCTGTTGAACTGGAGCCAGGAGGACTCGCGGTCGAGGAAACGGGGAAGGTCGGCGGCCGGTTCCATGATCCAACTCTCGCACGAAAATATGAATGATGGGTAGCGTTCGGAGGGACACCGGGTGACCGAGGTGGGGCGCTGATCCTCTCGTCCGCTTGGGAGAGCATTACCCCAATCCGCGGCGTTCGTACAGGGTGTCCTCCGTCCGGCTGTGGAAACCCAGTGACTCATAGAGCCGGACGGCTCGCACGTTCTCGCCATCAACGTACAAGATGACCAATTGCAGGCCGGATAGGGCCATATGCCGTAGTCCGACCAGAGTCAGGATTCGCCCGAGCCCGTGTCCGCCAGCCGCCGGGTCGACCCCGAGCACGTACACCTCGCCGACCGGATCGGGACTGTACGCACCGGCCGGCTGCACCTTCGTCCAGTGGAAGCCGACCATCCGGCTGTTCGTACGCTCGTTCGAAGACGAAGGGTCACGCTGTCGGGCTAAGAAGAAGCCGGCCGGATCGAACCACGGCTCGGCCTCCCGCTCGTCCAGATCCCGACGCGTCCACCGACCTTGCTCTGGATGGTGGGCGAAGGCGCGGGCGTTGAGCGCGAGCCACTCGTCCTCGTCCTGACCCGGTCGGAAGGTGTCCACCTCGATCCCGGCGGGCGTCGGCGGGGGAGTGAAGTCGCGCGGCGTACCGTCGTCAGCTGTCGTCGACAGCTCCAGCAGACGCAGGTCACGCACGGCCGCGAAGCCGGTCTTCTCCGCGAGCTCGGGTGTCCCGGGCAGACTGCCGTGCGCCCAGACGCGCAGCATCCCCGACGTCTCACCGAGCGCGGCTTCGAGCAGAGCGCTCCCGATCCCGTGCCGCCGCGACTCCGGCTCTACGCACAGCTCCGCAGTGCGGTCTGAGTGCTCGTCAGCTGGGCTCAGGTACAGATAGCCGACGACCGATCGGCCGTCTTCCTCGCGCCAGACAGCGTGCATCGAGCCCGCTCTACCGTGAGCGGCCGCGAGCCGACCATCCTCCGAGAGCGGACCAACGCCGTCCGCTTCGGTCACCGCTTTCACGAGTGCCGCCGCTGCCGATCTGTCTACATCGGCGAGCTGATCGGCAACCTGCTCCATCAGACGCGAACTGCCTCGCGGTCTGAGCGCTTCTCCGGGTTAACGAACCGGTACCCGACGTTCCGCACCGTACCGATCAACTGCTCGTGTTCCGCACCGAGCTTCGCCCGCAGCCGCCGCACGTGAACGTCGACCGTGCGCGTACCGCCGAAGTAGTCGTAGCCCCAGACCTCCTGCAGCAGCTGCGCCCGAGTGAACACCCGGCCGGGATGCTGCGCGAGGTACTTAAGCAGCTCGAACTCCTTGAAGGTCAGGTCGAGGACCCGGTTACGCAGCCGCGCTGTGTACGTCGCCTCGTCGATCGTCAGGTCGCCGTTGCGGATCTCCAGCGGGAGGTCTTCGGCGCCCGACGCGGCGGCCAGGCGGCCGACGGCCAACCGGACGCGCGCCTCGACCTCGGCGGGGCCGGCGGTGTCGAGCAGTACGTCGTCAACGCCCCAGTCCGCGGTGACCGCGGCGAGCCCGCCTTCGGTCGTGATCAGCAGCATCGGGCAGTCCAGGCCGGTGGTGCGCAGCACCCGGCACAGCGAGCGGGTCGCGGGCAGCTCCCGGCGGCCGTCGACCAGCAGCACGTCGGCCGGTGCGGTGTCCATCAAGGCGGAGGCCTCTGCCGGAGCCACGCGCACCGTGTGCAGCAGCAAGCCGAGAGCGGGGAGTACTTCTGCCGAAGGAGCCAGGGCATTGGTTAAGAGGAGGAGGGTAGCCATGAGGGTGGAGCTCCTTCCCACCGGGCCGCGCGACCGGCTAGTGAGGCTTAGGAAACGTGCTCGTAAAAACACACGAAGGACCCAATGGCCTCATCGCCCGGATCCTCTGAACGCAGAATAGCGGACATGGACAGGGGTTGTCTGCTGGGTGACGAACCTTTCTCGCTTCGTTATCGGTTACGTGTCGTGCCAGCTCTGTGGCGTGCGTGAAACCTAACGAGCCGTCGGTTCACCGGGTCACGTCTCAACTGTGTGTGAACGGTGTGAACGCGACCAGCGCACGGGTACCTTGTGCTGTGGCGGCAGGCCGACCAGAGGAAGGGGTGACACCGGTGCGAGCGACGGGAACGGCGACCCTGCGTTATTGGGCCGCCGCGCGTGAGGCAGCGGGCACGGCCGAGGAGCAGACCAGCGCGGCCACACTGGCCGCCGCGCTCTCCACCGCCGTAGCCGAGCGCGGCGCGGACGGCGACCGGCTCGCCAATGTGTTGAAACGCTGCTCGTTCCTGGTCGACGGTCAGCAGGTCGGCAAGCGCGATCCCGAGACGGTGCCGCTTGATCCCGGGGCTGTGGTGGAGATCCTGCCCCCGTTCGCGGGCGGATGAGCCGCCTGTCATGAGCTACGGCTACGAGGGTTACGAATACGAGGGGCGCGAGGGCGAGCCCCCGTACGGTGCCGCCGATCCGGTTCCGCACCAAGCGGATCCCAACGCGGGGCGCGGCCGTCGCCGCAGGGCGACGCCTGAGCGTGAGCTCCCGCATCAGCCCGAGGCAGCACAGTACGAATCAGCCCCATACGAGTCAGCACAGTTCGAATCAGCGCCATACGACCCGCAATGGGAGCAGTCCGGCCTCGGCTGGGACCAGGAAGCGTGGAACCGGTCCCAATACGGCGCGCACCAAGCCGGGCCGCAAGCTCCCGAATACGGCTCGGGCCAATACGCCGTCGACAACCGGTACAGCACGCAGCACACGCAATACATAGAACCGGTTCAAGACCTCCCCGACTTCCCCGCGCCAACTGAACCCGAAGACGAACCCGAACTCGATCCCTCACCGCAGGCCACCCCAAAGCCCGCCGCCCCCGCCACCGCTGGCCGTGGCGCGTTCGGCGCGGCGGGACTGGCCGTGGTTACCGGCATCGGTGCGATCGCCGCAACGCAGGTACTAGCTGTCGTCGTGGGTCTCACGCAGATCGGCCTCGCCGTCGGCTGGATACGTTCGGTCGGCCAGCCGCACGCGCGCCGCACCATGGTCCTCGTCGCCGCCATCGGCCTAACCGCCGCTGTGTTGGCTTACCGGCTGATCCCCGATCGTGCCCCGGCGGCCATGGGCGCCGCGCTCGGCGCTGGCTTCGTCTTCCTCGCCGCCGACCAACTCTTCCGCAAGGACATCACCGCCGGCTGGCCTCGCAGCGAGGCCCTGGCCGCCGCAGCCACCGGCGCAGCGTTCGCCGTGCTCCCAGCCGGCTACCTCGTCGCGCAACGCGTTGACTCGGCACTCGCTGGCGCATGTGCCCTTGCGGCGGCGGTCGCGGTCCTCTGCTCCGCACTCGTCGGTGGCGGCGCTCGACCGATCGGAATCCTGGCCGGCGCCGCTGCGGCCACGGCGGTCGGCACGCTCACCGCCGTCTCGCTCGGCGCGAACGCCGGGTCGAAGGGCGGCGCGATGGGCGGGCTGATCTCAGGGGTCTTCGCCGTCGTCGGCGCACGCACCGCAGACCGGCTAGCCGACGAGGGCAGCGACGTACGTATCAGCGCCCAGGCGCTCCCGGTCGCGTTCTCCGCGATCGGCGCGGTCATCGCCGCGCAAGTGCTGCGCTAATTTGCTTTCCCACAGCCGTTAACCGTTCGATCGGCTCATCGTCCTGAAGCAAGGTCAGCCACTAGGCTCGAGAAGGTGACCTCGCCGCCCCCGGACCACACGGACCGTTCCCGCTTCTACACCTACGGGGACTACCAGGACGAGCCTCCGGTATACGGCGCGCCGCCCGCGCGTAGACGAGGCCGCGCCGGCCGCATCTGGCTGATCGTCATCGTCATCATCGCCGGTTTGCTAGTAGCTGCCGACCGGGTCGCCGCAGCGGTGACTCAGGACAAGCTGGCCGCGAAGATACAGACGAGCCA
>CAVQPP010000476.1:0-32927 GCA_963714445.1 uncultured Actinomycetota bacterium
GAGACGACTGTTAATTTGATCGGGAATGGGGTTCTTGCGCTGCTGCGGCATCCGGATCAGCTGGCGAAGCTGAAGGCGGATCCTGCGTTGCTGGAGCCGGCGGTGGAGGAGCTGCTGCGGTACGACGGGCCGGTCGAATTCGGGACTTGGCGGTTTACGACGGAGCCGGTCACCGTCTCGGGCGTGCGGATTCCGGCGGGGGAGCCGGTGTTGGTGGTGCTCGCGGCCGCGGATCGTGATCCGGAGCGGTTTGGGGATCCGGACGTGCTGGACCTCTCGCGCGGCGAGGGTGGGCATTTGGCGCTTGGGCACGGGATTCACTTCTGCCTCGGCGCGCCGCTGGCGCGATTGGAGGGGCGCGTCGCGTTCTCGCGGCTGTTCGCGCGGATTCCGGATCTGGCGCTCGCCGGGCCGGCTTCTAGCCTGCGGTGGCACTCTGGGTTGATCATGCGTGGCTTGCACGAGTTGCCGGTGCGTGTTGGCGGGGTCGGCGCTGGCTAGGGTGGCGATGTGGCTCGCAGTGTGGCGCCTGCTGGCCTCCCGTGCGCACGGCCGTACGTGCGCGTGACGCGGGCCACTAGGCTGTCCCCGAGAACCTGAGGACACTAAGGAGTACGCACGTGGCGTCCATCGAAGCAGTCGGCGCGCGGGAGATCCTCGACTCCCGCGGCAACCCCACCGTCGAGGTCGAGGTCGCCCTCGACGACGGCACCATCGCCCGCGCGGCCGTGCCGTCCGGCGCGTCCACCGGGGCGTTCGAGGCGGTCGAGCTGCGCGATGGCGACAAGGACCGCTACAACGGCAAGGGCGTGACCAAGGCCGTCCTGGCCGTGCTCGACGAGATCGGGCCGGCGCTGATCGGCTTCGACGCGCACGAGCAGCGGCTGATCGACCAGGAGCTGATCGACCTGGACGGCACGCCGAACAAGTCGCGCGTCGGCGCGAACGCGATCCTCGGCGTTTCGCTGGCCGTGGCCAAGGCCGCCGCCGAGTCGGCCGAGCTGCCGCTGTTCCGCTACCTCGGCGGCCCGAACGCGCACGTGCTGCCGGTGCCGATGATGAACATCATCAACGGTGGCGCGCACGCGGACTCGAACGTGGACATCCAGGAGTTCATGATCGCGCCGATCGGCGCTGAGACCTACGGCGAGGCGTTGCGTTGGGGTGCGGAGACGTACCACGCGCTCAAGGCGGTGCTGAAGTCGCGTGGGCTGTCGACCGGTCTTGGCGACGAGGGTGGCTTCGCGCCGAACCTGGATTCGAACCGCGCGGCGCTGGACCTGATTCTCGAGGCGATCGAGAAGGCCGGGTACACGGCCGGCTCCGAGATCGCGCTGGCGCTGGACGTCGCGGCGACCGAGCTGTTCAAGGACGGCGCGTACACGCTCGAGGGCAAGCAGTTCTCGGGTGCCGAGCTGAGCTCGTACTACGCCGACCTGGTTTCGAACTACCCGCTGGTGTCCATCGAGGACTCGCACAGCGAGGAGGACTGGGACGGCTGGAAGTCGGTCACCGAGCAGCTCGGCGGCCGGGTGCAGCTGGTCGGCGACGACCTGTTCGTCACCAACCCGGAGCGGCTGCAGCGCGGCATCACCGGCGGCCAGGCCAACGCGCTGCTGGTCAAGGTGAACCAGATCGGCACGCTGACCGAGACGTTCGACGCGGTCGCGCTGGCGCACCGCTCCGGCTACCGCTGCATGATGAGCCACCGCTCCGGCGAGACCGAGGACACCACGATCGCCGACCTCGCGGTTGCGACGGACGTCGGCCAGATCAAGTCCGGTGCTCCGGCCCGTACTGACCGGGTGGCCAAGTACAACCAGCTGCTGCGCATCGAGGAGGAGCTGGACGACGCGGCCCGCTACGCCGGGCGCTCCGCCTTCCCGCGCTTCAAGGGCTGAGAGTTAGTGCCTCGGCCACCGATATCCGCCCGATAGCGAGGCGGCGAGCCGGGCGGATATCGGTGGCCGAGGCACTTAGTCTGGTGGCGCGCCCGCTGTGACCGAAGCCGTCGAACGCGACTGCGTTAGGGCACGGCGAGGCGCGCCATGGCAGACGTGAACGGAGGGGCGGGTGGCTAACGTGACTGATGGCACGTCAGGCGCCGGCACCTCGGATTCTGCTTCCGCATCTGCGGATGTCGTGTCGCTGCCGCGTCCTCGGCTTGGGCGGGATGCGAGCAGGGGGGCGGGCGGTAAGGGGAAGGGCGCTGGCGGCTCGGGACCAGGTAAGCGCGGTCCGTCGCGTAATCGGTTAACCGGGCGTGCCGGGATACTGGCGTTGGCGTTGTGCGCGGTGATGGTCACGGTCGCCTACCCGTTGCGGCAGTACTTCGCGCAGCGTTCGCAGATCTCCGACGTCGAAAATCAGAACGCCGTCATCCAGCAGCAGGTCGGCGCGTTGCAGAGCGAGCTGGCGAAGTGGTCCGACCCCGCGTACGTCGCCATCCAGGCGCGGCAGCGGCTGCACTACGTACGCCCTGGCGAGACCGGCTATCTCGTACCGAACCCCAGCCCGAGTAGCGAACCGCTCGGCATGCCCACGCCGTCGCGGCAGGCGTGGTACGACCGGCTGTGGTCGACGGTTGAGTCGCCAAGCCCGTCGGCATCGCCGCAGGCGCCGTCTCCCACGCAGGCGCCGTCGCCTAAGCCGTGACGGCAGCCGGGATCGGTGATCGCGCCGAGCCGGTACCGTGTGGGGGTGAGCGTGCGGAGGGCGGACTACGAGGCGGTCAAGGCCCAGCTGGGGCGGGAACCGCGCGGCTTGCGGGCCGTTGCGCATCGATGTCCGTGTGGCAATCCGGACGTCGTTGAAACCGCCCCGCGGTTGGAGGACGGGACTCCGTTTCCAACGCTGTACTACCTCACGTGCCCACGCGCTGCGTCAGCCATCGGGACGCTGGAGGGCGACGGCGTGATGGCTGAGATGACGGAGCGGCTGCGCACCGACCCGAAGCTGGCCGCTGCGTATCGCGAAGCGCATGAGGACTACATCAGGCGCCGCGACGCGATCGAGGTGCTTGAAGGGTTCCCTAGCGCTGGCGGGATGCCGGACCGGGTTAAGTGCCTGCACGTACTCGTTGGGCACTCGCTGGCCGCTGGTCCTGGTGTGAATCCGCTTGGCGACGAGGCGTTGGCGATGCTGCCGGAGTGGTGGCGTGGCGGGCCGTGCGTGACAGTCGATAGCGAAGGCGATGGCGGGGATGAAAACCCGGACTCGGAGGAGAGTTGATGGGTACGAGTACGCGCGTCGCGGCGATTGACTGCGGCACGAACTCCATCCGCCTGCTCGTCGCCGACCTGGATCCGCAGGCGGGCACGCAGAGCGAGGTGCTGCGCCGGATGGAGATCGTCCGGCTCGGGCAGGGGGTCGACGCTACTGGTCGGCTGGCGCCTGAGGCGCTGGAGAGGACCTTCGCGGCGTGCGACGACTACGCAGCGCAGATCCGTGAGCTGGGGGCCGAGCGGGTTCGCTTCGTCGCTACCAGTGCTACTCGGGACGCGGCGAACCGCGATGAGTTCTTCGTGGGGGTGCGTGATCGCTTCGGTGTCGAACCGGAAGTGATTACGGGGGACGAGGAGGCTGCGCTCTCGTTCGCCGGGGCTACGCAGGCCGTCGCGCGGGATGCTCGGGACGGTGGCGGCCATCCGGCGCCGTATCTCGTCGTCGACATCGGTGGTGGTTCGACTGAGTTCGTGCTCGGCGAGAGGGATGTCGAGGCGGCGCGGTCGGTGGACATCGGGTGCGTGCGGCTGACGGAGCGTCACTTCTCGCAGGACCCGCCGAGTGCGGAGCAGGTTGAAGCGGCTCGGCGGGATATTGACGCTGCGATTGACCTGGCCGCGTCGATCGTGCCGATTCACGAGGCGAAGACGCTGGTCGGCGTCGCCGGCTCGGTTACCACCGTTGCGGCTATCTCGCTCGGGCTGGCTGAGTACGACCGCGAACGCGTGCATCTTTCGCGGATTTCAGCCGACGATGTGCGCGCGGTGGCTGCGGACCTGCTGGTCTCTACGCACGAGCAGCGCGCTGCGAACCCGGTCATCCATCCTGGGCGCGTGGACGTCATCGGCGCGGGGGCGCTGATTCTCGCGCAGATCGTGGACCAGCTCGGGCTGGCTGAGGTGGTCGTGTCCGAGCACGACATCCTTGACGGTATCGCGCTGTCGCTGGCGTAAACCGGGGCGTCCTTGGCATAGACGCTGCCGGTGGTATAGACAGCAGTCGGATTGACCGCAGTACCGCGACCTACGCACTGTCTTTGGACATGCGTGGTCGCTTACGATGGGGTAACGGCCAGGGTGGGTGTTCACGCTGCCCGCCTGAGTGCCTGGCCGCCCGGACAACGCGGTCCATAGACGCCTGTCAGTTCAAGGAGCCGTTCCCAAAGTGCCTGCCCTCTTCGACAAGGTCTTGCGCGCGGGCGAAGGGAAGATCCTTCGCAAGCTGGCCAAGACGGCTGAGACGATCAACCTGCTCGAGGAAGACTATGTCGACCTCACCGACGCTGAGTTGCGCGAGGAGACCGACAAGTTCAAGCAGCGGTACCAGGACGGCGAGGCACTGGACGACCTGCTCTGGGAGGCCTTCGCGGTCGTGCGCGAGGCCGCGAAACGCACCATCGGCCAGCGCCACTACGACGTGCAGCTGATGGGTGGCGCCGCGCTGCACCTGGGCAACATCGCCGAGATGCGTACCGGTGAGGGCAAGACCCTGGTCGGCACGTTGCCCGCGTACCTGAACGCGCTCGCCGGCGACGGCGTGCACATCGTCACCACCAACGACTACCTCGCCGAGCGTGACTCGGAGTGGATGGGCCGTATCCACCGCTTCCTCGGCCTCGAAGTCGGCGTGATCCTGGCCAGCATGACGCCGGCGCAGCGCAAGGTGGCCTACGGCGCGGACATCACCTACGGCACGAACAACGAGTTCGGCTTCGACTACCTGCGCGACAACATGGCGTGGTCGAAGGAAGACTTGGTGCAGCGCGGCCACAAATTCGCCATCGTGGACGAGGTGGACTCGATCCTCATCGACGAGGCGCGTACCCCGCTGATCATCTCCGGCCCCTCGGACCAGGCCACCAAGTGGTACACGGACTTCTCCAAGATCGTGAACCGGCTGGTGCGGGACACCGACTACGAGGTGGACGAGAAGAAGAAGACCGTCGGCGTGATGGAGCGCGGCGTCGAGCGGGTCGAGGACCTGCTCGGCATCGACAACCTCTACGAGTCGGTCAACACCCCGCTGGTCGGCTTCCTCAACAACGCGATCAAGGCCAAGGAGCTGTTCAAGAAGGACCGCGACTACGTGGTCATGAACGGCGAGATCCTGATCGTGGACGAGCACACCGGCCGCATCCTGGCCGGTCGCCGCTACAACGAGGGCATGCACCAGGCGATCGAGGCCAAGGAGGGGGTGGTCATCCAGAACGAGAACCAGACGCTGGCGACCATCACCCTGCAGAACTACTTCCGGCTCTACTCGAAGCTGGCCGGGATGACCGGTACCGCGCTGACCGAGGCGGCCGAGTTCCACCAGATCTACAAGCTCGGCGTGATCCCGATCCCGACCAACAAGCCCATGGTCCGCCGGGACCAGCAGGACCTGATCTACATCTCGGAAGAGGCCAAGTTCAAGGCGGTCGTCGAGGACATCGAGCACCGGCACGGCGAGGGCCAGCCGGTGCTGGTCGGCACGGTCTCGGTGGAGAAGTCGGAATACCTCTCCCAGCAGCTGCGCAAGCGCGGCGTACCGCACGAGGTGCTGAACGCCAAGCACCACGACCGCGAGGCGCAGATCGTCGCGCAGGCCGGGCGTAAGGGTGCGATCACCGTGGCTACCAACATGGCCGGCCGCGGTACCGACATCATGCTCGGCGGCAACCCGGAGAACCTGGCGATGGGCGAGCTCGCGCAGCGCGGCCTGACGCCGAGTGAGACGCCGGAGGAGTACGAGGAGGCCTGGCCTGCCGCGCTGGAGAAGGCGAAGAAGGCGGTCGCGGCCGAGCACGACGAGGTCGAGCACCTCGGCGGCCTGTACGTGCTGGGCACCGAGCGTCACGAGTCGCGGCGGATCGACAACCAGCTGCGCGGTCGTGCCGGACGCCAGGGCGACCCGGGCGAGAGCCGGTTCTACCTCTCTCTCGGCGACGACCTGATGCGGCTGTTCAAGGCGCAGATCGTGGAGCGGGTGCTGGCGGTCGCGAACGTCGGCGACGACGTGCCGATCGAGTCCAAGATGGTCACCCGGGCGATCCAGTCCGCGCAGACCCAGCTCGAGCAGCAGAACTTCGAGATCCGCAAGAACGTCCTCAAGTACGACGATGTGATCAACAAGCAGCGCACCGTCATCTACGCCGAGCGGCACCGCGTGCTCGAAGGCGAGGACCTGCGCGATCACGTCCGGCACATGATGGAGGACACGGTCCGCGCGTACGTCGACGCGGCGACCGCCGAGGGCTACGCCGAAGAGTGGGAGCTGGAGAAGCTCTGGTCGGCGCTGGCCACGCTGTACCCGATCTCGATCACGCTTGAGGAGGTCGAGGAGTCGGTCGGCGGCCGCACCGGGATCACGAAGGAGATCCTGGTCGAGGAGATCACCGCGGACATCCTCGGCGCCTACGACAAGCGCGAGGCCAACCTCGGCGACTCGATCACCCGCGAGCTGGAGCGCCGGGTGGTTCTCTCGGTGCTCGACCGCCGCTGGCGCGAGCACCTGTACGAGATGGACTACCTGCAGGAGGGCATCGGCCTTCGGGCGATGGCCCAGCGCGACCCGCTGGTCGAGTACCAGCGCGAGGGCTACTTGATGTTCCAGGGCATGATGGAGGGCATCAAGGAGGAGTCCGTCGGCTACCTGTTCAACCTCGAAGTTCAGGTCGAGGCGAACAGCGAGGACCCCGAGGCGCAGGCCCAGGCTCAGGCGGCGACCGCGCAGCTCAACGCGAAGGGCCTGGAGGCCCCGAAGCAGCCGGCCCGGCTCAACTACTCGGCACCGACCGTGGACGGCGCGGGCGGCGTGGTGGAGCGCCAGGAAGTCAACATGCCGACGGGCGGGGCCAACGGCCCGCAGGACGCCGCGCCCAAGCCCAAGCCGAAGGGACGTCCGCCGGCACCCGGCGGTCGGCGCCGTAAGAAGTAGCTACCACCGAAGCAGCTGAACGAATTAAATAATCTGATATTCGACGGCTCGGCATCGGAGACCACCGCTGAACAGCGCGGCAGGATTGCGCTGAATGGGTGGACTTCGGTGCCGAGCCGTTTTCGCGGGCAACTCCCCGGCACCTTCGGCGGTCTGACTGGTTGTCAGATGTCCGGTGAAACGGGATGCATTGAGACGGATGCATTGAAACGGGGATGGATGATGCTGCGATTCGAGCGTTGCGATGCCGAAGCCGATGCGGGCGATTTCGGCGTCGGCACAAGCCAGATAGCGGGTGCCGAAGTTGGCGCGAGCACTAGGGGCGCTGGTGATGCCTCAGGCGATACGTCAGGCCGTAGTGCGCTGATTTCGGTGGCGGGCACGGTCGATCGTGCCCGTGATCGCGCCTCGGCGAGCGTGGAAGCCGATGTGGAGGCCGATGCCGGCCTGGACAGCGCGGCCGCGGCGCTGCGTTCGTGGGTAGTCGGGTGGACGCATCGGTTCGATCCGCTCAATGCACGACGTATGGCCGAGCCGAATCCGGCGGGTGTTCGGCGTCTTGTCGAGGCTGTGGTCGACGTGCTGTTGGAGCGGCGGCCGGCCGAACAAGTCAAGCGCTTGGTGTCGCGAGAGGTCTTCGCACTGCTAACCGCGGTCGCGCAACGTCGCGCGGCTGCTCGCTTCGCGGCGCGCAGCATGGTGCGGTCGATTCAGTTGCACACGCCGGGGCCGGACGCCGTTGAGTCGACTGTCTTGGTGCAGGACGGTCCTCGGGTCCGCGCAGTGGCTCTGCGCTTCGAACGCATCAGCACTCAGGGCTACGAGCGAATGAACGGCGGCGCTACTCAGGGACGGTTGGAATGGCGATGCACTGCGCTCCAGTTCGCCTGAGGATCGGCCCAGCTCGTGGTGCCCTGGTCCGCCTCGCTCGCCTGATTCTGAGCGGTTTGCGGCGCGGCGTGCGATCTCGGTCCGCGCTGCGCGCCCTGCACAGCCATGCTCGTGGGCTCGGGAGCGCTCGGGACCAGCCCGGCGTCATCCGCCTGCTCGGCCGCCGGCTGCGGCGGTTCGAGCCGGGGCGCGGCGATCCGGCTGCGCCGGCGGTCGTACGGCAGCGCGAACTCGAGGCCGAAGGCGGCCACGCCGAACAGCGGCAGGTCCAGCCACGAAGTGACCAGCACCGAGCGCGGCTGCCACGTCGGCCGGAACTTCGCGTTGAACCGATAGAGCGACTCGACCTGGATCAGCGGATCGAGCAAGTGGATCGCCCGGCGGGTCATCCGTGCCCAAAGGCTCGGCTTCGGCGGTGCGCCGGGAGCGCCGGTCGCCAGCCAATGCGCTTCGAGCACCGTGCGGAAGGCGGCGAAATTCAGCGAGACCGTCTTAAAGCCGTGCGTGGCCGCATAACAGACGATCTCGGCGATCAGCCGCTCGTTGACCCCGTTCGGCGCGATCCGGTGACGCGGCATCACATCGAGGCTGAGCGCTGGCGCGGGTCCCGCGTCGGCGGCGATCAGATACCGCTGGAACGAGACCGCATAGCCGTCGGCGGCGAAGGCGATCGCGAACAGCGAGTCGGGGTGCTGACCCTCGGCCATCTTGTCCAGGTTCATCGCGAAACCGTGCTCGCGGCCCTGCGGGATCATGTCGGCGTCGGGGCGCGGATGCCGCGCGGTGCCCTTTCCCAGCCAGGCTCGGTGGATCCGGCGCAGCTGCGCGGACAGTTCCGGGCTCAGCTCCCGCTCCGGCACTACCGAGACCCAGATCCCCGCGTGCTCGGTGCGGCGCACGGCCTGCCTGACGTTGCGCATCGCCGGGCCGCTCATCGAGAACGACTCGACGTCGACGATCACCTCGTCGCCAATACCGAAGCCGCGCATCCCGCGCGCGGCCCATAGCTCGGTGGCCTGCGGTCCGGCGCCGAGTACGGCCGGGCGCCAGCCGCGCCGGTCCGCTTCAGCCAGGAAGGCGTCGATCGCGGCGGGCCACGCATCGCTTGCGCCGATCGGATCACCACCGGCCACCGCCATCCCCGCGAGCACTCGGTAACCGATCGCCGCGCGGCGCTGCGGTTCGAAGACGTAGGTCTTGTCGTAGCGCAGCGCGAACGGGGCGAGGGTGTCCGCGTCGGCGTGTGAGATCAGCGCGCGCATCGTTGCCCGATCGGTCGCGTCCGCCGGGTCCGGTGGCGGCGCTGCGGCCGACAGGGTGGCCAGCACCGCGATCAGCGCCAGGCCTGCGACGAGCGCCAGTCCGGGCCGTAGCCACGTCGAGCCGTCGAAGTCGACCCGTCCGGAATTCGCGGCCATCGCGGCGAAGAACTCGCGACCTAAGTCCGTGTTGGACAGCGGCACGGCGAAGCGTCCACGTTCAACGAGCAGGCCACCGCCGCCGAGTAGCAGCAATGTGACGCTGGAGGCTGCAGCTACCGCCGCAGTCTGGCGCAGGCGGTGCGGGTCCGGGGCGACCACGAAGCGATCATGTGCACGCACTAACGCGATGATCGCGAGCGCCAGCGGGATGAGGCGCCAGGGCTCGGCGGGCGAGCGCACCATGAGCGACTGGGCTTCCGTCAGTGCGCTCCACGCCACCAGCGCTAGAGCGAGAATCCAGGCGACCTGCCGTCGTCGTGCCAGGCCGTGTGCGAGGGTGAGCAAGACGAGGCCGAGCAGCAAGGCATGGGACGCACTCGGGGCGGTGCCGCACACCGTCACGGCGGTCCGGTCGAGCCACGAGGCGGGTTTGGCCACCGCCGCGTACGCGACCAGCACGATCCCGCCCATCGCGAACAGCACCGCGAAGGGCCATGCCGACGCCCGACTTCGGCTTGACACAAGCATCACCCCCGTACCATGGGAACTCTTACCCGATCGGGCGTATTCCACCCGGTCGGCGAGTGAAAGGCGGACGTATGAACACGACGGAGTGTCTGTGAGAGCCGCGGTCTCCGGTCTGAAACCCAAGGCGCTGATCGTCGACTGGGGCGGTGTGCTGACGTCCCCGCTAGCCGCCGCACTCGACGGATGGTACGCCGCCGAGGGCATCGACGCCGCCGGTTATGCGGCGGCGATTCGCGACTTCCACGACGAAGGGCTGGCCGCGCTCAGCGTCTTCGATCCGATCGCCGCATTGGAGCGCGGCGAGTTGCGGGTCGAGCACTTCGAGCAGGGCCTGGCCGAACGGCTGACCCGATTCTGCGGCGTGCCGGTGCCTGCAAAGGGGCTCATCGAGCGGATGTTCGCCGGTTTCTCCACCGCGCCGGCCATGATCAACGTGATCAGGCGGTCCAAGCAGGCCGGCCTGCGCACCGCGCTGCTGTCCAACTCTTGGGGCAACGACTACCTGCGCGACGACTGGGACACGCTCTTCGACGCGGTGGTGATCAGCGGCGAGGTGGGCATGCGCAAGCCCGAGCCGGAGATCTACCTGCACACCCTCGACCTGCTCGGCTGTGCACCCGAAGAGGCGGTTTTCGTCGACGATCTCGATAAGAACGTGCGCGGAGCCGCCGCGGTGGGAATCATCGGTGTGCATCACCAGTCATATGAGGAAACAATTATTGAACTGGAGGCGCTGTTCGAGTTGGACCTGCACGTTGAGCGGACCCACGATGCGCCAACTGGCGGAGAGTGAACACCCCCTCCGGGCGGGAAACAGGTAGCGGCAAGTGCGTCGTGGGGACGGTGAGCGGGAGTGAGCGAAGGGATACGCAGGGGACTGGTGCTGGGCGGCGGCGGGACTCTGGGCGCCGCGTGGATGATCGGCGCCATGAACACGCTGCACGAGGAACTGGGCTTCGACCCGCGTACCGCCGACCTGATCGTCGGCACCTCGGCCGGCGCGATCCTGGCCGCGCTGCTCGGCGCGGGGGCCAGCGCGGAGGATCTGTGGGTGCACCAGCAGGCAGGCGTGGTGCCCGCCGGTCCGTTGGCCGGGCAAATCTTTGATTACGATCATGCGGGTGGTGGCGGGGTACCGCTTCGCCCGGCTGCCGGCATCGGCTCCCCGAAGCTGATCGCGGCGACGATGCGTCATCCGCGCCGCTACCCCAAGATGGTGCTCATTTCCGCCTTCCTGCCTACCGGGCGCGGCACGCTCGACGACATCCACCACATGGTCGACGACGTGATCCCCTCCGGATCCTGGTCCCCGCACGCCGGCGTACGGATCGTCGCGATGGATTACGACACCGGCGATCGCGTCGTCTTCGGCGATTCCAACGCGCCGCAGACCGGCCTGGCTGAAGCGGTCATGGCGTCCTGCTCGATCCCGAGTTGGTTCGCGCCGACCGTTATCGAAGGTCGGCGGTATGTCGACGGCGGCACGTTCTCGCACTCGAGCCTCGACTTGCTTGTCGCGGACGGATTGCCCGGCGGCTTGCCGTTGGACGAGATTTACGTGCTCGCGCCGAGCGCCGCGCGCGGATATGACCGGCCGCGCAGTGCTCTAGGCAAGCTCGAGCGCGCTTATCGGCATCGGGCCACCCGGCAGTTGCTCCTCGAGGCGAGGCAAGTTCGGCAGAGCGGCAGCCGAGTCATCCTGCTGTGTCCCGGCCCGGACGATCTCGAGGTGTTTGGCGCGAACCTGATGGACCCCACTCGCCGGGCAGAGGTGCTGGTCACGGCACGGCGCACCACGAGCGAATTCCTTGACCTCTCGCGGGCAGTAGCGTAAGCGGTCACACCCGCTCCTCAAGCACGCCCTAGCCCACCCGGAGCGGCGGCGGGAGACCCGGCGGACCAGAGGGAAACCGATGCGCGTCTACATCCCGGCAACGCTGCCGATCCTGTCCGAGCTGGCCAAGCGCGGCGAACTCGGCCCCGGGCCACTGACCGCGTACGCGGTAACCCCGGCATTGCGCGAGTGGTACGTCGAGGGCGACGAGGAAGAGCTCGAATTCGCGGCGATGACCGAGGCGGCGCGTGGCGCCCTGCGGTTGCTCGCCGCCGACCGGCTGGCTCCCCGCCGCCGCGTCGTCGTCGCCGCAGAGCTGTACGACGCCGTGGTCACCCCGGTCGGCACCCCGATCTCCCGCGAGCAAGGCATCGAGCCCGGCGAGGTGCGCATCGACGGCGTGATCGCGCTGCGCGACGTCGCCTCGTTCCACGTGGACGACACCCGCGCGGAACCCGTCGTCGGCGAGGCTGCCATGGTCGTGCGCGCGGCCGATGACGGCGACGAGGACGCGCAGTTCACCGTGGACGGCGTCGAGGACTACGACCTACTCTGGTTCGCCACACAGGAACTTCCGGATCTCATCGCGCCCGAGTGACGCTGCATGTGAGCCTGCGAGATCTGACTCCGGCCCTGCTTCAGCGGTTCCAAAAGCACCTATACGACTCTGCGTCCGGTACCCGAATCGGGACTGGAACGAGAAGGAGCGCACGTGTTTGGCATAGGTTCCGTGTTCCGTACGAACACGCTGTTCAAAAAGAGCGCTGGCTTTCGCACCATGCTCAAGTCCAAGATTCACCGCGCCACCGTCACGCAGGCCGACCTGCACTATGTGGGATCGGTCACTGTCGACGCCGCGCTGATGGAGGCCGCCGACCTGCTTCCCGGCGAACAGGTGGCGATCGTGGACATCACCAACGGTTCGCGGCTCGAGACCTACGTGATCGAGGGCGAGCGCGGCTCCGGCGTCATCGGGATCAATGGCGCGGCCGCGCACTTGGTGCACCCCGGCGACCTGGTGATTCTGATCAGCTATCAGACCGTGGACGACCGGCGGGCCCGCACCCTCAAGCCGCGGATCGTGCATGTGGACGGCGCGAACCGCATCGTCGATCTGGATGCCGATCCCGCGCGGCCGGTACCCGGTTCCGACACGCTGCGTCCCCCGCTCGCCACATCGCGTACATAGTGCGAATCACCCGTTCAGACCGATCAGTCGGCCATCCGGACCAGGGACATCCACCTTGTCGCCGTTGGTAGCCCAGACGTAACAACATGATCGGCCGATACGCCAGTTCCGCTCTACCGCGCCGGGTAGCCTAAAGCTGATAACCGGATTCGGCCGCACAATGTCGCGCGGCTGTAGGGGTAGGCACACATGGTGACGCAACTGGACGAGGCTAAAGCCGAGCTGCTCGAGGAGGCCGCGCAGCTTGCGCCGGTCTCGCAGGGCGCGGACGGCATGGGGGCGGGGCCCGACGGGAGTGCTGATCCCGATCCAGTCGATACCCGCCCCGCACGCCCTGAACCCTTCCTCCGCGAACTGTCCGATCAAGCGGAGGCCGGGGCGGTGCTGCGGCGCTATTACCGGCATGTCCCGTTCGAAGATCTCACCGACCGCACCCCCGCCGACGTGCTCGGCGCGATGCGATCCTCCGCGCAACTCGCCGCGACCCGGCCGCAGGGCACCGCGAAGATCCGCGTGTGGACGCCGACGCGCGAGCGCTCCGGCTGGACCACCGGCGAGACCACGAACACGGTCGTCGAGATCGCGACCGACGACATGCCGTTCCTGGTCGACTCGGTCACCGCGGAGCTGACTCGCCTCAAATACGGCATTCACGTCCTTTTCCACCCGGTCTTCGCGGTCGAGCGGGACCTGGTCGGCCGGCTGCACACGATCCAGGACGCCGACCCGCCGCAGCCTGTCCCGGCCGGGGTGCTCAACGAGTCGTGGATGCACATCGAGATCGACCGCCAGCCCGACGACCCGGCCCGGCTGCGCGGCATCGAGGCAAACCTGCGCCGCGTGCTCAGCGACGTGCGCGAGGCCGTCGAGGACTGGCCGAAGATGCGCGCCGCTGCCCTCAGCCTGGCCGAGGAACTGGACGCCGGGCAGGGCGAGGCGGCTCGCCGCGGCGGCATCTCGTATGACGAACTGACGACCGGTCAGGAGCTGCTGCGCTGGCTCGCCGACGGCCACTTCACCTTCCTCGGCTACCGCGAGTACAACCTCGTGCAGGTCGACGGCGAGGACTCGCTCAGTCCGGTCACCGGCACCGGCCTCGGCGTTTTGCGCGCCGACCGGCCGCACGGCTCGCAGGGCTCCTTCGCCAAGCTGCCGCCGGAGGTCCGCGCCAAGGCGCGTGAGCCGCGGCTGCTCGTGCTCACCAAGGCCAACTCGCGCGCGACCGTGCATCGGCCCGGATACCTCGACTACATCGGCGTCAAGCGTTTCGACGACGAAGGCCGCGTCGTCGGCGAGCGGCGAATGCTCGGCCTGTTCTCGGCCGCCGCGTACTCCGAGTCCGTGCAACGCGTTCCGGTGATCCGGCAGAAGGTCCGGCAGGTTCTCGACATCCACGGCTTCGCGCCGACCTCGCACTCCGGCAAGGACCTGCTGCAGATCCTCGAGTCGTATCCGCGCGACGACCTGTTCCAGATCCCGGTTGAGGAACTGGCCGACATCACCGGCTCCGTGCTGCACCTGCAGGAGCGTCGCCGTCTGCGGCTGTTCCTGCGTAAGGACGCCTACGGCCGATACTTCTCCGCGCTCGTATACTTGCCGCGCGATCGGTACACCACGGACGCGCGCCTTAAGCTGCAGGCGATCCTGCTGCGCGAACTTGACGGCACGTCAGTCGACTACACGGTCCGATCCACCGAGTCCGTGCTTACCCGGCTGCACTTCGTCGTGCGAGTCGCGCCCGGCACGCGGCTGCCCGAGGTGGACAGCGAACGCATCGAGCGGCTGCTGGCCGCCGCGAACCGCACCTGGGACGACGACTTCGCCCGGCAGCTCGGCGAGTTCGTCGGCCCGGACCACGCCGCCGACCTGCTACGCGACTTCGACAAGGCCTTCCCCGAGGGTTACAAGGCCGACTTCCCGCCGGAGAACGCGGTGAAGGACGTCTGCCGGGTCGAGGCCATCAAGTCCGACGACACCACCGACTCCTCGCTCGCCGTCTACCGGCGGCCCGGCGCGCCGCCCGAGCAGTACAGCCTCAAGATCTTCCGTGTCGGCCGGGCGATCTCGCTCGGCGAGGTGCTGCCGATCCTGCAGCGCTTCGGCGTCGACGTGCTCGACGAGCACCCGTACGAGCTGGACCGCGAGAGCGGCGAACCGGCGTGGGTCTACGACTTCGGGCTGCGCGTCGCCGATCCGGAGTGGCTGCGCGACCAGGCTGCCCGCGAGCGGTTCACCGCCGCCTTCGCCGCCGCGTGGTCCGGCCAGACCGAGAACGACGGCTTCAACGCGCTGGTGGTGCGCGCCGGGCTGACCTGGCGTCAGGTCACCGTGCTGCGCGCTTACGTGAAGTACCTGCGGCAGGGCGGCACGCCGTTCAGCCAGGGCTACATCGAGAGGGTCGTCAGCAAGAACACGACGTTGGCCAGGCTGTTGGTGAAGCTGTTCGAGGCCTCCTTCGACCCGGCGCACGCGGCGGCCGGACGTGAGCTGATCGACGGCCTGGTCGAGGAGATCGAGGGCGCGCTCGACGCGGTCGCCTCACTCGACGAGGACCGCATCCTGCGCTCGCTGCGCGCGGTGATCCAGGCGACGTTGCGCACGAACTTCTACCAGCTCGCCGCGGACGGCAAGCCCAAGTCGTACATCTCGTTCAAGATCAACGCTGGCGCGGTGCCGGACCTGCCGCAGCCCAAGCCCAAGTACGAGATCTGGGTCTACTCGGCCCGCGTCGAGGGCGTGCACCTGCGTTTCGGCGCCGTCGCGCGCGGCGGGCTGCGTTGGTCGGACCGGCGTGAGGACTTCCGCACCGAGATCCTCGGCCTGGTCAAGGCTCAGATGGTCAAGAACGCGGTGATCGTGCCGGTCGGCGCGAAGGGCGGCTTTGTGGTCAAGCGGCCGGTTGACCCGGCCGACCGCGACGCGTTCCAGGCCGAAGGCATCGAGTGCTACAAGACGTTCATCCGAGGATTGCTCGACATCACCGACAACCTCGTGGACGGCAAGGTCGTGCCGCCGGCAGACGTAGTGCGCTTCGACGGCGACGACACGTACCTGGTCGTCGCGGCGGACAAGGGCACCGCGACCTTCTCCGACATCGCCAACGGCGTGGCCACCGAGTACGGTTTCTGGCTCGGTGACGCGTTCGCGTCCGGCGGCTCGGTCGGCTACGACCACAAGGCGATGGGCATCACCGCGCGCGGTGCGTGGGAGTCGGTCAAGCGGCACTTCCGCGAACTCGGCGTCGACAGCCAGACGCAGGACTTCACCGCGGTCGGCATCGGCGACATGTCCGGCGATGTGTTCGGCAACGGCATGCTGCTGTCCGAGCACATCCGGCTCGTCGCGGCCTTCGACCACCGGCACATCTTCGTCGACCCGAACCCGGACGCGGCCACCTCATACGCCGAGCGCCGCCGCCTGTTCGACCTACCGCGCTCCTCGTGGAATGACTACGACAAGAATCTGATCTCACTAGGTGGCGGGATCTTCCCTCGCACCGCGAAGTCCATCCCACTCACTCCGCAACTACGTGGCGCCCTAGCGATCGATGACTCCGTGCTTCGGATGACGCCGGCCGAGCTGATGCGCGCGATCCTGCTCGCCCCGGTGGACCTGTTCTGGAACGGCGGCATTGGCACGTACGTAAAGGCCGCGACCGAGTCCAACGCAGACGTCGGCGACAAGGCCAACGACGCGATAAGGATCAACGGCGCCGACCTACGTGCCCGGGTCGTAGGTGAGGGCGGCAACCTAGGCTTCACGCAGCTCGGCCGGATCGAGTTCGCCCTCCAAGGTGCGGGTGGCACCGGCGGCAAGATCTGCACCGACGCGATCGACAACTCGGCCGGTGTGGACACCTCAGACCACGAGGTCAACATCAAGATCCTGCTGGACCAGGCCGTCGCGGTCGGCGAACTAGGCGAGCACGAACGCGGCGACCTACTAGCCGAGATGACCGAGGAAGTCGGCTATCTGGTGCTGGGCGACAACTACGGCCAGAACGTCGCTCTCGCCTCCGCGGTCGCCCAGGCCCCGGGTCTGCTTAACGTGCACGCGCGCTATCTGCACCGCCTAGTCACCGAGGGGCACCTGAACCGGGAACTGGAGTTCCTACCCGGCGAGCGGACCATCAACGAACGCCGCCAGGCCCAACTCGGCCTAACCCAACCAGAGCTCTCGGTGCTCCTCGCCTACACGAAGATCACCCTCGAAGACGAGTTGCTGGACAGCGCGCTGCCGGACGACCCGTTCCTGAAGTCCGAGCTGTTCCACTACTTCCCCTCGCCGCTGCGCGAGCGGTTCAAGGAGCGGATCGAGGCGCACCCGCTGCGCCGCGAGATCATCACCACGCAGGTCGTCAACAGCATGGTCAACAACGCCGGAACCAGCTTCGTGTTCCGGATGCGCGAGGAGACCGGCGCCGCGGCCGAGGAGGTCGCCCGCGCGCACCTGGTGGCCCGCTCGGTGTTCGACATGGCCTCGTTCTGGATCGCGGTGGACGCCCTGGACAACAAGGTCCCCGCGCAGCTCCAGACGCGAATGCGCCTCTCCGCGCGCAGGCTCGCCGAGCGCGGTGCCCGCTGGTTCCTGCTCAACCGCAGACACCCACTGGACATCGCCGCACAAGTCGAATCCTTCCGAGCCGGCGTGGGCGAGGTCGTCGCACAGCTGCCCAAGCTGCTCAAGGGCGCAGACTTCGACCAGCTGGCCACGGCAAAGCAGGAACTGCTCGACGTAGGCGTTCCTGAGGACCTGGCCGCCCGCGCAGCAGCGGCGACCGCCGCCTACTCGGCGCTCGACATCGTCGAGGTGGCCTGGGACAGCGGCCGGGCCCCGGTAGAGGTAGCCGAGTGCTACTTCGACATCGTGGACCGTCTCCGCATCGGCTCCCTGCGCGACCGAATCAACGCCCTCCCACGCACCGACCGCTGGCAGGCCATGGCCCGCTCGGCAGTGCGCGAGGAGCTCTACACCGCCCAGGCTGAGCTCACCTTCGAGATCCTGGCCGCCGCGCCCGGCGAGACCGATCCCGGGGTCCGCTTCGCCACGTGGGTCGCGAAGAACCGCGCTGCGGTCGACCGCGCCCGAGCCGTGCTCGACGAGATCGGCACCGCCGACACGTTCGACCTGGCGACCCTTTCCGTCGCGCTGCGCACCCTACGCACGATGCTGCGCACAGGCGCGCTCGCCTAGGCGAGCTAGAAAACGTAAGACGGCTGCGCCCCTCCGAACCATTCGGAGGGGCGCAGCCGCGTGCTAAGCCGGGCGTCAGTTCACGACGAACCCGTAGTAGTACGTGTCGTACACAGTCCCGTCCGGACCTGTCGCGTACACGTCGATCTCGTGATAGCCGCTTGTGTCCGGCGTATACGTGATCTGCGCCTTGCCGCTCGCGTCAGCCGGGATCGTCACGTTCGGCCCGTAGTCGATCGAGTAGCTGAACGACTGGATGCCGGGCACCTTCGAGACGAAGGTGAACACGCCAGGCACGCCGACGCCGCCGCCGGTCGCGTTCGGGTCCAGGCTGACGTCCGGGTAGACGTCAGAAGTGACCGTCGGCGAGGTGTCGACGTACTCGTAGACCTGGTACGGCTCGCTCACCCAACCGTTCGGACTGTGGCTGGTGACCTTGATCCAGTTCGGGCCCTTGCTCAGATTGACCGTGACCGAAGCCGTGCCGTCCGCGCTGGCCGTGACCGTTTGCGGCGTGCCCGGAGTCGTGTGGTCGATCTCGTACGTGTAGCTGTCCACTCCGATGCCGGCCAGCGCCGGGTTAGGCGTGAACGTGAGCGTGGTCGGGACGCCGTACTGCGGCGTTTGAGGGTTCAGAGTCACCGTCGGATACGTGGGGCCGACGAAGAACTGGTACATGTACTCGTTCGACACGTTGAGCGCCCGGTCGATGCTACGCACCCAGAGGCGCACGGGGCCTCCGGTGAGCGGCGGCATCTGCGTGAGCCTCGCCGAGCCGCCGAGCTTGTCGGCGCGGACCACATCGGGCCGGTCGAACACGTCGGGGCACTGCGGGATGCCCTTGTCGCCGATGCTGCAGACGAAGACGCTCATGTCCTGTTGCCAGCTGAACTGATACCCCACGACGTCCGACACGCCGTTGGCGCTGAATGTGAAGGTCGGCACCTGGCCGCCCGGCGTCGACGCGTTCTCCGGGTAGTTCGCCGAGACGACCTTCGGCTCGGCCGAGGGAGCGGTGGTGTCGACGTGGAAGTAGCAGGTCTGCGACCACGCCGACTTGTCCGTGCCATCGTCGGAACGGGCCTGCCAGGCATACGTGCCGCCGTCCGCGAGGTTGGCGGGGCTATCCGTGCCGCCTTCGCGTCCGTTGCCCACGAAGGTCGAGAACTCGGTCCGTGCGCCCGGGTCGTTCACGGGCCAGATTGCGAAGTCGCCGGTCAGGTTGTCACCGGGGTCGGCATCGCTGAAGATCGCCTCTAGTTGAGGATGCGCGTCGCCGACGTATGGATAAGGGTGCGACGTTGCGCACGGCTGAAGGTCATTGAACAGCTCGACCGGCGCCTGCGGCGGCGTGTTGTACTGAATGCTCAGGCTGACGCCGTTCGAGCCGCTCAGCCACCGCCCGAACGAGGCGTCCTTCTCCTCGGCCGCGGGAAGGCGCAGCTCGACTGAGAACGTGGAGTGGCGCGCCGCCAACGCGTTGCTGATCGCGTCAGTCAGGTCAAGGTGCGGATAAGGCGCAGGACAGGCGACTCCCCCGGTCGGCACGGTGCCGAGCAGCGTCTGGCCTTCCGGCGCGTGCCGCCAGGTGATCGGCTCATCCTGCGTGTTCGTCCGCCAGACCTCGATGCTCGCGGCCTGGCACTGCGTCACCTTCGACTCGGCGAAGAAGAGCGTCGCGCTCAGGATGTGCTTCTTGGTGAACGCGGAGACATCGAACGTGACGTAGTCGCGCGACGTGTGCGTCTTGCCGTTCGCATCGACCCAGCTGCCGAGCGGCAGGTCGCCGGGCTGGTTGTTAAAGCTCTGTCCCGGCGTCAGCGAGTCCGTGTAAGCCTGCGTCGTTCGCTGACCGAAGCTGACTTGCGCCGCAGCCGCCGGTCCGGCGGCCGCGATCACGCTGACGACGCTGCTGAGCAGTACCGCCCCCATGACCGCCGACGTGGTTCTCAAGCGTGTTGAGGCATGCGTCATCGATGCCATCGATAAAGCCCTCCCCTAAACCCGTTTAGCCCCTCCCCGGAAGACCGGGCAGCCGAAATCTAGCACCGGCGTTCGTGCGCTGCTATCGAGAAAAGTGTTGCGACGGCCACATGTCAGCGGGAGGCGGCGCGGCGGGCGGTCTCGACGAAAAGGGCGAGGTCGGTGGGGCCGCCGGACTGCCCTCCGGCGGTTGATTCGAGGCTGGACGGCGCGACGCTGCGGCGTGGGACCGGCTGACCGAGGTCGGTCCACGGCAGTCGGACCACGGTCGCGCGGCTCGACGCGGTTGACGGCATGCGGCCGCTGATTAGTGGGACCTGGATCGGTAGCACGCGGCCGTCCGGCAGGGCGAGGTGCGCGCGGCCGGGCGTGTCGGGGCGGACTGAAACGGCGACCGGTAGCGAGACCAGCTTGCGTGACTCCTCGGCGCCGTGCGTGCGTAACGCGATGCGGATGTGCGCCTCGTCGCATAGGTCGCCGTCTAGCAGACGCACCGCCTGCGCATCTTCGAGCGTAACGCCGACGGCTACGTTCAGGCCGTGCGCACGGCCGTCGCGTGCGGCTGCGGCGAGGCCCTTGGCGAACCAGGGGTGGTCGGCGGCTAGCCGGTCGAAACCGTCGACGACGACAAGCGTGCGCGGGCGACTCGGGTCGGGCAGCCCTTGGATCTCGCGCTCGATCTGGTCAAGCAGCTTGCGTAACGCATCAGGGGAGCTGTCCGGCGGAAGGTGGACGTCGACGTGCGGTAACGCGGCGCTCTCCGCGAGCGATGGTCCGTTACCACCGGAGATCAGTGCGATACGCAGATACTCGGGACGGTTGACGGCCGCGAGTGCGCATGTGATCGAACGCAGCGTTTCGGAGATTCCGGAGCCCGATACGCCGCCGACGAGGATGTGATGGCTTGTCAGGTCTACGCGCACTGGACCGTGGTCGTCGGCACCGACCGTCAGCTCGGGGTCGGCAGGACGTGCTGACCAGCGTGCGCCGAGCTTGGCGGGCGTGAGCAGATCTAGGTCGAGCAGTGCGAGTAGGCGGGCTTCCTCGGGGAGTTGGGGCGCACCGAAGCCGTCGGTCTCGCGGAGGGGGGCCAGTGCCCGGCCGAATCGCTCGGCCCATTCCACCGACGCCAGGTCGGCGATGATGTTGTCCAGGGCGGGCGCGCCTGGCCGCTCTAGACGGAGCCTGGTGTTGACGTCGCCGCTCAGGGTGACCATGGCGCCGGTTGCGTCGGGGAGCTGTGAGGGGCGCGAGGCGAGCGCGATGGCGTGGATGCCTGCGCCGGGGCCCTCGTCGAGCAGTCGCTGTATTCCCCTCGCATCGAGCAGATCTGATGCCGAGTCGACGATCAGCACCGTGCGCCGGGTGATGGTGGTTCTGCCTGTTGCCTGGCGCGTCATCAGCCGCTCGATCAGCTCGGCGACACGTAACGTCGCCTGCGCCGGTGTTAGGCCGACCAACGCTCGGCAGTCCTGGCCGTCCTGCGGGATGGCGTGCGGCAGCCATCGGACCCACTGCCACGGACGCGAGTCGCTGGTGCACAGCAGCACGAGTTCCAGATCACGCGGTGCGCAGCTCGCCGTCAACTGCGCCACGAGCGAGCGGCCGAGTGCGGTGAGCTGCGGGCGCGGGCCGACCAGGCCGAGCACGCCTACCGACTCGAGGTCGAGCGTCACCGGCGCTGCGGCTACGCGTGGCCGGAATGTCTTCGGCCCCGATCCGACGGTCACGCGCGAGGCGATGCGTGCTGTGCCCACGCGCAGGTCTAGCAGGCCGGGCTGCTCCGGATCGCGCGTCCAGAGACGCGGTTCTGGGCGGATCGCGGTTGTCAGCAGGGCGGCGAGGTCGGGGTGCTGCTCGCGGCGGAGCGCGGCCTCGGCGGCGAGCGCGGCTGAGATCTGGGTTTCGGCGGTCGCCTTCGCCTGCTCGAACGCTGCGGCGGCGCGTCGGCGTGCGGCGGGGAGACCGCGGTTGGACGGCTTCGGCGGTAGGTCGATGCGTGGCGTAGAGAGGTTCACCGGCTGCCGTCGTGTCGTACGCACGCGCAGGCGCCCTAGCCTGTCCGGCTCGGCCTCAAGCGTGCGCTGCGCCCCACGTAGTGCGATTGTCGTCTCGCCGAGCCGCACGAGTGCGTCAGGTAGTAGCAGCACGGATTCGGCACCGACCGGGTTACCGTCCATCGTCGTGCCGTTAGTCGAGCCGACGTCGCGTAACCGCACCCAGTCGGCCGTCACCAGCAGTTCGGCGTGCAGGCGGGACATGTCAGGGTCTTCGATGCGCACCTGAGCGTCCGCGCCCCGGCCGATCGAGATCAGCACCGGACCGGCTCCCGGTTCCGGCGGGGAGATCAGGTGCACGCCGCCTGCGTCCGGGCCGCCGACCACGTGCAGCTCTAGCCCGCTGGGCAGCGACGTCGGGGCACCGGGACCGCCGATGGTTAAGGCGGCGCCGTCTAGTAGTGGAGGCAGGCCGAGCGGCATCTCGTCGAGCACCGGTGTCGAGCCGGCGAAGAAACGACCATCCGGTACGCCGGCGAGCGTGCGTAACCCGCCAGCCGCCGCGCTGAAGGCGGTGCCCGCCGCAGCGGTTACGACGGCGTCAACGTCGACCACGTCGTTCGAGGCGGCGCCGTTGGAAACCAGGGCATTGGAAGACGCGGCATTCAGATTCGACGCAGGCTCCAACCCCGGTGACGCGTCTACGCCCATCGCAGCGTCCGCCGCGTCGCGCGCCGAGGTGACGGAGAGTCGGATCTGCATGCGGGCTGCCTTCTGCGTTGCGCTTGCGTCATCACGGGCGAGCCGGATCGGGCAATTCTCGCCGGATGCCACGGTATCCGAGACAGCCCTCACGGTTGTCTCGAAGACACAGTCACGGTTGTTCCGAAGACGCTGATGTCTTAAAGACGTCGTCGCGGTTGTCGCCGAGACGCGGTTGTCTCCAAGACACAGTGTGCGGGCTCCGAAGCCGTGGGACGACCTCATTGCACATAGGCGCGCGGCAGCGCGATCCTGTAGCAGCTTGGGTACGAATCCACCAGCCGTATCCGCCGGAAGCGGTGGCGGCACTAGGGTGACTTTGCGCCGATCGCCGCGCCGCGGCGGCGCCAGCCCGAGTCGACAACTGGGGGAGAGGTTTCGTGGGTCAGCCGATCGGCAGCCGATACCAGCTGGATGAGCAGTTAGGGCGCGGGGCCTTCGGGTCGGTGTGGCGGGGGCGTGTACGGGACACCGGCGAGGCAGTCGCGATCAAGGTCCTCCTGGAGGAGCTGGCGACGGATCCCGACGTCGTGACCAGGTTCCTGCGGGAGCGCACGGCACTGGTCGGCTTGCGGCATCGGTCGCTGGTCTCGATCCGCGACCTGGTGGTCGAGGGCGACGTGCTGGCGCTGGTGATGCAGTTGGTCGAGGGGCCGGACCTGCGCGCCTATCTGCGCGAGCGGGGCACCCTTGGCCCCGAGGAAGCCGCGCTGCTGGTCGCGGACGTCGCCGACGCGCTCGGCGTGGCCCACGCGGCGAAGATCATCCACCGGGACGTCAAGCCGGCCAACGTGCTGCTCCAGCCGGAAGACGGCGGTCTGCGACCGATGCTGACCGACTTCGGCATCGCGCGATTGGCCGACGCGCCGTCAGTCACTCGCACCAGCCAGGTCGTCGGCACGCCGTACTACCTGTCGCCCGAGGTGATCTCCGGCCGCAAGGCCACCAGCGCGGTCGACATCTA
Source organism: uncultured Actinomycetota bacterium (assembly GCA_963714445.1). Lineage (GTDB taxonomy): Bacteria > Actinomycetota > Actinomycetes > Streptomycetales > Catenulisporaceae > Actinocrinis. The sequence continues at coordinate 23,906 of CAVQPP010000476.1, forward strand.
CTCCGCCGGAATCATGCTCTTCGAGCTGCTCACCGGCCATCCGCCGTTCCGCGGACGCGATGCGATGGAGGTCTTCCGGGCGCACCAGACGGCCACGCCGCAGCGTCCACAGGGCGTCTCGGACCGGTTGTGGGCCGTGGCCTTGGCCGCGCTGGCGAAGGAGCCGGAACGCAGGCCACTGGCCGGTGAACTGGCCTCGCGGCTACGCGCGGCCGTACGCGTGAACCAGGAGGGCACGACAGTCCGGCTGCCGGTTAACCCGAGCCACGGGACCGTGGTGCTGCCAGCGCTGCCCGCCGAGCTCAAGGCGGTCGCGGGCGGCGGGGCCGGGGCCGGCGTGCACGCCGCACCGCACTCGGTCTGGCCGAGCGCTCGCGCCGGACGGGTGCAGAACGGCGTTCCGGCGCCGCAGAACGCCCAGCCGCAGATTCCCGCAGCGCAGCCGCAAGCCGTCCAGCCGCAACCCATACAGCAGCAGGGCGCGCAGGTCGTGCCGATCAACCGGGCCGCGCAGATGGCCGCCCCCACGACCCCGATCGCCCGCACGCCGATGGCCCCGTCACCGGCAGCGCCGACAACGCCAATAGCCCCGGCGACGCCGACGCCGCAAATGCTGCAGCCACAGGCGCGGCCCCAGCGGTCCGCGCCCGCACAGCCTTACTCAGCGCCGGGCGCGCAACCCGCGTCCGGTCGCGCATCGGGTCCCGGTAACGCATCGCGTCCGCAGGCAAACCAGTACCCGATGGCGTATCAGAACCCGCCGCGTGCCGTGCAACCGGCGCAGTACCGCCCCCCGCAGCAGTATCAAGCGCCGCGCACCCAGGCGCCCCGGCAGCCGCAGTCTTACTCACCGAGCGCGCCGGAGAAGCAGACCGGTCTTGGCTGCCTGAGCAAGCTCGCGATCCTGGTCATCGTCCTCGCCGTCGCCGTCGCGATCGGCGTCACTGTCGGAAAGCAGCTCGCCAAGCACCACACGACGTCGAACTCAGGCGCTGCTGCGGTCTTGAGCACCGCCGTTGGCTTCGTGGACCGCCTCGGATACGACAACTGAATTATTTTCCGGCCTGCGTGACCGTGGACTTGCGCGGCGCTCCGGCGCGTTAGTTGCCCGCGCTGTCTCCGGAACGGCACAGTTGCAACGAGCGAACTCTTTCGCACAGTTTGCGACTACACGGAGCGACGGTGACACGCAAGATCGGCAGCAGGTACACGGTCACGCGAGTGATCGGCCGAGGTACGTGCGGCACCGTCTGGGAGGGCGCCGGGCCCGACGGGCCGGTCGCGGTCAAGCTGCTGCGCGAGGATCTGGCGGCTGATCAGACGCTGATCGCTCGCTTCGTTCAGGAACGCACCGTGCTCACCAGCCTGGTCCACCCGAACGTCGTGGCGGTCCGCGACCTTGTCGTCGACGGCACCGACTTGGCGTTGGTGATGGACCTGGTGCGCGGCACCGATCTGCGCGAACGTCTCGATGCGAAGCGCGCGCTGCCCCCGGCCGATGCCGTCGCCCTAGCCGCCGACGTGGCCGCAGGTCTCGCCGCCGCGCACGCCCGGGGCGTCGTGCACCGCGACGTGAAGCCGGAAAACGTTCTGCTCGACTCGGTCACCGGCGCCGCGCGCCTCACCGACTTCGGCATCGCGCGCCTGGTGGACGGCCCGCGTCGGACCCGCGCCACCCGGATCGTCGGCACGCCGGACTACCTGGCGCCCGAAGTCATCGAGGGCTGCCCCCCGGGTCCGCCGGTCGACGTGTACGCACTCGGCACGCTCATCTTCGAACTGCTCACCGGCTGGACGCCGTTCGGCGGCGGTCACCCCGGCGCTGTGCTGCGACGGCACGTCACTGAGACCGTCCCGGACGTGCCCGGCATGCCGGAACCGCTTACCGAAATGCTCACCAACTGCCTGTCCAAGGCTCCCGCCGCGCGACTGACCGCCGCGGAGGTCGCCGGCCGCCTGCGCGTGCTCGCACCCGAACTCTCCGGCCTGCCCGCGCTGCGCGTCGCCGATCCGCGCGCCGTCGTCGATCCGGCCGCGCTCACCGCCGGGCCGGGGCCGTCCGTCCCGATAACGGTTGGCGCCGTGCCGCTCGTACGCGGCGCCGCCGATGAGGCCGACGCAACGCGTCAGACGCACCACAACCTCATGCGGCCCATCCGCGAACCGCTCGGCCCGTCGGCGCCGATTCCCGGCGGCGCGCCGCTGCCCCCGCGTCCGCGCGAAATCGCCGCCGACGCACCCAACCCCGCCAGCCGAAAGTCCGTCAGCTCGCGGGCCGGAGAGACCGACCGCAACCGCAGCAATCGCGTCCCCGCTATCGCGGCAGTCATCGCGACCGCGCTCGTCGCCGTCGGCGGTTACGCGTGGTGGAACGGCCATCGCGCCGACAACGGCCAACAACCGGTCGGCGCAGCCAAGAACACGCCTGCTGCAGTGCAGCAGGCCGCGTCCTTAAGCCCATCACCGATTCCTACGAAGCCGGTCGGGCCGCTCGGACTCGTCTCGCTCGGGCAGGTGACAGCGCCTCCGGTCAAGCCGATTGGCGCGGTGCACTACGTAAAGGCAGGCGATGCCGCGTACGTCGTCATGACCGGTACGGACGGCACGGTGCGTTACGCGTCAAGCGTGCCGGGCACGTCCGCCACGCTCCACTTCAACTCGTGGCGCACGATCCCCGGCCTGACGTCGTCCGCCGAGCCAGCGGTCATCGGCCGGCCGTCCGGCGCCGTCGAGATCTACGCCGTTTCAGCGACCGACGACGCGATGTACCGCGCTATCCACAGCGCAGGCGCGGACGCGTGGTCGCCCTGGACGTCGCTCGCACCAGCCGGAGCCGGTTCGGCCCGCGCCGTCGGCGCTCCCGCCGCAGTAGCCCTCTCCGGCGAACGCACCGAACTCCTCGTTGCCGCCAAGGCGGGAGATCTATTGGCCACCAGCGGAACTGGCACGCCGTCCGGAACCTGGCAGCCCTGGCGCGCGGTCTCAAGTGCGGGCCCGATCAAGCCGGATGTCGCGCTCGCGATCCGTGCCGACGGAACCATGGCTGCGTACGTCGTCCGGTCGCCAGACCTCGCAGTCCTTCGCCTGACCAACAACGGCTACTGGAACTCCACGTACCCGACCGGCGCGGTAGGGCAGCCCGAGGCCGCGTACACCAACGACGGCAAGCCGTACCTCTTCATCCAGTCAGTTTCCGGAGACGTCCAGGTCTACGAGCCCTCCGGAGCCGATCTACGCGGCACGTTCACCTGGGCACCGGTAGGTGTGACGTCGCAGAACCCGGTCGGTGTGACTCCGCTCCCCGGGCAGGGCCTGGTCATGACCACGACCGCGCCCGACGGCACCATCCACCTCTACTCAAGCGCCGTCTGAACATCACCCTCACGTCGCGTACTCTTGAGGGTTGTGGCCGTAGACATTCCTGAAGAGCTGAAGAACCTCAAGTCCACCATGTCCTCGATCGAGGCGGTGGTGGACCTGGACTCCTTGCGCGCCGAGATCAAGCGGCTGAACGAGGAGGCGGCGGCGCCCGACCTGTGGGACGACCAGGCGAAGGCGCAGAAGGTCAACAGCCGGCTCTCCTACGTCCAGGGCGAGCTCAACCGCGTCGAGACACTGCGCCGTCGGCTCGACGATCTCGAGGTGCTCGCCGAGCTCGCCGAGGCCGAGGACGACGCGGACACCCGGGCCGAGGTCGAGGCTGAGCTGCCGCACTTAGCCCAGTCGATCAGCGAGCTCGAAGTGCGCACGCTGCTCGCCGGCGAGTACGACTCTCGCGAGGCGCTGGTCACCATCCGCGCTGAGGCAGGTGGCGTGGACGCCGCCGACTTCGCCGAGATGTTGATGCGCATGTACCTGCGTTACGCAGAGCGGCACAACTACCCGACCGAGGTCTACGACACCTCATACGCGGAAGAGGCCGGCATCAAGTCGGCCACGTTCGCCGTCCACGTGCCCTACGCGTACGGGACGCTGTCCGTCGAGCAGGGTACGCACCGCTTGGTGCGTATCTCCCCGTTCGACAACCAAGGCCGCCGCCAGACGTCGTTCGCAGGCGTCGAAGTCGTTCCGGTCGTCGAACAGACCGACCACATCGAGATCCCCGACGACGAGATTCGAGTGGACGTCTACCGCTCCTCCGGTCCCGGCGGTCAGGGCGTCAACACCACCGACTCCGCGGTACGTCTCACCCACCTGCCCACGGGCATCGTGGTCTCCTGCCAGAACGAGCGCTCGCAGCTGCAGAACAAGGCCTCGGCGATGGCCGTCCTCCAGGCAAAGCTGCTTGACCGTAAGCGGCAGGAGGAGCAGGCGAAGATTGACGCGCTCAAGGGCGACACGACGGGCTCGTGGGGCAACCAGATGCGTTCGTACGTCCTGCACCCCTACCAAATGGTGAAGGACCTGCGCACCGACTTCGAGACTGGGAACACGGCTGCCGTCCTGGACGGCGAGATCGACGGCTTCATCGAGGCGGGCATCCGCTGGCGCCGCACCAACGCGTGAAATCCCGCTTCGGTGAAGGCCTCGCGGAGCGAGGCAGACAGACACAGGATCGAGGCGGGCATCCGCTGGCGCCGCACCAACGCGTGAAATCCCGCTTCGGTGAAGGCCTCGCGGAGCGAGGCAGACAGACACAGGATCGAGGCGGGCATCCGCTGGCGCCGGACCCACGCCTAAGCGACCGCCATCGAACCGTCAGAGGCCATCGCTCGTTACATCTGAATGTGACTCAGCTCACGCCACGCATCGCGCCGCGAGCCCGATCTATTACGCGAAGTGGGCTTCCAACGCCAGCGCGCATACCAGCGCGGCGACAACCGCCAGCACCATCCACAGCGACGCGTAGAACGGGCTGTTCCCACGTCCGTACTGGTCACGGGAGGCTCGGCACACTGAGCAACGTCCCTCGGACACGGGCCCAGCGCAGTTGGCACAAACCAAGTCGTCGCGTCTCATGGCAGCCTCCTCGTTTCGGTAGAGAACGCCATATCGCGCTCTTTCGTTCCCTCGCATCCCCTGCGCGCCTCGTACACTCCAGGGGAACTGCGCGCGGCCTCCTCACGGAACCGGCTGCCGCGCCGGGTCCGCAATGTCTAGACTGCCGCCGGATGGTGATGCAACCGTGATTCGTTTCGAGAACGTCAGCAAGACGTATCCCAATCAAGCGCGCCCCGCGCTGCGGGAGATGTCGCTGGAGATCGAGCGCGGTGAGTTCGTGTTCGTCATCGGATCCTCCGGTTCCGGCAAGTCCACCTTCATGCGGCTGATCCTGCGCGAGGAGCGGCCGAGCACCGGCCGGGTCATCGTCGCGGGCAAGGACCTCAGCCGGCTGTCCAACTGGAAGCTGCCGCACCACCGCCGGCTGATCGGCACCGTCTTCCAGGACTTCCGGTTGCTGCCGAACAAGACCGTGTACCAGAACGTCGCGTTCGCGCTCGAGGTGATCGGCCAGCCCAAGGGCCAGATCGTCAAGGTCGTGCCCGAGGTGCTGGAGCTGGTCGGCCTCGGCGGCAAGGAGGACCGGATGCCCAACGAGCTCTCCGGTGGCGAGCAGCAGCGCGTCGCTGTCGCTCGGGCCTTCGCGAACCGGCCGATGATCCTCATCGCGGACGAGCCGACCGGTAACCTCGACCCGGAGACCAGCGTCGGCATCATGAAACTGCTCGACCGAATCAACCGGACCGGTACCACGGTCGTAATGGTCACGCACGACCAGGCGATCGTGAACCAGATGCGTAAGCGCGTGCTGGAGCTCGACCAAGGCGCTCTCGTGCGCGACCAAGCCCGCGGCGTCTACGGCTACGTGCGCTAGCCCAGGCTCCCAAGCCACAAGCAGCCATAAGCACCCGACTAACTCGGCAGGTATACCCACGATGCGCGTCCAGTACGTACTACAGGAAATCGCCCAGGGGTTGCGCCGCAACCTCACGATGGTCATCGCGGTCGTCGTCTCGACCGCCGTGGCCCTGGTGATGCTCGGGTCCGGCCTGCTGATGTGGCAGCAGACGCTGCACATGCAGGACTACTGGTACGGCAAGGTCGAGGTCAGCGTCTTCATGTGCAACACGGAGGACGTCGAACAAGTACCCGAACTGCCAGACCGCGGTCACCCCGGCGCAGCAGACGTCGATCCACGACACGCTGGCCAAGACGCCACACGTGCAGACGATCACCGAGGAGACCCCGACCCAGGCGTTCGCGCGCTACCAGCAGCTGCAGAGCGGCTCGGCGCTCTCCCAGGACGTGACGCCGAACGACATGCAGTACTCCTACCGGGTCAAGCTGGACGACCCGAACGAACGCCGCGGTCGTCGAGGGCGCCGTCGGCGGCCTAGCCGGCGTGCAATCCGTCGAGGACGAGCAACAACTCCTCAGACCCCTCTTCACGTTCATCCACATCGCGGAGATCACCGCGATCGGCGTCGCCGTGGTCATGCTGGTGCTCGCCTTCCTGCTGATCTTCAACACGGTGCGCCTGTCCGCGTTCAGCCGACGGCGAGAAACCGGCATCATGCGCCTGGTAGGCGCGTCGAACTTCTACATCCAGATGCCATTCCTGCTCGAAGGCGCGGTGGCCGGCCTGGCCGGCGGCCTGGTCGCCTCGATCATCCTGGTCGGCGTCAAGGCGTTCTTCATCAACCACGTGGTCGCCCCGCACCTGACCTCGATCCAGTTCATCGGCTGGTCGCCGTTCGTCTGGATCGTGCCCTGCCTGCTGGCCGTCGGCGTGTCGATGGCGGTGCTGGCCTCGGCGTTCACCCTGCGAAAGTACTTGCGGGTCTGAGCGAGAATAGAGGGATGGTCAAGGAGCGCGGGCAGAAGACATCGCCCAGAACAAGAAGGCACGGCACGACTACTTCATCGATGACACCTATGAGGCCGGCCTGGTCCTCACCGGCACCGAGGTGAAGTCGCTGCGTGAGGGCCGTGCCTCCCTGGTCGACGGCTTCGCGCAGATCAAGGACGCCGAGCTGTGGCTCTACAACGTGCACATCCCGGAGTACAACCAGGGCACCTGGAACAACCACACGCCGCGCCGCCTGCGCAAGCTGCTGCTGCACCGTGAGGAGATCCAGAAGCTGATCGGCAAGTCCAAGGAGTCGGGCCTGACCCTCATCCCGCTGTCCCTGTACTTCAAGGACGGCAAGGCCAAGGTCGAGCTGGGCCTGGCCCGAGGCAAGAAGGACTACGACAAGCGCCACACGCTCCTAGAGAAGCAGATGAAGCGCGAGGCCGAACGCGACATCGCCGCCCACCGCCGCCGCCCGCGCTGACGCTCCGCTCTGTCTGACTGGCGCCCGCCGCCCCGACCCCCGTCGCCGCCCCACCGCGCGCCTTGATCAATCGATTTCCCCGCGCCCCCGCGCACCCGGTATCCTGGAACAGCAATGCGGTACCCTGCGTTCCACCGCTGTTCAGCTGTTTGAGAACTGCACACCACTGCCACTGCCGCGCACAGGCCCACGTCAACACGACCGGCCCGGGCGCGTCCGTGAGCTGCCGTGTGCGTTCTCGCCACGGGGGTGAACGGTTTCGACATTGGACGTCGAAGCAGGGGAAGCGGGCCGAGGAAGCTGTGATGATCTCGTTAACCATTACGCAGCGAAAAAACAAATGCCAACTCAGAAGTTGCGCGTTGCCCGTACCACCATGGCTCTCGCTGCCTAATCATTTGATTAAGCGCGAGATCCCGGTGTAGGGATCTGTCGGTCCAGGATCGCCCCCGACCTGGAGTCCGGCATCGTTAGGGGGCTCAACCTCATGATCAGGCCACGGGAGATTGAGGGAAATTTACGTGGCTGGGCTCGTCGTCGACTCGTCCCAGGGGTCGCCGGAGCCGAGAAAAGCGCACTGGGACTACGCCCGTAGAAGCCCTGTTCCCGCGCCGATGGACCCGGGTTCGATTCCCGGCACCTCCACTTATTTGTCCTGGTTTATTGAATTCCGGCCGCCTTGTCTCATGCGCAAGGCGGCCGTTGTCGTCATCGGTCCGCGAGACGTGCGAAGTTCACCGAGCCCCAGGGAGACGTAGTGGCCGTTGTCGACGATTGCCTCGGTCAGGTCGTCGCAGTCGGTCCGCATCGGCTCCGCCAGTCAGTTCGCCGAGTAGAGGCCGCAGAGGTCCGCGATCAGCTGCACGGTCCCGGGGGTGCGGTTGGGCGAGATGTCCACGGATCCGTCGAACTCGGCCGGACCCGAGGTCGTCTGGGCGAAGTTGGCGACGGTCTGGGCTCGCACGTAGTTCAGGTTCGACACAACCGGGATCGGAGTGCTCTGCGACTCGTACGGATACGCCGTGAGCACGCCCCCGCTGGTGGGCTGGGTGACGGTGAGGTTGAAGTCGAAGGCCTTGGCGTCCCGGGGCAGCACATAGTACGGGTTCACCACGTTGCCCGGAAGGACAGCCTGCACCTGCCCGGCGTTTGCCGGATCGAAGGTGACCGTGCCGTTGTTTCCTACCGGACCGCCGCCATTGCGGGTGTCGATCACACGATCCGGAATGATCGGCACGTACGCAGCGGTGCTCGACGGACTGTAGTAGCCGGACACGTCCGCGACCAGGTCCACTGTCTGGCTCGGCAGGCCGCCGACGTAGAGGTCGATCTTTCCGTCCGAACCGACCGGCACGATGGCGGCGGCGGCGATCGTCTGACCTTGCGCGAAGTTCAGGTTCGACGAGAGCGGAGTCGCGCTGCCGTCGGGATAGGCCGCCACGTAACTGCCGCCGTTCGGATCGTCCGTCACGGTGATGTTCAACGACACGGCCGTCAGACCGGCCTTGGGCAACGCGCCCTTGTCGGCCCCCGCGATCGTCAGCACGACATGGCTGCCGCCCGCGACCTTCCCCGCGCTCACGCCGGTGCCGTTACGCGTGTCGAGCAGCCGCGCCGGTGAGAGCGAGGTGTAGCCGGAGGCCGTTGAGCCGGTGAAGTAGCCGGTCGCGTCGGCCACGAGGTACGTTCCCGTCGAGGCGGGGCCGTTGACGTACAGCAGCACCTCGCCGTTGATCACCGGCAGG
>CAVQPP010000477.1:0-18222 GCA_963714445.1 uncultured Actinomycetota bacterium
GCTGCGGTGACTTCGTGCTCGAGGCGCCGAAGTCCTCCGGTCCTGCCGCGGACGCGCCGCTGGTGCCGCGCGGAAAGGCGCTGCGCTCGCTGCTGATCCTGCGGCTGCTGGCGATCGAGCGGTTCTTCCGGTTCCTGCTGGTCGGCGCGGTGGCGGTCGCGGTGTGGCGGTTCGAGAACTCGCAGCAGGCGCTCTCCCAGCTCTTCGAGCAGGACTTGACCCTGCTCAAGCCGCTCGCCACCCACTTCGGCTACGACCTCGACCACTCCTCGATCGTCGATACGATCCGCAAGAGCTTCAACTACAAGCACTCGACGCTGAACCTGGTCGCGATCCTGCTGGCCGTTTATGCGGTAATCGAACTGATCGAGGGCATCGGACTGTGGCTCGCCAAGCGCTGGGGCGAGTACTTCGCCGTCGTGGCGACCGCCGCGTTCCTGCCGATCGAGATCTACGAACTCACCGACAAGGCGACCGCGTTCAAGATCGGGACCTTCGTGCTCAACGTCGTCGCAGTGGTGTACCTGCTGCTGTCCAAGCGGCTGTTCGGGCTGCGCGGCGGGGGCGCCGCCGCCGAGCGGGCGCTGCACAGCGCGTCATTGCTGGAGATCGAGGAAGCGGCGGGAGAGGCGACCGGGGCGGCAGCGGACGAGCCGTCCACGCTCGAGTCGGAAGTGCCGCAGGAGGAGCCGCCGGCGGAGGCGTCGGCCGAGCAGCCGGTCGAGGAGCCATCGAAGAGAAAGGCGCCGGATCAGTCGCGGGCAGCATCCTCCTGACTTGACCGTTTAAGACGCCGTCCAGCACGCGCGGGCGTTTAAGGTAACGGTAGATCCGCTCGGGCTGTCCGCTGAGCGAATGTTTCGATTTCAACTAATAACCGGTACCCTGGAGCTATGAACGACACCGCCCCCCGCTGGCTCAGCGACGCCGAACAGCAGACGTGGCGTGCCTGGCTCGAGGTGATGCGGTTGCTCCCGGTGAAGCTCGAGGACCGGATGCACGAGCGTCACGACCTCAACTTCACCGACTACCAGGTCTTGGTCGAGCTCTCCGAGTCCGAGGAGAACAGGCTGCGGATGACCGAGCTGGCCAACCGCACCCTGCTGTCCAAGAGCCGGCTCTCGCACCAGATCGGCCGGATGGAGAAGGTCGGCCTGGTCGAGCGGCAGGACTGCCCCTCCGACCGGCGCGGCGCGTTCGCCGTCATCACCGAGCGCGGCTGGGACGTGTTGCGCTCGGCCGCGCCTGGACACGTCGAGGACGTGCGCGAAATGTTCATCGACCTGATGTCGCCGCAGGAAGTGACGGTCGTCGGGCAGGCGATGGGCATCATCGCGGAGAAGCTGCGGCAGTCGCCCGGGATCGGATGCGCTAACGCGCTCGCGGAGAAGCAGGCGGGCTGACCCCCGCCGAGATGACAGGGCGTCAGGCCAAAGCGTGTCAGGCCTCGGTCAGGCGAAGCGGATCAGCGAGATGAACCCGACGACCGCGCAGTAGATGGCGAACGGTGTCAGCGTCCTGGTCTCGAAGTACTTCACCAGGAAGCGCACCGAGATGTACGCCGCGACGAACGCCACCAGCGCACCCGCGATCGCCGGGCCGACGATCGCCGAATTCTCCGGCTTGGCCAGCTCGGGCAGCTTGTAGACGCCGGCCCCGAGGATCGCCGGCGTCGCCAGCAGGAAGGCGAATCGGGCCGCGTCCTCGTGGTGCAGGCCCTTGAACAGGCCGGCGACGATCGTCGCGCCGGAGCGGCTGAAGCCGGGGAACAGGCCGAGGATCTGCGCTGCGCCGATCTGGACCACGGTGGATCTGTCGAGGCGGGCCAGCCGCACGTCGCTGGCGATCTGCGGCGGCAGTTCACGGCCGTGCCGGTCCAGTTCCCGCTGCGGCTCGAGCGTCGCGGTGCTCTGCTTGCGGCGGGTGCCGCCGCTGGCCATCACCTGCGTCCGGTCGTTGCGGTCCGCGCGCCGTCCGGCGCCGTCTACGCCTTCGGCGGTCCGCGCCTGGCCGCTGGTGCCGCGCATCCGCTCCGCCGCGTAAAGCAGGCCGCCGTTCAAGAGCAGGAAGACTGCGGCCCACTCCGGCTTGCCCAGATGCTGGCGCAGCAACTTGTCCAGGATGATGCCGAAGATGCCGACCGGGATCGTGCCGATGATCAGCAGCCAGGCCAGCTTCTCGTACGGGGTCTGGATCCGCTTGTTCTGGATCGAGCTGATCAGGCCCTTGATGAGGCGTACCCAGTCGTGCCGGAAGAACAGGATCAGCGCGGCGGCGGTGGCCACGTGCAGCGCCACGATCAGCGCGAGATACGGCGACTGGCTCGCCGTCATGTCCATCGTGCTCGCCCAGCCCCCGCCGATCCACGCCGGGATCAGCACGGCGTGCCCGAGGCTGGAGACCGGGAACAGCTCGCTCACGCCCTGGACCAGGCCGATGACGATGGCTTCGAAATACGACACGGTCCCGGACAAGTCTCAACCCCTGGTGATGACCGGCGCGGTGCGCACGTTCGGATCGTTCGGCGGATTCCGCTGCGTTAACTGGCGCGCAGTGGGCTACCGGCCAAGAATAGTCACTTCGCCAGGCCGTCCGGCGCCTGATACCACGAGTTCAGCGTTTCCTGGGGCACGCCCATCGCCGCCGCGACGTGGTCCCACGGCATCGGGTCGAGGCCGCCGGCCGCCAGGCCGACCACCTCGCGCAGCATCGCGTCCACCACGCGACGCGCCTTGACCAGCGAAGCCAGCGCGTTGTCGTAGGAGCTGCGGTCCACTTCGCGGATGGTCATCGGCAGCCAGCCGTTGATCATGCCGATGAACTGCCGGCGCAGGTCCTGGTCGAGTTCGCCGGGAATTGTGACCGAACCGTCGCACCGCACCTCGGCCAGCACCAGGCCCTGCGCGTCGCGGACCACTGCCCGCACTGCCTGGTAGCTCTGGTACCGGTGCACGTTCGAGCCGACCTGGTCCGCACCGGCCACCTGCTCGGCGAAGTCCCGCAGCCGTGGCGCCACCGATGCCGCGTAGTTGCGGAACATGTCGCTGCCCATCGACCCGCCGCCATCGACCAGGGCCTGCGGTGGGTCCACCACCTCGACCCCGGCGGTCGCCCAGCGGCTCACGCCGGACTGATGGTCCAGCAGCACGACGTCGTAGTCGACGCGATCGGGACGGTAGAACCGGGTCATCGTCGCACGCTCCCACCCAAACTTGGTCAAACCGAGCGCACGGCACCCATTCGATCGCCAAGCCGCCAACCCCGGCTTTCCGTCTCCTTTTCTCGCATGTCAAACGGAACGCGGGGTGAATACCGGTGGACCAGGCGTGGACTCTTCGAGGCCACAAGCGGGTTGCCGGAGCCCCGCGTCAGTGTTCGAATCAGCGTCGCGATCAGCGATCGAATACCGCTGACATCCGGATGCGCAGTCCTGGTCCGCCCAGGCTCGCCGGAGCCGGACCACCGAGCACGATGGCGAGCGAGCCGCTGCGTATCCGGTCGGCGTATCCCTCGAGGCGGACGACCTCGTCCGGCCCGGCGTCGTCACCGAGCGCCGAGACGATCAGATCGGCCGCGAACCGCCGGTTCCCCAGCGCGGTCACTTCGGCGACCGTCAGCCGCACCGAGCGCGTCTTGTCCACGGCGACCGCGACCTCGCCGACGGTCAGGTGTACCGGGTCCTCGACTACGAGCGCACCGGAGACCAGCGGGAGCGTGCTGACGCGGCTGCGTCGAGGACGCAGCGTCCATGTCTGGGCCCACATCTGGGCCCACGTCCGGGCGCGAGGCCGCAGTTCCGCGGTGCCGCCCGCGGCGAGCGCCCAGCGCCCGCGGAGGGTGACGGCGACGGCGCGCCGGTTTCCGTAAACGCCGAAATCCGGCAGGTCGAGCGTGGTCATGACGCACCTACCTCCACACGAGCCGAGTCACCGGGTCCGCAGCCGAGCCCCCCTCGCCTCGGCCACGCACCGTCAGTGTGCGCTCGACTCCCTTACAGTCCCCTGACAGCTGGTGGACAGGGGCCGCCGGGAGCCAGGACTCGAGGTTCCGGTCGGTCCCGGCGGCTTCTCCTGCGCCACCAATGTCCCGCAGCTTTCTGTGTTCAAGCTAAAAACGGGGTAAGGGGCCGGTGTGACTTGGCGCTCACCGTGCGTGCTTTCGCTGGTAATTGCCCGGTTGGCGTGATTTTCGGTGACCCGGCGTGCAGCCGCGCGGCACTGATCCTCGAGCGCCGGTCAAGCGGCTCTGATCACGTTTCCGCTATGTGTTGAGCGAACCGGTCACGTGCGGCCGACCAGTGATCCTTGTCGAACTTGCCGCTGCCCAGCGCGTCGGCGGCCTCGTAGCCCATGACCATCGCGTGGTGCGTGTTGTCCGGCGTGAACAGGCCGTGCCGCCCGAACGTGGTCACCGCGCCGAGGCCGTCGACCCAGTCCTCCAGCACGGACAGGTGCTCCCGGTAGCCGCGCTGGTAGACCGGATACACGTTGCGCAGCCGCTTGACCTGCAGCCAGTCCAGGCTCAGCGGCGGCAGTCCGGTGTGGCGCGCGGCGTCCTGGACGACGTCGGTCAGCTCTTCGTCCGAGGCGTTCCAGATTTCGTCGCCGACGTCGCAGGGCAGCTCGAAGCAGACCACCGAGCGGTCGTCCGGGTCCTCCGGGTTGATCCGGTGGTTCATCGGCTCGGAGATCCGGCTCACCGGGGTGTCCGAGGCCGGGATGTAGTGCACGTCGTGCTTCGTCCACCGGCCGCCCCGGTGCACCACGTAGACCAGCACGATCGCGCGGAAGCGCAGGTTGCCGCTCGCCTCGACCGCCTCGTACGGCGCGCCCGGCGAGGTCATCCGCGCCAGCATCGGCAGCGGAAGGGTGGAGAAGACGTGCTTGGTGCGGATCCAGCCGCTCGCCTCCCAGTGGTCGAGCCCGGACCAGCCGCCGCGCTCCGCGGCGGCCGCGGCGTGCTCGGAGCGGCCGAGGCGCACCGCGATGTCGCTCTCGCCGACATCCAGCCGCTCGACCATCGCGCCGAGCCGCAGCCGCGCGCCGGAGGTCACCGCGGCGTCCGCGAGCGATTCGCACAGCTGACCGAAGCCGCGTCGCGGATAGAGGTACGCCAGCGACTCGCTGGACATCGCGGAGCGGACCGAGCGCACCAACGCGGCAAGTGCGGTCGGCGCACCGGCCTTACGCCGGGCCTGCTCGGCATCGAGCTGCTCGCCTGTCAGACCCCAGAGTTTGCGCGCGTATGGCGCGTATACCTGCTCGTAGAGTGTCGGGCCGAAGCCCGCGCGCATCAATTCGGCGTAGGTGTCAGGGTTCTCCGGTGCACGCGACCGGCGCCACGGCGTCGAGATCGCCTCGAAGGCGGCGCGGGCCATGGGCACGGCGGGCAGCGCCCGGGCCAGTTCCCGCGGCTTGAACGGATACGTGATCCACTTCTCGCCGAGCAGCAGACGTCCGTCGCGGTACCGGGTCTGCAGGTCGCCGCCGAGCAGGTACCGCAAGTCAGCGAGCACATACGCCGGCATGTCCGGGTTCAGCCGGTGACTGCCGAAGTCGACGCGAATCCCCGCCACATCGAAGGATGCGGCCATTCCGCCGACCGCGTCGGCGCGGTCCAGCACCACGACGGACAGTCCGCGGCGGGCGGCCCGCCAAGCGGCGGAGAGCCCGGCCGGTCCCGCGCCGAGGACGACGAGATCTGTACTGCTGTTCAATGGTGGCCGCTACTCACTAGGGTCCGCATCCAGCGCACTAAGAGTACTAAGGGTAATGCGCCGCGCCTTTCCTCGTCACACGTGCACTGTCGCTGACTGGCTACGGCGCAGTCACCGAGTGTAGCCCTCAACGGCGATCCAGACGGGGAATCAGCACTTCCTGAATGACGAGCTTAAGCGCCGCCGCAACCGGGATCGAGACCAGCGCGCCGATGATGCCGAGCAGTGAACCGCCGATCAGCAGCGCGACCACGGTGACGATCGGCGGCACGTCAACGGCTTGCCGCATCACGCGCGGCAGCAGAACGTAGTCCTCGAACAGTCGGAAGGCGACGTAGAACGCGAGCGTCGCGACGGCCACCGGAACCGAGACGGTGAGCGCGACAAGTGTCACGATCGCGCCACCGATCGTCGATCCGATGACCGGAATCATGTCCATTAGTGCGACCATCACGCCGAGCGCCGCCGGGTATTCGATGCCCCAAGCCAGCGTCCAGACGTACGTAGACAGACCCGCGATCGCGGCGTTGAGAACCGACCCGAGCATGTACCGACCGACTTGGCCGAGTAGCTGATCGCCGAGTACCTGTACGCGCGCACGACGCGAAGCGGGCACGGTGCGGTACGCCACCGCGACGATGTTAGGCAGTCCGGCGAGGAAGTAGATCGTCAGCGCGACGACGGCGAACGTTGAGGTCAGCGTGGAGAGCACGTACTTGCCAGCGCCGACGATCCCGGTGAGCGCAGTGGTCCCGACGCCGCGCGACGAGATCGCCGATTGGACGCGGGAGACGACGTGGTACTTCGCCTCGAGCCGGCCGAGAAAGGTGGAGCGGTCCTGGATCTGTTGCAGCAGATGCGGGATGGCGTGGATCAGCGCCGTGACCTCGTTGACCACCGGCGGCACGATCACCGCGAGGAATCCGGCGACCAGCCCGAGCATGCCGAGCGCGACGACGAGCACTGCGGCGCTGCGTCCCATCGGCACGCGTCGCTGCTTGGTCAGGGCGGTGACGATCGGGTTCAGCGAGAGCGCGAGAAACGCGGCGAGCAGGACGATGGTGAGTACGCCGCCAGCGCGTGCGATGCCGCGGACGAGGAGGTAGGCGGAGAGTGCACCAGCGGCCAGTCCGAACGCGTACGTAAAGTACGAGCGTTGCGGTAGGACGACTGTTCCCGTCTCATTCGGCGCTGCGTCACCGGACGGAGATGTCTCGTCGGACGACTCTGTATCGCCGTCGCCAGGCGCGGTATCTGATGGTGTGTCGGTTTCGGCAGCATCCACATCAGGGGTGGGCTGTGTCGCCGTCACAGCATCGTTCATGCCCTAAAGGTACAGGCCGGTCGCTCCGCTGGAGTCGCCTAGACGTTCGGCGGCGACGGCGTGAATGTCGCGTTCGCGCAGCAGTACGTAATCGATGCCGCGCACCTCGACCTCGGCTCGGTCGTCCGGGTCGTACAGCACCCGATCGCCGATCTCGACGGTGCGCACGTTCTGCCCGATCGCGACGACCTGCGCCCATGCGAGGCGGTGCGACATCTGCGCGGTCGCCGGGATGAGGATCCCGCCGCTGGAGCGGCGCTCGCCCTCGGCGCCGTCGGAGCGGACCAGCACCCGATCGTGCAGCATCTTGATCGGCAGTTTGTCGAGGGACGGCGCGGCGCGGGTGCCCTTCCCGGAGGCGGGCGTCGTCGGCTCCTCGGCGTCGGAATTGGCGCGCGGACTCACGACCTCGACGTTAGCGCATCGACGACGCGCTTAGAGCCACAGGCCTTCAGGAGGAGCGACCGTGCGCCT
Organism: uncultured Actinomycetota bacterium; assembly: GCA_963714445.1. Taxonomy (GTDB): domain Bacteria; phylum Actinomycetota; class Actinomycetes; order Streptomycetales; family Catenulisporaceae; genus Actinocrinis. The sequence continues at coordinate 7,515 of CAVQPP010000477.1, forward strand.
TCCACATGGCGACGGCGACGAGACTGCTGATCGTCAACCCGAGGCCGCCGACCGCCGCCGCGACCGGTCCGCGCCGGACCTTGCCGGTCTCCAGCTCCACGAACTGCGCCTTGATCCGCTGACCGCCTCGGCGGGCCAGTTCGCGAGGCGTAAGCCGGTCGCTCAACTCGTCCAGAGTCGCCGAAAGACGCTCGCGGGTGCGGTCGATGTCGGCCTCGATATCGGCTGGGGAGCGGGTGTCCTTCACCTCGACCTCGACCGGTTCGGCCGCCGGTCGTCTGCCGTCCAGTCGCGTACCAACGATCTCGCCCTCCGGAGTCACCACGAGCACCGGGTCGGCCGCGGCGGTACCCTTCCTGCCTTCCGCCACGTCGATCGCACCTTTCGCGCGGGTATCGATCCCGGGCAGGGTCCGTCCGGACTTCCTCTCGGCCATCGCCGCCTCCTTTACGTGCCGGTCCAGACCCGCCTACCCCGTTTTGGGCACTTCGCGCAGCGCAAGGCGCACGACTCATCCGTCCGGCGCAACGCGGTCCGGCTGTCGGCGCCGTCTCGTACCCTGGAGACTCTTGACGAGAAGCAATCGAGAACCGAGGACACCGAAGTGCCTGTGCGACTAGAACCCGGCGTCGAGGCGCCACAGTTCACCCTGGCGGACGCCGACGGCAAGCCGGTGTCGCTGTCCGACTACGCCGGACGCAAGGTCATCGTGTACGTATACCCGGCGGCGATGACCCCGGGCTGCACGAAGCAGGCCTGCGACTTCCGCGACTCGCTCCAGTCGCTCGCCGCCTCGGGCTACGCGGTGATCGGTCTGTCCCCGGACAAGCCGGAGAAGCTGGCCAAGTTCCGCGAGCGTGACTCGCTCAACTTCCCGCTGCTGTCCGACCCGGACAAGAGCACGCTCGAGGCCTACGGCGCGTATGGCGAGAAGAAGTTGTACGGCAAGGTCGTGCAGGGCGTGATCCGGTCCACGTTCGTCATCGACGAGGCGGGCAAGATCCAGGTGGCTCAGTACGCGGTGAAGGCGACCGGTCACGTGGCGAAGCTGCGCCGCGACCTCGGCCTGGACTGACCCTTACCCCCACCTCAGCCGCACCTCACCCCTTTCGCGCCACGCCATCGCGCCAGGCTCTATGCTCGCGGGTCAGCGGGAACACCAAGCCGAGTTTCTAGGGGGACCACCGTTGACCGCTCAAGTCAGCCTGCTTCCATCACATGTGACCCAGGGTCAGGGCCCCGGCGTCGCGTTCCGCATCGAGGGACAGATCGTCCCGGTGCTCCACCTGGCGATGAACGGCCAGGTCCCGGTTTACTTTGAGCACCACGTGGTGTTGTGGAAGCAGCCGCAGGTGGATGTCCAGATGATGCCGCTGAAGGGGGCGTTCAAGCGGGTCATCGCCGGCATGCCGATCTTCATGACGCAGGCGGTCGGCTTCGGCGAGATCGCCTTCTCCCGCGACTCGGCCGGCCAGGTCTTCCCGATCAACATCCCGCACGGCACGGCGCTGCTCGTACGCGAGCACCAATTCCTCGCCGCCACCGCGAACCTCGGCTACAACTTCGAGCGGGTACGCGGCATCGGCTCGATGCTCTTCGGCAGCCAGGGCTTCTGGCAGGACCGCTTCGAGGCGCACCAGGGCGACGGCCTGCTGTGGCTGCACGCGCACGGCAACGCCTTCGAGGTGGTGCTCCAGCCCGGCGAGGTCATCGACGTCGAACCCGGCTCGTGGATCTACCGCGACCCGTCCGTCCAATACTCGCAGCAGGTCTTCGGCCTGAAGACCGGCATCCTCGGCGGCGGCGGCAACCTGGTCTTCAACCGCTTCACCGGCCCCGGCCGCGTCGGCCTCCAGTCCGGCTACTACCACGTCGGCGAATCCGAGGCAGGCGCCGCGGCCGGCGCAGCCATCGGCGGCGCACGCGGCGGCATAGGCGGCGCCGTGGCCGGCGGGCTACTAGGCGGCCTGCTCGGCGGCGGCGGCAACAGCTGACGCTGAGCGGCTCAAAAACGAAGCGGCCCGGACGCCATTGTCCGGGCCGCCTTTCGTTGCAGCTCTGTTCTGCCGCGTTACTGCGCTTTGGTGCGTCAGTTCCCGTGGCCGTTGAAGCCGGGAATGATGATGCTCTGCGTGTTCAGGAACGCGTTATCTGCCTCGACGTTAGTGAACAGCACTGGAATCGGGATGGTGAGTCCCTGGAGCAGGGTCAGCAGCCCGGGGTTCTGCGGTGTGAACGTCTGATGGATCAGGCCGAGCACGTTGGACGTGATCGACGTCGTCCACAGGTGCGCGTTGTTGAGCGTCACCGTCTGGTTCGGGCCGCCGTCGACGTACTGGAGCTTTCCACCGCCCTGCTGGGAGAACGTGACCATCGATAGCAGGGTCACCTTCGAGGCGGTGAAGTCCAGTACCTGCTCTGAGCCCTTATCAGTATTGATCGTGGTGACGCCGTTGTACGTGAGGCTGTACATCGTCATCGACGGCGAGCTCAGGTGCCACGGGATCTCGGCCGCGGTGTTGCCGTCCGAGGTGGCCGCGTTCGCCTTGACCGCGGACTTCGGAATGCAGCTCGCTGTCGCGGTTGGCATCGGCGCTGCTGCCGCCTTCGGTGCTGTCTTCGCCACGGTGCGGATGTAGGCCGCGTTCATCGCTGGTGCGGCAGCCGCGGGCGGCAGCTGAACTGATCCGAAGATCCATGTCCAGACGCCGTTTAGCCAGCCCCAGAAGCCTCCACCCGACGAGGACGACGACGCGCTTGGCGACGCCGACGGGGTAGGCGGGGGTGGTGGCGGCGGGGTTGCCGGGACGTTGTTGCTTCCGGCCGCGGCGCTCGTCGACGCGGAAGCCGACGGCGACGAGGACGGCGGGTCCGACTTGCCTGCTCCGGCCTTCGCCGACGTGGTCTTGCCGCTCGGGCTCGCGCTCGCCTGCGGTGTGGCCGTAGCCGAGTGTGACGTAGTCGCGGAGGCCGAAGGGCTGGCGCTGCCGGTCGTCGGGGTCGACGTGCCGCAGATCGTCGGGAACGGCAACGTCGGCGAGCCGCCGGCCGCGATCGCCGGAGTGGCGAGAGCCAGTGCGCCGGCGACTGCCACTAAGGCGATCGGCGCTCCGACTGCGACGAGGACGCGCCGTGACGGACCGTCAGCCCTCCGGGCGTTCGGCGGCAGTGGCACCGGGGATCTCCACTTCCGGAAGGTTGACGGTAGACGCTTGCTCGAACGGTGTCGGTCCCGGCCGGGTCGCTTCGGGTCGGGCTGCTTCGGGTTCGCTCGCGCGTGACTCGAGTTCGGCGAGTTCCAGTTGGGCGAGCGTGGGCGGTTCGGTTGGTGCGCCGGACGTTGGTGCGCCGAAGTCCGTGGTGGGTATCTCTCGCGTCTGCGCGGCCCGCTGCGTCCGGCGGCGCTCGCCACGCGTCGGCGCTTCCCAGCCCGGTCGCGGCATCCAGGAGATGGCCAGGGCGCCGCCGATCAGCGAGAGCAGCGTGCCGATGAAGAAGCCGCCGAGGTTGGTGGCCGGCAGCGCGACGAGGCCGAGCAGGATCGAGGCGATCCCGGCGAACACCCGATAGGCCGGGGCGACCCAGACCGTCAGGCCGAACATGAGCATCAACATGCCGATGAAGAACGCGGAAACGCCGCCGACGCCCTCGTGCATGATCGTGCCGATCGAGGACAGCGGCGCGAGCCAGAGCTCGACTCCAGCCAGGATGATGAGCAGCCCGGCGGGAAAAGGTCTGCCCTTGCGCCAGTGCCGGAAGGCGTGCATGAACCGCACCATGGCCGATGGCCGCCGGTGGGCGTCACCAGCCGTTGGTGTGTCAAGGGTGTGCGTGGTCATCGCGACTGCTCCGGGAGGAGGCGCGGCGGGTGCGGGGGGTACGGCCCCCGCACCCGCCGCGTGGGTGGGTGCGGACTGCTTACAGCGGTTGACTCAGCGGAGAAGTGAGGCTTCGCGGAGTTACGGCTGGAAGCAGGGGTTGTTACCCATCGAGACATTCATCGACATGTCGTGCAGCTGGAAGCTGCCGGCGTTGGTCGAGTACGCCACCTGCTGGACCCCGGTCAGGTCGGCCTCCGTGGCCTGCTGGCCGAAGAAGCCTGCATTGCCCCCGGCACCGTCGGAGCTGCCGCTGAGCATGGAGGCGTCCTTGCCGATGTCGATGTTGGTGAACGTCGCAGTGCTGGCCTTCAACTGCGTCATGTCGATGATCAGATTGTCCGCGTGCACCGCGGTGCCCTTGGCGCCGGCCCTGATGGTGAGTGTGACGTCGCCGATAAACGGCAGGGTGGTCACCACCGACTGGCACAGGTCGGTGATGTCCGCCGACTTGAACGCCGAGACGGCGACCGGGATCGGCTTGCCGGCCTTCGTCGCGTCTACGGTGCCGTAGTTCGCGAAGCCGTGGCCGGTGAGAGTTCCCGCCGAGATTTGGAAATCCTGGCCGGACACGGCGAACGAGGCGGCGATCGCGCCGTTCGCCATGGCGACGGTCAGTGCGCCCGCGGCGACGACGGTCGGAATCATGACGAGACCGAGTCGTTTCCACGAGGTGCGCCCGAGGACCTGGGCGCCGGAGTTGTCCTTCACGTCCACTCCTGATGGTTGCGCGGGCCGGACACGTCCGGGCCGCGGCGGAACCGAGGGACCGCGCGTTCCGGTGGGGAAAACCGGCTCAGCGCGGCGGATTGCGGTTGCGTTGCGGTGCTCGCGGCCCGCCGACGGCGACGGGACGTGCCGCCTCCGGGACCGACCCGGTGGGGACACCGGCTGGTCGCCGCGATAGCACGACGGGCCCGCCGGACCGGGTAGCAGCGATCGTGGTGGACACGTGCACAGAGCACAAGGGGATCGTTACCGACCGGTAACACGGGGATGGATCTAGCCTGCTGCCGCTGGCGCCGCAGATGCCGAACAAGGCAAGGAGTGGATTTCGGGAGAACGCTCCGTCCAGGCGTTTCTCTTCGCGGGCTGATCGGGCCGTTACTGAGCGCGACGAAAATCCGTGCAGTGCTTAATGGTAAAGAGTAAGTAATGCACCGTCCCGGGTTCGCTGCGGTAAGCGTCCGGGACGGCGTCGTCGTGCCTCCTGCGTGCCTGGACAGCGCGATTGGTCGCGGACAGGCCGATAGCAGGGTTAGAACGTTCGATCAGTGGCTGATGTGTCAGAACGGCAGCCGTTGTGACTCGACGTGACAGATGCGGTGTCAGACGAGCAGCGAGAGCTGTGTCAGACGAGCAGGGGATGGTGCTTATAAAAGAAGGGGAGTGCCGTTAAAAGAGAAGTGAGCTGAGGCGGCCTCGGGCCGGTGGGACCCTGGGGTCCTGCGGGCCGAGTAGTTCGAAGTAGTCGAGCAGTAGCTTGCGGGCCCGGTCCTTGTCGTCTCCGACGAAGGTGCGGACGGCGGAAAGCAGGAGCGCGATGGCGGTGTCCGCGTCGCCGGTCGCCATCGCGGCGTCGGCGGCGGCGCACTGCGCGTCTATGTCGTCCGGGTTCTGCTTCGCTCGCTCGAGCGCGGCGGCCGGGTCGGCGTCGCGCGTGCGGCGCATCAGCTCGACCTGCGCGAGCGCCGGCTTGGCCTCGGGGTGATTCGGGGTCTGGCTCAGCACGTTCTGCAGCGCGCGCGCCGCGCCATCCAGGTCGTCAGCGGCGAGCGCGTCGTAGGCGGCGGCCATCGCCGGGTCCATCGGTGGCTCGGCCGGACGCGCGGCGGTTGCGTCGCCGGGGGCGCCTAGGCCGAACTCGCGCTGCGCGAGGGCGAGCAGTTCGCTGATCCACTGGCGGACTTGGGCTTCCGGCTGTGCCCCGGCGAACTCGCCGATCAGCTCGCCGGCCACGATCGCCTTGACCGACGGGATGCCCTGCACCCGCAGCGCCTGGACGAGGCGGGGGTTGGCCTCGGCGTCCACCTTGGCCAGGACGAAACCGCCCGCGAACTCCGTGGCCAGCCGCTCGAGCACTCCCCCGAGCTGCTTGCTCTGCTCGGACCAGTCCGCGCCCAGGTGCAGCACCACCGGCACCTGCAGCGAGCGCTCCAGCACCGCGGACTGGAAGTCCGCCTCCGTGGCCTCCACTACGAGCGCGGCGCCCTGCGCTGCGTCGGGTCCGGGCTCCTGCGCCGACTCCGGCGGGGGCGTCGCCGCGGCCGGACCGCGCGCGGCGGCCGGAGCGGACGGCTGTTTGAGCGCTGAGAGGTCCACCACGCCGGACATAGAGAACGAAGGTCGCATGCGTCCATTGTCACATCCGGCGACGTTTGGGGACCATCAAGCCCGCGAAACGCATTCGACGCGACTATCGACACGACCAGCGCGACGCACAGCGGCGGGAGCCCCATTTCCACCGGTTCCCCACCGGCGGCAATCCCTCGGTTTCCCGCCGCCGTGCAACCATGTCAGCAGTGGACGACTTCCGATACGAGTCGTAGCGTAGCGGAAGTCACGGATGAGTGGAAAGGCGGCTCGCTGTGGCGTCGGTCTCCGGTACGGGGGCGCATGAACTGGAGGGCAGTGGGCTGACGGGCAGGCAAAGTGAGCGCAGGCGGCCGGACGGTGAACGCCCCGGCGAGCGCAGCGATGGAATCTCAACCACGGGTATGTTAACTGCGGATATGTCAACTGGACGTGACGCGCAGTCGGACGGCCGCCCCGCGGGCCGTCCCCGCTCCACCGACGCGGATGAGGCGATCCTCTCCGCCACGCGCGAACTTCTGGCCGAGCGCGGCTGGGAGGGTATGACGCTCGGCGACGTGGCCGCGCGCGCCGGAGTCGCAAAGACCACGCTGTACCGCCGCTGGCCCGGAAAGGCCGATCTGGTGGTGGACGCGATGGCGCAGCTGTTCGCGAAGCTACGGCCGGTGGACGCGGGCTCGGCGCGCGCCGATGCGGCAGCCACCATTAGTGATCTGATCGCGTTGCTCGCATTGCCCGAGACGCAGGGCGCCGTCCTCGCGCTGGCCGCTCACGCCGTGCGCGACCCGAAGCTGCGTAACGCGGTCCGTGAGAAGATCATCGGGCAGTGCCGCAACATCGTGCGCACCGGAGCCGCCCGCTCCGCGGCCCGCGGCGAGACGAACATGAAGGTCCACGATCCCGATCTCATGTTCGACATCATCGCCGGCACCATGATCCATCGGATGCTCATCGCGGGCGAGACCGTGGACGATGACTATCTGCAGCGGTTCCTGGACGTACTCTTGCCAGGCAGCCGTTGAGTAGCCGGAAGATGTATCGCAGGCGTCATTGATGTCCGTAAACGCATGAAAGATCTAGAACGGCGCGGATACAGCCGGACACAGGATGTAAGCGATGTATGCAAGGGCATCGGCTGACTGATCACGGTTATGCAAAAGAAGTTTAAGGCCTCTTCCCTTCGATCTCATGTTTGGGGCAGGGTCCTTGCCTGGCGGGACTGACGTCGTTCCGCCGGGAGCAGCACCGCACACTTCGGCGGTGATCCGTGCCGGTGTGCGTTGCCCCACGAAGGTCGCGCCTGCGGCGCGGAGGCGCCGTCCCGCACCAGGTTTTTGACAGGACGCGACTCGATGACGATGACCAGGGAATCGGACGGGACGTTCATACCCGTACCCGAATCCGACGCGGCGTCAGCCGCTCCGGCCATCGAAGGGCGCTCGCTGCGCCGGATCGCCTGGAACCGGCTGAAGAAGGACCGGATCGCGCTGTCCGGCGGCGTCGTGGTCATCCTGCTCATCCTGATGGCGATCCTGGCCGGGCCGCTCTCCTCGCTCAGCGGCAACGACCCGGACGCCCTGCACAACAAGCTGATCGACCCGAACTTCCAGATCCCGTACGGCGGGATGGGCGGCATCAGCGGACAGCACTGGCTCGGCGTGGACCTGCCCAACGGCCGCGACATCTTCAGCCGGATCCTCTACGGCGCGCGCGTCTCCCTCGGCATCGCCGGCGTCTCCACGCTGGTGGCCATCGCGATCGGCACGGTGGCCGGCATGGTCGCCGGCTACTTCGGCGGCTGGGTGGACGCGATCATCAGCCGGACCATGGACGTGTTCCTCGCCTTCCCGCTGCTGCTGTTCTCCATCGCGATCATCGGCGTGCTGCCGGACGACGCCTTCGGGCTGTCCGGCAGCGGGCTGCGTTTCGGCGTGCTGGTGGTCGTGATCGGCTTCTTCTCCTGGCCGTACATCGGCCGCATCGTGCGCGGCCAGACCATCGCGCTGCGTGAACGCGAGTTCGTGGCCGCCGCGCGTTCGATGGGCGCCGGGCCGGCCCGGATCATCTTCCGCGAACTGCTGCCCAACCTGCTCGCACCGATCGTCGTCTACGCCACGCTCCTCATCCCGGCCAATATCCTTTTCGAGGCCGGCCTCTCCTTTCTCGGCGTCGGCGTGAAGGAGCCGACGCCGTCTTGGGGCGCGATGATCAACTCCGCGATCACCACGTTCCAGATCGACCCGGAGTACCTCATCGTGCCCGGCACCGCGATCTTCATCACCGTTTTGGCGTTCAACCTGCTCGGTGACGGGCTGCGCGACGCCTTCGACCCCAAGGGGTCGCGGTGACCGCGCACCCCCAGCGTCCGCGAGTATGTGGACGTCCCGCCTGTAGTTCCATTTCGCCGCTTCCGGCCCGAACCCGGGGCGGCATGAAGCACATTGAGGGGTTTGTCCGTATCATGCGAAAGCGCAATCTCGTCGCCGCGGCCGCGAGCGCGGTGGCCGTCGCCACCGGCGCAGCCGCCTGCGGCAGCTCGACTTCGGGGACTGCGAACTCGTCGAGCAGCAGCAGCTTCAACGCCGGGCTGACGACCGTCGTGAACCCGTCCTCGCAGCAGGGCGGCACCCTGCGCATGGCGCTGGTCACGGACTGGGACTCGGTCGACCCGGGCAACACCTACGACGCGTTCTCCTGGGACTTCATCCGGCTCTACGGCCGGTCGCTGCTCAGTTGGAAGCAGGCGCCCGGCTCCGCGGGCCTCCAGCTCGTGCCGGACCTGGCCACCGACAACGGCACGGTCTCCCCGGACGGCCTGACCTGGACCTACCACCTGCGTTCCGACGCGACGTACCAGGACGGCTCCGCGATCACCGCCGCCGACGTCAAGTACGCGATCGAGCGGTCGAACTTCGGCCAGGACCTCCTGGTCAACGGGCCCAACTACTTCTACCAAGTGCTCGAGAACAAGACGAACTACCAGGGTCCGTACAAGGACAAGAACACAGCCGACGGCGTCTCCGGCATCGAGGTGGACGGCGCCGACACCATCAAGTTCCACCTGACCAGGAAGTTCGCCGACTTCCCCGAACTGGCCGCGCTGCCCTCCACCATCCCGGTGCCGCAGAGCAAGGACACGGGCGCGAACTACTACAAGTCCATCGTGTCCTCCGGCCAGTACCAGTTCCAGAACTACCAGCCGGGCAAGCAGGCCGTCCTGGTGCCGAACCCGAACTTCAAGTCCTCGACCGACTCCAGCGGCATCCACAAGGTCACCGCGAACAAGATCGTCGTTCAGCTCGACGTGGCCCAGGACACCATCGACCAGCAGCTGCTGCACGGCCAGCTCGACGTCGACCTCGACGGCACCGGCGTCGGCACCACCGCGCAGTCGCAGATCCTGGCCAACCCGACGCTCAAGGCGCAGGCCGACGACGGTTACACCAACGCGCTGACCTACATGACGATCAACACGACGGTCAAGCCGTTCGACAACCAGTCGTGCCGTCAGGCGGTCGAGTACGCGGTGGACAAGACCACCGTGCAGTCCGCCCTCGGCGGCGCGATCGGTGGCGGCGACATCGCCTCGACGATGCTGACCCCGGACATGGCCGGCTACGCGCAGTCGAACATCTACCCGACGCCGGGCAACCAGGGCGACCCGGAGAAGGCCAAGGGCCTGCTGTCCGCCTGCCGCGAGGCCGAGCCGAACGCGTTCACCTCGGACGGCTCGCTGAACGTCAACCTCTCCGCGCGCTCCGACCGGCCGAAGGAGATCAACTCCGCGGTGGCCATCCAGGCGGCGCTGAAGATGGCCGGGATCAACGTCAACATCGACAAGTACACCTCGGACAAGTACTTCAGCTCGTTCGCCGGCAACAGCGACTTCGTGAAGTCCAACCGGATCGCGCTGTCGTTGATGAAGTGGGGTGCGGACTGGGCCGACGCCTTCGGTGACCTGGACCAGATCGTGACCAGCGCCGGTATCCACAGCGGCGGCGGCTCGAGCAACCTCGGCGAGTACAGCAGCCCGGCGGTCGACAACCTGTTCAGCCAATACCTGTCGAACACGGACGTCGCGGCCCGCAATACCATCGGCACCAAGATCGACCAGCAGGTGATGGCGGACGCGGCCGTCGTCCCGCTGGTCTACAACAAGGCGCTGGTCTACCACCCGGCCAACGTCACCAACTGGTACATGGAGCCCGCGTTCGGCGAGCCGGACTTCTCCGTGCTGGGCACCACGAACCCCTGACGCTCGATCAGACTCCGCTGCCCCGGGAGCTTCCGGGGCAGCGGAGTCCGGCATAACGAGAAGGCAGAGTCCGGAAGCATGCTGACCTACGTCGCCCGCGAGTGCCAGTTTTGGCAGGCCTCCATTGCCATTGGCGCTGGCGCCCGACAAGCCGAACAGGATGAACGCGATCACCAGCAGGAGCAGTCCGGGGATGGCCGAGCGGCGCACCCGCTTGGGCGGGGCGGGGCGCCCGGACAGGGCGGTCACAATCGGCTGGTGG
>CAVQPP010000478.1:0-6108 GCA_963714445.1 uncultured Actinomycetota bacterium
GATCGTGTGCAGCTCTGCGGCGGCGTTCGTCTCGAGCTGCTTGAACCGCGTGGCCATGTCGGCGAGATCGGCAGCCAGTCCGGCACGCTGGATGTAGGCATTGGCAGCCAGCGTGGGCAGTTGTTCAGCCAGCTCGCCTAGACCGGCAAGGTCGGTCAGCGGGCTGACTAGGCCTATACCAGTCGAGACCAGATACGACCCACCGAATGCGGCGAGGTTCAACGGGTTCTTCAGCTCAGCGAGCTCAGCCACACCGCCCTTGGCCCGGACGACGAGCTCCTCAAACAGGCCACTGAGAAACGCGCGCTCCACCGCCGCGCTCACGCTTACGTATTTCGTCAGCAGCCCGACGATTTCCAGGATGCTGATGTCGAGCAGGCCCTGATCCTGGCCCTGGTCGGCAGTACGCTGCTCGTCGGCTTGGCGGGCGACGCCGACTGCGCTGGCGCCGGGCACCGCCACCGGTCCGGGAGTCGACGGAGTGCGTGGTCCGCGGCGTGGTCGGCCGCGTGTTCGAGGTGGCTTGACGGATCGAGGCGCGGGACCGCGCCGCCGCGCGATTGCTGGACGACGTGGGCGAGTTCGTGGGCGAGCGAGCGGCGTCCGGAGTGCGTCTGCGGTGCGTAGTTTCCGCGAGCGAAGACGATGTCGTTGCCGTGCGTGTACGCCTTCGCGCCGAGATTGCGGGCAGAATCGGCCGCGGCGCTGTCGGTGTGGACGCGCACACGGCTGAAGTCGTGGTCGAACCTGGCCTCCATGTCGGAGCGGAAGCCGTCCTCGAGCGGCACTCCGGGTGAGGTGAGTGGCGCGGTCGTCGCTATGGCGGTCTGGGTGACGTGGTCTTTGGCGGCGTGGTCCGGCTTGTGAGCGGCCGCAGAGTGCTCAGGCATCTGGTTTCACCCCCTTTATTGCCTCGCGGGCGTGGCGGGCTATGCGGGCCTCGAGTTCGTGGGCTGATGCGGTGGCGAGGGCTGGGTCGGCGGCCATGGCGCGCAGGCGGGCGGTTAAGCGGGCGCGGTAGGCGGCGGCTTGGGCTCGGGGCACGAGTGCGGGGTCGACGACGATCTTGTCGATGCGGATGCTTACGGACGCGGGGTTCGCGATCGCTGCGCTGTTCACCGCACCACCGGTTTCGCGGGTCATTGCGGCACCGCCGTGGTGTCCTTGAAATCCCGTTCGCGGATTGGGATTTGCTGCTTTTGGAACTCGTCGCGGGCGGCGGCTAGGACTAGCGGCATGGTGACCGGGATGCCTTGCTCGGCCGCGCGGAAGGCGGCGCCTAGGGCTATGTTGCGGATCATGCCGCCGCTGGCCGGGAGCGTGGCTAGGCGGTCGTGGTCTAGGTCGCCGATCGGGGCGCCGGGTGGGAATGCGCGTTGCCACATCTCGCGGCGCTGGTCGGCTTCCGGGAAGGGGAACGTGACGACGAAGCGCAGGCGGCGCAGGAACGCGTGGTCGAGTGACTGGCGCAGGTTGGTGGCTAGGATCGCCAGGCCGCGGTACGCCTCCATGCGCTGAAGCAGGTAGCTGACTTCGAGGTTCGCGTAGCGGTCGTGGGAGTCACGTACTTCGCTGCGCTTGCCGAATAGCGAGTCTGCCTCGTCGAAGAGCAGCACCGCGCCTGCTCGCTCGATCTCGTCGAAGACTAGGCGGAGTTGTTTTTCGGTCTCGCCGATGTACTTGCTGACTACCGTGGACAGGTCTACGCGGTAGAGGTCGAGTTCGAGTTCTGCGGCGATCACCTCGGCGGCCAGGGTCTTGCCGGTGCCGCTGGGGCCGGCGAAGAGTGCGGTGATCGCCAGGCCGCGGTTGGTTTTCTCGGCGAAGCCCCAGTCTTGGTAAACCGTTGTCCGGTGCTTGACTTGCGCTGTCAGGGCACGGAGTTGTGCGTCTGCTTCCGGGGGTACGACCAGGTCGTTCCAACGGGCGCGCGGTTCAATTCGCTGCGCTAGGTCTTCTAGGCGCGGACGGGTACGTGCACGGCACGCGGCGCGCAAGCCGGATTCGGGGCCGGCGGCGAGTTCGGCGATGGTCGGCAGGTCGAGGATGAACTGCTCGGCCAACTCGTCGGCCAGGTCCGGGTCGGTTAAGCGTGCACGCCAGGCGTCGCGGCGGTCTAAGCCGTCGGGCGCGGGGGCGCTGACGGTGATCGCGGTCTCGGCGCGCGTGCCGTCGCGGCTGGAGAGCACGGTCGGGACGTCGCAGCGTTGCGCGAAGGCTGCGACGCGTGATGCGGCTTCGGGGTCGGAGGAGTCTGCTTCGACGCAGAGAGCGAGGGGGAACAGTCGCGCTTCGCGGCGCCAGAGGCGGATGAAGGATTCTGGTTCGCCTGCGGCGCGCAGTGTGTCGATTCCGCAGCGGTAGGCGGTGAATCCACTGGTGGCGGCTGCGTGTGCGACGACTAGCCGGACGTCGGACGTGGCACCGCGCACCTCTGCGACGCCGCCGGTGCTGGCCGACTGACCGCTTCGCCAGTGCGTGAGTAGCGTCGCAGCGGCCTCACGTTGACCAGCGGACAGTTCGTCGTCTCGGCGCGGAGGTAGGGCCCTGACGTGTGCTTCCAGGCGGTGGTCTAGGTGTTCCAGGCCTTTTAGGTAGTTCACGATGTGCTCGTCGGCTATCAGGGGGCTGCCGACTAGCGGTGTGCCCGCTCGGCGATCGACCTCGACTAGTCGCCAGTAGCGCAGCGCGCCGCCTGGGGAGAGGACGTGCCAGGCGGGGTTGGGGAGAAGTCGAAGCGCCAGGCCGAACGTGGGTGACGGGGTGCCTTGGACGGAGGCGTAGCGGTCAGCGATTGAGGGGTCGAGTTCGGGCGCGACGGCGAGGAGGAGGGTGTCCAGCTCGAACTGCGACAGTCCGAGGAGCTTGCCGAGCAGCGAGAGTGCGGGGGCTGGCGAGCCCTCCCCCGCCGCGGCGCGCGTGGCTGCCGCGGCGTATCCGTCGTCGCCGTCGAGCAGCGAGCGCAGCCAGCGGAGGGAGGCGGCCAGGTACTCGCCGTTGCGCGCCTCCCAGTCACCGGTGTTGACGGTGTCGGTCGCGTCGACGGTGTATACGGCATTGCCGGTCGTCACGTCACCACCACCTGAGCGCTGGGCAGGATCGTCGGGGGTGTCGCGGTGCGGTCGATGAACCGGGAGTCGACGCCGTCCACACGCAGGCGCACGATTTCGGTGCCGGCGGGGGCGGCGGGCACGGTGATGCTGACGTGGCTGGTGGCGGCCGTGATCGGCGCGGCGCTGCCGACTGCTCCGCCGATCAGGAGGCTGACACGCTGGCCTGGCAGCACGTCGGGTGCGCAGTCGAGGGCGAGAGTCGCTGAGCCTGAGCCATCTCGGGTCAGGCTGGCCGGGAGCGCACTGGTGATCGCGGGGGCGATCAAGAGCGGGACGGCGCTGGTCGTCCGGTCGGCAGCGTTGGGATCCTGGAGGAGGACTGTCAGGGACCAGATTCCAGCTGGCGCGTCTGCGGGCTGATTCGGCACGGCGAACGTCAGCTCGGTGGCCGTGACGGAAGCCGGCGCTACCTGGAGCGGGGCGGCAAGGAGGGGGTGGGACAGCACGACGGTTACCGTGGTCGCGGCCAGGTTCAGGCCCGAGACGGTGACGGTCTCGCCGGGAAGTGCCGCAGGCTCCTTGCTTCGGCGGCGCGACCGCGGTCACGACGGGGATACCCCCGTCAAGCGACGCCTGAACGATCGGGCCGGTGTCGCCGACGCCGCGGCTCAGTACTGGCACGGGGGCGATCGACGGCCGCTCGCTCTCGATGAGTATCACAGTTGCCTGATACGCGGCGGAGAGCCGGAACTGAGTCTGCGACGTGGTCCACAGCCGGGACATCTCGTCTAGGGAGAGGTGCAGCCGGCTCAGGCGTACGCGCTCGACCTGGTGGTCCAGGTCGCTTCCTGGCATCGCGATGTCGATGTCGGCGGGGCTGAGAACTTCGTAGTCATGGAAGGCGCGCATGGCCGCACCGAGCAGGCGATGCGCCGTCACCTCGTCATCGTCGGCGCCGTAGGCGGTTATCACGTAGTTGAGATTGAGCGCTAGGGGCGGCCGACCGGACTCGCCTGGTTGTGACTGGCCCGGATAATCCAGGTTGCTCCAGCCGTTGTTCGGCTCGGTGAGATAAAGGAACAGGTTGATCTGGTCGGCGGTGCTGTCGGGACGCGCCTTGTCGAGAGGCTTGCTGGTGACGGTCGATCCGGCCAGCTCACGGTTCGCGGCGTCGAGGAGCACCTGCCGGAGCGTGGCGGTGACGGCGGCGATCGCCTTGGCGTTGCTCATCGGGTCGCGCCTCCCCGCAGGTAGTCGGTCAGGTCGACGACGGGTTTGCGCTCGGGGCGGCGGCGGGGCGCGGGCTCGGACGCGGGGGACGCGGCTCGTACCTCGATGCGGCCGATGCTGACGGTCACGTGCGGCTCGCTCTGCCGGGGCGTTGGCGTGAACAGCGGTCCCGTGGTGTGTGGTGTGAATGTGGAAGGGGACTGATAGGCGGGAGTCCCGGGTGGGGCGGACGGCGAAAGGCGCGGCGAATCGGCTGCGTGGGGCTCGTGTGCTGCTCGCGTCGCGCGCGGGCGGGGCTCGTGTGCTGCTCGCGTCGCGGGCGGGCGGGGCTCACGTGGTGAGTCAACGCTCGACGAGGGCACGAGTCGGAGATCCGGCCGGTGGGCGGCTGAGTCGGGCTCCCGGTCAGCGAACGCGGCATCGGCGGCCATGGGCACGGGATGCGACTGACGTGGCTGATGCGGCTGAGATGGCTGGGGTTCGGAAAAGGATGGCGCCTGCGGAGCGGCGGGCTCATCCGGTTCAGGCCATCGTGGAGCAACGGAATCGGCCGGCGCGGGCCAGTGTGACGCGAGGTCTGGGGCGAAGGCCGGCTCGGCTGGCGGACTGGCATCGAAGGGTTCGAAGAATGAGGGCAGCAGGGGTCTGGCACGTCGGCCGCCGCCTGCTAGCGCGTCCAGGAAACCGGTCATCGGCCGACCGCCTCCAGGTAGAAGCGCCGACGCGTCGGGCTGACTGCCAGCACTTCCGCCTCCGTCCATCCATAGGTCATAGCGAGCGCGTGCACGTCGAACAGCAGACGTCTGGCATAGCTGTCTACCTCGGCCCAGAAGTGCTCTGCGATGTCGAACTCGAGGACGTTGCTCGCGCCGCATTCCGGGCACTGCGCTTGCAGCTGCGTTTGTGCGGCTGGATCGGCTTTTGCCAGGGCCTCACTGACCGCCTCGGCTGCCTCCGGTGGGAGGTCGGTTACGGTGCACGCGCGCAGCAGGGCGGCTTGCGGGTTCGGTGCGCCGTGGGCTCGGACCAGGTCGGCGGAGGTTGGGAGCGCGCACGTGATGTGCTGGCCGCGCCATTGCACTACGACCTCTGATTCGGCGGGCGGGTCGGTCCGGATGTCGTTCACGCTGAACTGGAGCTCTAGCGGGCCGTCGCAGTGCTCGCATTCGGAGATGCACGCTAGGTGGTCGCCGAAGGTGGCGGCTCGGGCGTCCAGTAGCAGGAGGTTGCGGCTGCCGACAGGTAGCTGTCCAGGGGTCCCGACCGGCCCGACGGCCCCAGCGAGCGCCGCGTCCAGGAGCAGCAGCGCGCGCCGGGGCGAGTCGGCGGCTAGCCCGTTCTCCCAGACGTCGATCACGGCGCGCTCGCTCAGGGCCGTCGGGTGCACGGTGGCCCTCCGCTACGCCGACGGGAAGGTGAATGAGGGCTCTGCGGGCTCCGTGACTGGCAGGCTGTCGACAAGGCCGCCGCATTTGCACGCACGCAGTATGTCGGCGCGCTGATGCTGGGACAGCAGCTCGATGCGGCCACGCGCCGGCGAATCATCGAGCGGCTGCCCGCGCTGTGCGGCATCCCGGAGAGCTACTTCGTCGCGCACCACACCATCGAGACGGGAGATTTCGGCACCGCGCGCTGCTGCACGATGAGGGCCTGGTGCTCGACGGCAACAACGGACTGTGGACCTATCCGGCGGGCGCAAAACCGCGCAAAGACGGCTACATCGCGTACTCCAGGGGCATCGCCCGATACGCCGGCGCTGACTTGCGCGTGCAGGGGCTGGGTGTACCAGATCATCACTCCCAACGACATGCAGGTGTTCGAGGGT
>CAVQPP010000479.1:0-11628 GCA_963714445.1 uncultured Actinomycetota bacterium
ATGACCGAGCAGGGGCAGCTGGTCGCCATCCGGATCGAGCTCGGGCAGAGCGCGATCCAGGTGAACGCGTTCGCCGCGCCGCGCACCGAGGGCATCTGGTCCGAGGTCTGCGATGAGATCGCGGTGGAGATCACCAAGCAGGGCGGCATAGTCGACCGCACGAGCGGTCAGCTCGGCCCGGAGCTGCGCGCTCGTGTGCCGGTCCGGCTGCCGGACGGCAACCAGGGCATTCAGGTCATGCGCTTCGTCGGCGCGGACGGTCCGCGCTGGTTCCTGCGCGGCGTGGTCTACGGCCTCGGCGCGGTCCAGCCGGACGCCGCCGCGGCGGTGGACCGGGTGTTCCGCGAGATCGTGGTGGTGCGCGGCACCGAGGCGATGGCTCCGCGCGACCCGATCCCGATGGCCATGCCCAAGAGCCCCGAGCCGGTAGACGCCGAGCCGGCTGAGGAAACCGAGGCCTCGCCGTACAGCGGGGGCCTTAACCCGTTTGAGCGTGGCCCTGAGATCACCGAGGTGCGTTAGGGCGCGGTTGAGGAGTGGGGCCGGATCAGGGCGTGACAGGCGACACGACCCCGGCCCCACTCCTCAACCGCGCCCTCGCGGTAGGAGCGATGTGGGGGCGTCTATGGCGCCCTCAGGCGGCACCGCGTTGGCCTGAGGTTCTCCGCCGCCGCCCGAGGTCCGGCTACGATGCACGGCATGCCAGCTTTCCCCCCACCCGAGGCGGCTCCGCCCGTTTTCACCTCCTCCGAGCCCGGTGCGGCGCCCCCGGCCGGTGGCGGAGCGCAGGACACGCGGGACGCGTTCGCGGCACCCGTGCCCGAGCCGCGGTATGCCGCCGCTGACGCCTCTGGCGGCCCCGAGGAGGGGGACGCGGACTCGGCGCGTATGGCCGCGTATCAGGAGTCGATCCTGGCCGCGTTCGGCGGGAAGCGCGGCTTGGCCGAGTCCGGCCTGCCGAGCGTCGTCTTCATCATCGTCTACACCGCGACCAGGAGCCTGAACACCTCGCTGTGGTCGGCCATCGCGGTCGCGGCGGTGCTCACCGTCGTGCGACTGGTGCAGCGGGACAAGCTCCAGCACGCGCTCGGCGGTCTGATGGGCGTGGTGGTGTGCGCGGTGTTCGCGAAGTACACCGGCCAGGCGAAGAACTTCTACCTGCCCGGGGTGCTGCTCAACATCGGCGAGGGCGTGCTGTTCAGTGTCAGCGCCCTGGCTCGCTGGCCGATCGTCGGCGTGGTCATCGGCCCGATCACCGGCGAGATGACGACGTGGCGCGCGCACCCCGAGCGGCTGCGCGCCTTCACCGTCTCCACCTGGCTGCTGGCCGCGATGTTCGCGGTGCGGGTCGCGATCGAGGTGCCGCTGTACCTCGGCAACCAGCTCACCGCGCTCGGCGCGGCGAAGGTCGTGCTCGGATACCCGCTGTATCTGGCGGTCGCGTTCGTCTGCTGGCGGATCATCAGAAAAGCGCCACTGCCCGCGCAGACAGCCTCTTCAGGCTGACAAACGGGGCGAGTGGCGCCTTCGGGTTCTTCTAAGCAGCCTGGACGGAGAGCAGCTCCTCCAGCTGCTGCTCGCGGTCCGGCGCAGCGACGAACAGCAACTCGTCGCCAGCTTCGAGGGAGTTTTCCGGGCTCGGCACAAGCACCCGGCCGCCGCGCAGCACCGCCACGAGCGCGGTGTCCTCGGGCCAGACGACCTCGCCGATGCCGGTGCCGACCAGCTGCGCGTCCGCGGGGAGCGTGAGCTCGACAAGGTTCGCGTCGCCCTGGCTGAAGCGCAGCAGCCGGACCAGGTCGCCGACCGAGACCGCCTCCTCGACCAGCGCTGACATCAGGCGCGGGGTCGAGACCGCGACGTCCACGCCCCAGGCGTCGTTGAACAGCCACTCGTTCTTCGGGTGGTTGACGCGAGCGACCACGCGCGGGACGCCGTACTCGGTCTTCGCCAGCAGCGAGACGACCAGGTTCACCTTGTCGTCGCCGGTGGCGGCGATCGCCACGTTGCAGCGTTGCAGGCCGGCCTCGTCGAGCGAGACGATCTCGCACGCGTCGGCCAGCAGCCACTCGGCGCGCGGCAACTCGTCCACCGCGATCTGAGTCGGCTCCTTGTCGATCAGCAGCACCTCGTGGCCGTTCTCCAGCAGCTCCACGGCGATGGAGCGGCCCACGTTGCCGGCTCCGGCGATGGCGACGCGCATCAGTCCTTCGGTCCCTTCGCGAAGATCTCCTCGACCTTGGGCAGGTCGGCGGCCACTAGTGCGACGTGGGCCAGATCGCCTTCCTGCAGCACGGTGTCGGCTGTGGGCAGAATCCGTGCCCTAACCGAGTCAGGGCCGCGATACGCACTCCGGCGACGTCCTCGAGCCGGGAGACGCGTTGGCCGACCCAATTCGGGCTCAGATGTACCTCGGCCAGCAGCACCGTGCCGGATGGATCGCGCCAGTGCTCCTCGGCACCGCCGGGCAGCAGGCGGCGCAGCATCTGGTCGGCGGTCCAGCGGACCGTCGCGACGGTCGGGATGCCGAGACGCTGGTAGATCTCCGCGCGCCGCGGGTCGTAGATGCGGGCGACCACGTTCTCGACGCCGAAGGTCTCCCGGGCGACCCTGGCCGCCAGGATGTTGGAGTTGTCCCCGCTGGAGACCGCCGCGAAGGCCCCGGCCTCCTCGATCCCCGCCTCGATCAGCGTGTCGCGGTCGAAGCCGGTTCCGGTCACCCGCCGGCCGGCGAACCCGGTGCCCAGGCGGCGGAAGGCGTTCGGTTCCTGATCGACCACGGCGACCGAGTGGCCCAGGTCCTCCATGCTCAGCGCCAGCGTGGAACCCACGCGGCCGCAGCCCATGATCACGATATGCAACTGCCCGGTCTCCTCGGTCCTCGTCCGCCCCTGCCCGGCGGGCCGCGGCGGGCTTTTTGCCGGTTCCGTGTCTATCATCTGTCGGCCACGCGGCCCAGAGCGGGGTTCTCGGCTTTCGGGCGGGACGCGGCGCAGGTTCTACCCTGGTTGATGAGCCGCCTCGCAGCGGTCCGCCCCCAGCCTCATCTACACAGCGTCGTCCCGTTGAGTCGCTCGCAGTCAGATCGGATCTTTCGTGCCCTCTCGCCACGCCCCTCACACCAACCTGTCCGCTCGGCGTCCACGCGGCGAGCGCTCCGCTGAGGCTGAGCGTGAACGCCCGGCCGAGCGGGATGCCGGACGCAGTCTGGCGGGGGAGCGCTTTGAAGTGGAAATCGGCGCAGTAGCGCATGGCGGCTTCTGCGTGGCGCGCCACGAGGGCCGCGCGATCTTCGTACGCCATGGCCTGCCGGGGGAGCGCGCCATCGTCGAAGTGACTGAGGGCGCGGAGAACGATCGTTTCCTGCGCGCCGACGCGATCGAGATCCTGGACGCGTCTCCGGATCGCGTTAACGCGCCGTGCCCCTTCTCAGGGCCGGGCCGATGCGGGGGCTGCGATTGGCAGCATGTAACGCCGGAAGCGCAGCGGCGGCTTAAGGCAGCCGTCATCGCTGAGCAACTGAGTCGGCTGGCCAAGATCGACCGCGAAGTCGTGGTCGAAGAGGTGCCCGGAGCGCCGGATGGCCTGAGATGGCGCACGCGCGTTCAGTTCGCCGTCGACGGTGAAGGGCATCTCGGGCTGCGTAAGCATCGCTCGCACGACGTCGTGCCCGTCGACCATTGCCCGATCGCCGCGCCTGAGGTCGAAGAGGCCGGCGCTGAGGCACGCAGCTGGCCGGGTATGGCAGGCGTCGAAATCATCGCGGCGACCGGATCATCGGACCGTGCGGTTGTCGTCACGCCGTTGCAGGGGCAGCGCGTTCCCTTCGTGGAGCTGGACGTCCCGGTGTCCGTGCTGCGCGGCGACGGTAAGGGTGGCACGCAGCGCATCCACGGTCGCGGACACGTGCGTGAAGTCGCGGCGGGACGTACGTGGAAGGTCAGCGGCTCGGGCTTCTGGCAGGTGCATCCGGCGGCGGCCGACGTGCTGACTACGGCGGTGATGGAAGCGATCCAGCCGCAGCCCGGCGAGACCGCGATGGACCTGTACTGCGGAGTCGGCCTGTTCGCCGCTGGTCTCGCTGAGGCGGTTGGCGCGGAGGGCGAGGTCGTGGCGGTCGAGTCCGATGCGACCGCGCTGGCCGACGCCGCCGGGAACCTGGCCGGACTGGACCAGGTCGTGTTGGTCGAGGACAAGGTGGAGCGGGCACTGGCCCGAGCGCCTGAGGGCTTCGAGGCCGAGACGGTCGTGCTCGACCCGCCGCGCTCGGGTGCGGGCCGCACCGTGGTGGAGCAGATCGCGGCGGCGAAGCCACGCGCGATCGCCTACGTCGCCTGCGACCCGGCGGCGCTGGCGCGGGATCTCGCGTACTTCGCGGAGCACGGCTACGAGCTGGCCGGGCTGCGCGCGTTCGACCTGTTCCCGATGACTCACCACGTCGAATGTGTGGCGACGATCGTCCCCGTGGCTCGGTAGTATCCATGGCGGCGGGCCGCGACTGGCGCTTCGGCATGCACTGGATCGAGACGGTGCAACGGCCGATGAGGTGGAGCTAACCACCGGGGAACGGACCGCCCTGAGGAGTGGGCACCGTGCGCCTGGGTGTTCGCCGCCACCGTAGACAAGCGAACGATGGAGGCACACCATGCACGAGCCCGCCGTTCCGCATCTCGCCGCCACCGACCCGGAGATCGCCGGGCTGGTCCAGGACGAGGCGCGCCGCCAGTTCGAGAAGATCCGGCTGATCCCCTCCGAGAACTACGTCTCCACGGCGGTCCTCGAGGCCACCGGCACCGTGCTGACCAACAAGTACTCCGAGGGCTACGCGGGGAAGCGCTACTACGAGGGCCAGCAGATCGTCGACCCGATCGAGACGATCGCGGCCGAGCGCGCAAAGGCACTGTTCGGCGCCGAGCACGCCAACGTCCAGCCCTACTCGGGCTCGCCGGCGAACCTCGCGGTCTACCTCGCGTTCCTGACCCCCGGCGACACCATCCTGTCGATGGACCTGCCGATGGGCGGTCACCTGACGCACGGCTCCCCGGTCTCGATCACCGGCAAGTGGTTCAAGCCGGTGCATTACGGCGTGCGGCGGGAGACCGGCCGCGTCGACATGAACGACGTACGCGAGATCGCGCTGCGTGAGCGACCCAAGATGATCATCTGCGGCGGCACGGCTATCCCGCGCACCATCGAGTTCGCCGCCTTCGCCGAGATCGCCCGCGAGGTCGGCGCGATCCTGCTGGCCGACATGGCGCACATCGCCGGCCTGATCGCGGGCGGCGCGCACCCCTCCCCGGTCGGCCACGCGGACGTCATCTCGACCACGACGCACAAGACGCTGCGCGGCCCGCGCGGCGCGATGCTGCTGTCCACCGCGGAGCACGCCAAGGCGATCGACAAGGCGGTCTTCCCGGGCCTGCAGGGCGGCCCGCACAACCACACGACGGCGGCGATCGCGGTGGCCCTCAAGGAGGCGTCGCAGCCCTCGTTCAAGGACTACGCGGCCAACGTCGTCGCCAACGCGCAGGCGCTCGGCGAGGGGCTGTCGGAGCGCGGCTTCGACCTGGTCTCCGGCGGCACGGACAACCACCTGCTGCTGATGGACCTGACCAACAAGGGCGTGACCGGCAAGGTCGCGGCCAAGGCGCTGGACGCGGCCGGCATCGAGCTGAACTTCAACACGGTGCCGTTCGACACCCGCCGTCCGTTCGACCCCTCCGGCCTGCGCCTCGGCTCGCCCGCGATCACCACGCGGGGCCTGGGCACCAAGGAGATGGTCCAAGTCGCGGCGTGGATCGACGAGGCGGTCGCCGCGGCCGCGCGCGCCGGCTCGATCGACGCACTGACCGAGCCGGAGACGGCGCGAGAACTGGACCGCGTCGCCGGGGAGATCAGGGAACTGCTGTCCGGCTTCCCGATGCCGGGCTGGGCAGTGCAGGACCAAGGCTCGCAGGACTGAGCTGAGGCGGACCGCCCGCAGCGCGCGGAATCGGTTTCGGCGAGCGGTTGACGACACTCGCCGGAACCGTTTCCGGTGCGGGATTTCCCTACTGTGGTCTAGGCCTCATCCCCGCAGGATTGACACGCTGACCTGCGTGAACGCGGAAACGTCCGATGACGCGCCAGGGAATTAGGGCTCAGTTTCCAGACAGGACTTGGCGGTTATGCCCTTGTGACCCTATCGTTATCAGTGCTCCGCCTAGGCGCGGAGTCGCCGGGGCCGGTGCGCCCGGCCGCGTGCGTTCCCAACCCTGAGCGGGGAACGCCCGTGACCGGACGTGAGCCGAAGGACGGCCCGGGCGACGACGTCGGATTGAGCCTCCGGCTGTGCGGACACGTGGATAGTAGGGCCGCGTCGGGAAACCGTCGCGGCCCTCAGCGTTTCCGTGTCCGAGTCGCAATGCGTAGGACCCTGACGTAATAGGCCATGAATGCATAGGTCCTTGCATGCATCGACCCTGCCTGTGATAGCCACCGCGTGCATAGCCCCGCTTGTATAGGCGCTGTTTGTATAGGCACTGTCAGTGTCAGGCGCGACGATGGATGCATGGACCATCCACTGCCATCGTCGACGCGGCAAGCGCCGTCGGTGCTGCATGTGGACATGGACGCGTTCTACGCGGCGGTGGAGCAGCAACACAAGCCGAGTCTGCGCGGCAAGCCGGTCATTGTCGGTGGCGTAGGACTGCGTGGCGTCGTCTCTACCGCGAGCTATGAGGCGCGGGTATTCGGCGTACGTTCGGCGATACCGACCGCGCTGGCGCGCAGGCTGTGCCCGAACGCTGCGTATCTCTATCCGCGGTTCCCTGCGTATCACGCCGTCAGCACGGTGGTGATGGGCGTGCTGCGGGAGCTGTCACCGCTCGTCGAGCCGGTCAGCCTCGACGAAGCTTTCGTCGACCTCGCCGCGATGCCCGGCGGCGCACCACAAGACGCGGCGCAGGTGCGGGAGGTGGCCGAAGGGTTGCGAGAGCGCATCACGCGGCGGACGGGACTGACGGCGTCCGTCGGCGCTGGAACCTCGAAGCTGATCGCGAAGGTCGCGTCTGACGCCGAGAAGCCCGACGGCTGCGTGATCGTCCCGGTTGGCGGCGAGCTGGCCTGGCTCGATCCACTGCCGGTGCGCGCGTTGTGGGGCGTCGGGCCGGCGACTGCAGACCGGCTGCGGCGGATCGGAGTCGGCACCGTCGCCGAACTCAGGGTGCTGACCGAGGCGGACCTGGTCGGCCTGCTCGGTGTCGCCTGGGGCGGGATGCTCTTTCGGCTGGCGCGGGGCATGGACGCACGCACCGTCGAGCCCGAGCGACCGACCAAGTCGATCAGCGCCGAAGACACGTATCCGCACGATCTGGCCGACCGCGTGGCGATGCGCGGCGCCGTCACTGAGTTGGCCGAGCGCGTGGTGCGCAGATTGCGTGCGTCGGGGCATACCGGCCGCACGGTGACTGTGAAGGCGCGGGGGCACGACTTCACGACGGTCACCCGTTCGGAGACTCTTGGCGCGCCTACGGACGATGGCCGGCTGATCGTCGAGGCGGCGGTCAGGCTCCTCGATGACGCGGTACCGGCCGCCACGGTGTCGTCGACTGGGATCCGGCTGCTTGGCGTCGGCATGTCAGGGCTCGCGGACTACGCCCAAGGGGATCTGGTCTCTGAGTTGGCGCGGCTTGAACTCGAGATCGGGGCTGCGGAGGCTGAGGCAGAAGCGGGGGTGACGATCGGGGAGTTGGGTGATGACGCATCAGCTGACGCAGACTCCGATGGCGATACCGGTGCGGATGGCGAGGAGGCAGCGCCGATACCTGCCGTCACGCTCTTCGGGCCGATGCCGGTTGAGCACTCGGCGCGGCGTTGGATAGCTGGACAGGACGTGCGACACACGGAGCGCGGTCCTGGTTGGGTGCAAGGAGCCGGAGTCGGGCGGGTGACGATCCGGTTTGAGGGGCCGGGTACCGAACCTGGGCGTATCGGGACGTTCAGCGTGGATGATCCCGAGCTCGAACCGGTCGACGCGGCGGATGTGGCGAGTGAAGCGCTAGCGCTGCTTGATGGCCTAACCTGATCACGCATCGCGTGATGGACGCCATCGAAACGAGGCTGTGCCGTGGTTACCGACCGCACGAACCCCAGGAGCTCGGTGCGGACCGCCGTCGTGTGGGATGTGCTGCGCTCGGCCCTTGAGACGATCAAGCGCGATCCCGTGCACGGCGATGTCGGTCCGGAAGCCGCGACTGGGGTAGCGCTGGAGGTTGTGGACGTCGGCGGCGGCACCGGGGGATTCGCCGTCGCGCTCGCCCGGCTCGGGCACCGCGTCACGGTCATCGATCCGAGCCCTGACGCGCTGGCCGCGCTTGAGCGCCGGGCCGCGGAGGCGGGAGTCTCCGGCTCGGTGCGGTCCGTGCAGGCGGACCTGGCCACGGTGCTTGACGTGCTCGACCGCGAGTCGGCCGATGCGGTGTTGTGCCACGGCGTCCTGGAGTTCGCGGACGATCCGGCCGGCGGCTGCCACGCGGTGCGCGACCTGCTGCGGCCCGGCGGGATTGCCAGTCTGCTCGCGGCGAACCGTACGGCGATCGTGCTGGCCCGCGCGCTCGGGGGTCACCCGGCCGAGGCGCTGGCCGCGCTGCGGGACCCGAACGGCCGATTCGGCGCGCACGACCCGATCCCGCGCCGGTTCGGTGAGCAGGCGCTGCGCGAGCTGGTTGAGCGGGCCGGGCTGACCGTGCGGTCCGTGCACGGCGTTCGGATCTTCGCCGATCTGGTGCCCGCAGCCGTCGCCGACGCGCCGGTTGGCAGTGGGCCGACCTCGAGCGTCAGCGATCTTCTCGCCCTGGAAGCTGCCGCGTCGGGGCTGCCGCAGTTCCGGGCGATGGCCACTCAACTGCATCTGCTGGCCGGTCGGGATGACGGCTGACAAAGCCGCGACGTGCCGTGCAGCACAGTCACGCGGTGACGGCGCGAGTGCCGAGTGTGACGGGACGTCATGTGACCGGCGACTGAGCGCCCGGTAGCGATGGGCAGACGTGCTGGAAAATTGTGCGGCGACGTTCCACACACGCGGGGGCGTGCCTATCCTTGCTTTGAGAGGTGTCGGTGGCGAAACTTAGCCCCGCCCTCCACTCCGCGTCACGACCAAGCGAGGAGGTACCCGTGCCGCTGTCCGAGCATGAGCAACGGCTGCTCGAGCAGATGGAACGGGCGCTGCACGCCGAAGACCCCAAGTTCGCGTCCGCGCTCCAAGGCGACAAGCTGCGGCGGAGGCTGCGCCGCAGGGTGGCCGTCGCCGTAGTCGGCGTGCTCGCGGGCGGCGCGCTGATCGGCTACGGGATAGTGGCCAAGCGGGTCGCGATCGACGTGGCCGGCGCGGCGCTGGTGATCGTGTGCGCCTGGCTGGCGTTCACGACGTGGCGCAGGGTTCCGGCCCCGGGGCAGATCGTGCCGGCGTTCCGGCTGCGGCCTCGGCGCACGCGGCGATCCGGCACCTTCGGGCAGCGGATGGAGTTGCGCTGGCAGCGGCGCCGCGAGCGGGACGGATTCTAGCGGGACGGGTTCTGACCCTATTCGGTTCTGACGCAGCCCGATCCTTGAGTGATCTCGGATCCTTGGTCGATTTCGGCTGAACGTTCGCGCTGACTTGGCGTGCTCGGTGCCGCCTATTCAGGGCGGCGGCGACCGCCTCGGTAGATCGTGGCTGACATCCGCTCGCTGCTCTCCCGCAACCGGTTGAGCGAGGACGACGGCAGGATCGCTGCCTTGATCCGGTTCCCGCGCGTTGCGTGTTCGGCGAGGGCGGCGCGCAGCGTGCGCAGGTCTCGGGGGAGCGCGCGGAGCGTCGGGGCGTCGTACTCCTGCTCCTCGGCGTATCTCGCCTGCTCCGTGAGCGTCGTTACGCGCCCGATGGCGTCCGTGGCTTCTGCGTCCATGCGTGCGGCCGTGGTTAGGCGCGAGGCGGCTTGGCGCGGGGTGTCGCTATCCACCCACGTGTAGCCCAGGTCGTCGGCGCATTCGCGTAGTTCGGCCCACGCGGCGAGCGCGATCGTCGCCATCGGGGACGCCACCGCGCCGTCGCGTCGCCAGCGTCCTTCGGTCGGCGGCTCCTCGGGCAACTCGCCCCTCGCCGCGCGTCGGAGGTATCGCTCTGCCTGCTTGACTAGGATCCGCCGCTTCCGGCGTCGGCCGAGACGGCCGAGCGCGGGCACTGCAGCTAGGACGAGTAGCACCAGAACCGCTAGCTTGCCGCCGATTTGCGCCGCGCTGCCGGTCAGGAACCAGTGCTCGAACCAGCGCGGGAAGACTCCCAACGGACCCCACGACGCGAACGGCCGGACGGTGTTCAGCGGGCCGGTGCTGTCGCTGCCCTCGCAGCCGCCGGAGATGCGCTTGATCTGCGCGGGACAGTTGCTGGCCGAAGCGCTCGGATTCCCGGTCGGGTTCGACAGCGAGGCGCTGGCGCCGCCGGAGGGGTTGTTCGGCGACGTACTCAGCCGGGTCCACGGCGGCGTGCTGCCGCGGTTCGAGCTCTGGATCGTCGGCGTCGGCTCGAACCGGATCCAGCCGAGCCCGCTGAAGTACAGCATCGGCCAGGCGTGCGCGTCGTGCGTGGTGACCTGATACGAGCCGTCCTGCTGCGCGGTGCCCGGAGTGAAGCCCACCGCGACGACCGCCGGGATGCCCAGCGAGCGGGCCATCGCCGCCATCGTCCCGGCGAACTGCTGGCAGAAGCCCTTGCGGTCCTTCAGGAACGCCTCGATCGCGCTGTTCCCGTCGCCGGCCGCGACCTGGAGGCTGTAGGTGAAGTCGGCCACGAAGTAATCCTGCAGGCTCAGCGCCTTCTGGAACTGCGTGGTGTCGCCTGCGGTGACCTGCTTGGCCTTGTCCCTCACGTCGGCTGGGAAGTTCGAGGGCAGCGTCAGGTAGCGAGTCAGCGACGTGTCGGGCGCCCCGGTCGCCGCGGCTACCTGGTCGGATGTGGGCACGACCTCGGTGCTGGTCACTATGTACTGTTGGCCGCCGCGCGACCGCGTCGTCGAGTCCCCTGCCACGATCTCGAGCGTGCTCGGGTCATAGAGCGGCTGGAGGATGCCGGTGAGGTTGCTCGGCGCGTAGGGCACCGGCACCGCGCTGAACGCGAAGTTGTTGAGAACGGTGAACCGCGTGGTGATCGTGTTCTGCTTGATGCCGGAACTCGTCAGGCCGGGGATCGTCAGGTGCGCGTTCGCGTCGAGCGGACTGGCCGGGAGGGAGCCGCTGGTCCACTGGTTGCCGTCGAACTTGTCGAGCACGGACATCTGCAGGTAATCCAAGCGCACGTTGCCTGACGTGGTCGTGTACTTCAGCAACGGCGTCGCGTCGGTGGTCGTCAGCGACTTACGCAGATCGATGGACTGGTTGATGCTGATCGTCCCGCCGGTCCCGGTGCCGTTCCCGTTGTCGGTCTGGAAGACGCCGGGCAGCGTGGGGATGAACCAAGGCAGGATCAGCGCGGCCGCGACCGCGGTGCTGGTGATTCGGCGGGACATCGAGCTGTGCGGGTTGTTGACCGGGCCCGACAGCTCGCCGGGTACGCGCGCCGGGCCGCCGAGGGCGCGGCCCCACCGGCTCAGCCGATCGTGGCCTTCGGCGCTG
>CAVQPP010000480.1:0-6511 GCA_963714445.1 uncultured Actinomycetota bacterium
CCAGGAACCTTCCTCAGTTGGTGTGGGGACGACGAGGGGAGGGTCAGCCCACGCAAACTACGCCTATTTGCGGTCGCTTGTTGCCGCACCATCTGGCACCTGCTTCGGGAGGACATGATTCGGCAGGCAGTCGAAGTAGCCGAGTC
The DNA here is from genome assembly GCA_963714445.1 of uncultured Actinomycetota bacterium. Taxonomy (GTDB): domain Bacteria; phylum Actinomycetota; class Actinomycetes; order Streptomycetales; family Catenulisporaceae; genus Actinocrinis. The sequence goes on from CAVQPP010000480.1 coordinate 147, forward strand.
CTTTGCAGATGGCCAGACCACCTGGGCAAGATTTGCAGGGTGTTAGAAACGCCGCGGAAGAGGCAAGGCGTATTGTGGAAATGTCCGCCATGCGTTCCGACGAGCGCGGGAAACATGGCTGGATTGGCGGAATGTATCACCCAGGACGTTTTTATCGAGTTACCTGGCCCAAGACACCTCGGACGCTGTTATTGGACTTGCGGCCCGCGCCGCGATTCCGCCGAATCCAGCGTTGAGCTCACGATCCCCAGCGCCTTGCCGAAGGTGTAGTTCGCACTAATGACCGCGCGCCCCTTCGTCCGCGAATAAGTCACCTGCATCGAATTGTAATTCGCGTACAGGTTGTTCGTCGCCAGGTTCACATCCGAGAAGCCCAACAACGGTCGGAAGTTATTCGCATTCAGAGTAGCCGGGTCAACGCCGTTGTTCTTGGAAGACAACATCGCGCCCACCGGAACCAGATTCACGTCGCTCCCATACCCGCTGGTGTTGGCGATGTTACGCGTCTGGTTGCCTACGTAGGCGACCTCCAGCAATCCCGATCCAGGTACGCGCTGCGAAACCGTAAAGCTATAACTATCCGTAACCGGATCGGTGTCGTCCTTCCTATCTACCGCCCCGATAGAAAGCGTCGGCCTCCCGGCGCTGCTGAGCAGCGGACCCAGCTTCCGCCACAAGACCGGCCTCGGTCTCCTTGACTTGATCCGGTCCCGGGCCCGGTCCTGTTTCCGACTCCGACTCCGACGCACGTAGCCCCGGGTCCGGCTGCTCGCCGGTTGCGTGCCCGCTCACTGCCGCTCCCTTCAGCCGCACGGCTGCTGGCGGTTGATCACTTTACGTGCTGTCATCCCGTGGATGCCAAAACGGTCCATGGCACGGTCCATGACTCGGTCCGGCAACGGCCTAGTCCCGCGTGCGGTGTGAGAATGGATATACGCCGCCGAGCGGGAACGAGGGAACCGGGATGAGTGAACCACTGAGCGGGCGCATTGTGGAACCAGGTGAGCAGCCTGTTCCCGGCGATTCGCGTTCCGGCCCAGGCTCCGGTGGGCTCGCCGGTCTGCTTTCGTCCAAATGGGCGAAAGCGTGGATCGTGCCGGTCGTCTTCGGCGCCGCATCCGTCGTGCTCGGCGTGCTGGTGCTCGTCTGGCCGGGCCACACCGTCGGTGCGTTAACGGCGCTATTCGGCCTCTACCTCCTCCTCACCGGTATCTACCGGTTCGTCACGGCGATACAGCTGCACGGCGTCGACCCCATCGCACGCGTCGTGGCGCTCGTGTTGGCTGTGCTCTCCGCTGCCGTCGGCGTGGTCTGCCTGATCAACCCCTTCACCACCGCCTCGACGTTCGCGTTCGTCGCAGGGGCCTTCTGGTTCGCGGCCGGTGCGATCACTTGGTTCGGCGCCTGGCAGCGTCGCGCGCGTGGACGCGTCCGGCACGCCGGTTGGACGCGGCCCAGGCGTGGCCGGGGGAGTGTTCAGCATGATCATTGGTGTGCTCATCATGCTTTTCCCCGGTGCCAGCCTGGTCTTCCTCGCGGTAGTGCTCGGCTGCTGGCTGGTCTTCTTCGGCCTCTCTGCCATCGCGACCGGCCTGACCGCGCGTCGCCTGCTGAAGAACGTGCGCAACGCCGTCCTGTACTGGCCCTGATCCGGTACTGGCCTTGCCCCGAACTCAGGCCTAGCGTTGGGTTATGGGCATCGAGATCAGGGATGAGCGCGAAGAAGGAGGCCGCTACGCCGCGTATATGGACGGTAAGCGGCTAGGGCACGCGACCTGGGTGAAGGTGCACGACACCGTCGTGCTGCCACACACCGAAGTCGATCCGGAGTGGGAAGGACGCGGCATCGGCTCGCTTCTGGCCCGGCGCGCCTTCGACGACGCGCGTGCCGACGGTCTGAGCGTGCTGCCGTTCTGCCCGTTCATGAGGCGGTGGTCCGAGCTGCACCCCGACTATCAGGACGTCGTACGAACCCCTCGTGCGGGCGAACTTCCCAGCATCGAGAGCGCGGTACACGCCGCCCAAACGCTCGAACTGCTAGCCAACACCTCCCCGCCCGTCCCCAAGCCGTCCGCCGAGACGCCCGACGCCGCTCCCCTCGCCCCGGCCACAGCCGCTTCGGTCACCCCAGACGCCCAGCCCGCGCCGCCGGTCCCGACCATCCCCACCGCGCCGACCAGCACCTGAGCCCCTCCCTCGCGCCACCTCCCTATCCCCGCACGCCCTCCTTCGCCTTTCACCCACCCCCGCATCCGGAGGTCGCCACCCCATGTCCGTCCGCGAAGACGCCGCCGCCCTGGCCGGCGACCTGACCGAGCTGCGCCACAGCCTGCACCGCGAGCCCGAACTAGGCCTGGAGCTGCCGCGCACGCAGGAGAAGGTGCTAGCCGCGATCGACGGACTAGGCCTAGAGATCTCCACCGGCAAGAACCTAGGCTCGGTCACCGCCGTCCTACGCGGAGCCTCCCCCGGACCGACAGTCCTCCTACGCGGCGACATGGACGCGCTCCCGCTCCAGGAAACCGTCAAGTCCGACTTCGTCTCGCGCACCGATGGCGTGATGCACGCCTGCGGCCACGACCTGCACACGTCGATCCTCACTGGCGCCGCACGCCTACTCGCCACCCGCCGCGATGCCCTGCACGGCGACGTCATCTTCATGTTCCAGCCCGGCGAGGAGGGCTTCGACGGCGCCGGCCACATGATCGCCGAGGGCGTCTTAGACGCGACCGGCACGCGTCCCAGCGCCGCGTACGCACTGCATGTGGTCTCGTCCGTCCTCCCGCGCGGCTTCTTCGCGACGAAGCCCGGCACGTTCATGGCGGCGTGCGCGGAGGCCAGGGTGATCGTGCACGGGAGCGGCGGCCACGGTTCGACCCCACACCTAGCCAACGACCCGGTCCCCGCTACCGCCGAAATGATCGTCGCACTACAGACGGCCGTCACCCGCAAATTCGACGTCTTCGACCCGATCGTGGTCACCGTCGGCTACATCCACGCAGGCACCAAGAGCAACATCATCCCCGACACCGCGGAGTTCCACGCGACGATCCGAGCCTTCGCCACCGACACGCTCGACCGGGCCCAATCCGTCCTCCTGACGACCATCGAAGGCATCGCCGCAGCTCACGGCCTCGACGTCGAGGCAACGTTCCACAGCGTGTACCCGGCCACCGTCAACAACCCAGACGCCTTCGAGACGGTCCACGCAACGATCGCCGAGCACTTCGGCGAGGAGCGTTTCATCACCATGCCGCAGCCCCACCCCGGTGCCGAAGACTTCTCCCGCATCCTCGAGCGCGTGCCCGGCGCGATGCTCTTCCTAGGCGCGGCCATCGACGGCCGCGACCCGGCCACCGCGCCGTTCAACCACGCCCCCGACGCGGCGTTCGACGACAGCGTCCTGCCCGACGGCGCCGCGCTACTCGCCCAGCTTGCGCTCGACCGGCTCCGTCCCCAGTAGAATGACCATGCGGCGAGCCGGTCGGGCGACCGCGGGCACGGCCGGCAAAGCCGCGTCCGAGGAAAGTCCGGGCTCCACAGGGCAGGGTGGTTGGCAACACCAACCCGGGGTGACCCGCGGGAAAGTGCCACAGAAAACAGACCGCCGCGCCGTCCCCGGACAGCGCGGTAAGGGTGAAACGGCGGGGTAAGAGCCCACCAGCGCCCGGGGTGACCCGGGCGGCTAGGTAAACCCCACCCGGAGCAAGGTCGAGAAGGGGCAGACGCGAAAGCAACCGCCCCGCGCGAGCGCTAGAGGGCGGCCCGCCCGATGCTCGCGGGTAGACCGCTCGAGGCGTGCGGCAACGCACGCCCTAGATGGATGGTCGCCTCGCACGCTGTCCGCAGCGCGCGAACAGAACCCGGCTTACGGGCCGACTCGCCGTCAGATATGGCCGGAGCCAACAGGATTCGGCCATATGCTGTATTAGAAGGCTAATTCAGGTTATGTGATGGTCTTCGCCCCAGTGACTCATTGCGCTCTGTTCGCACTCTGATCGCTGCGTCCGGAATGTTTGGACTTGTTCCCTTGTGTATGTTCTCGTTGTCTGAGGCGGTTCGGCAGTCCTGACCGTCTCCGGCGGCCGATAAGATGCATGTCAATGTGCGCGCAGAGAGCATCCGGAGTTGCTCGGGCGGCCAAGGACGCGCGGCGTCCGGGCCGAGCGGCAGACGCGTCCGCCGAGGGCAGGGACGGCACGGACGGCAAGGGTGGCGCCGGGACCCGGCAGTCGGTGATCGAGGCCGCTATCAAGTGCATTCTGGAGCAGGGTTTCTACCGGGCGAGTTCCAACGCGATCGCCGAACGTGCCGGAGTCACCTGGGGAGTCATCCAATACCACTTCGGCACGCGCGAAGCGCTGATGCTGGCGGTGCTCCGGGAGGGAAGCCGCCGACTCGCCGAAACGTTGAGTGCCGCTGACATCACCGGGCAGAGCTTGACCGAGCGGATCGAACAGTTCTTCGACGTCCTGGCCGAATACTACGGCTCCCCGGACTATCTGGCTTTCACACAGGTGCTGGTCAATCTCGGTCATGACCCGCGGACGTCGGAGCAGGCCAGGCAGACCCTCACCGCGATCGGCGAGTCGGCGAATCCGGAGTTGAGGCGGCTGGCCGCCGAGGTCATCGGTGAGACGGGTACCCGCGGGCGGCACGACCTGGTCAATCTGCTTTTCCATACCCTGCGCGGCCTGTCGATCAGCCACAACCTGCTCGGCACGATTCCGCCCTACACGCCGGGGCCACGGCGTGAGTACCTGGCCGACCGCAGGATGCTGGCCCGGGCGCTGAGCATGTTGATCGAGCAGGAACTGGGTACCGGCGGCTCCTGAGCGTTACAGGTGAGCGTTACAGGTTCCAGACCCGGGATGGCGTTGCCCGAGAGCATGAGCGCGCGCTCGTCGGCGGGGATGCCGGTGAACTGCTCCTCGACGATCTTGCGCGAGTTCGGCCAGCTCGTCACCGGGTGCGGGGAGTCGGTCGACCACATGATGTTCTCGACGCCGATCACGTCCCGCATCCGGTGCAGGCCCAGGCTCTCGTCGATGAAGGTCAGGAAGATGTTGCGGTGGAAGTAGTGGCTGGGCAACTCGGTGATCGCCGGGAATTTGTAACCCTGGCGCTTGCTCATGTCGTCCACCGCATCCAGCCACCAGGCGACCCATGCGACGCCGGGCTCGACGAAGACGACTTTGAGCTCGCGGGAAGCGTTCCAGGACTCCACCCATGATCCACATGCCGAACGCCTCGGCGGTCATCAGGGGTGTGACCGGGACCATGATGCCCTTGTTCGGCGTCGGGTCCCGCTGCGCGAGTTCGCTCAGCGTGGTGTTGAGCCCGATGTGGCAGCAGATCGGCAGCCCGATCTCCTCGATGAGCGAGAAGAGAGGGTCGTAGCGGTTGTCGTAGTAGTCGGGCTGGCCCAGCTCGTTCGGGAAGACCGGTAGCTGTAGCGACTTGGCGCCCAGCGCGACCACGCGCTTCACCTCGGCGACCGCGAGGCCGATGTCGTGGATCGGGATCTGGTACGAGACGATCAGGCGCTCCGGGTCCGTCTGGGCGAAGTCGTGCAGCGCCGTGTTGAACGCCTGGGACGGCCTCGGCGACACCGTCCTTGACGTTGCTAGGTAGCGGAAGGCGCTCACCTCGCTGTAGAGCACCTCGACCTCGACGCCGTCGGCATCCATGTCCTTCAGGCGCTCGACCGGATCCCAGTAGGACGGCCGGCTGAACACGGCGTTGGCCGCCGCGATCCGCTCCTCCTTCTGCAGCGTCGCCCCGGCACGGTTCGCCGCCCCGGCGCCGCGCCGCATGGTGGCTTCGTACGCGCCGGCCGCTTCGTCGTATGCGGCTTGAAGGCCGGCCGGGAGGTAATTCCTGACCTGCTCGTGAGTCATCTTCACGTGCGAGTCCGCGGAGATCAGGCGTTCTGGCATAGTAGTTACTATTGCACGCTTCGGATCGCAGTCAAGATGCACGAGGCTGTTGACATAGTAACTACTATGAAGATTGAGGGGCGGTTCCCGTCCCGCGTGCGCTTGGAGGGACATGAACGTCGCCACGATCTTGGACATGGCCGCCAGTGGTCACCCGGACCGCACGGCTGTCGGGTCGGCGGTGGGCGGCATCAGCTATCGGCGGTTGAACGCGATGGCCACGGTCGGCCAGGCGGTCGTGCCCGCGGGTGCCGAGGCGGTCGTGTTCGTGGGGCAGAGCGGACCGGGCTTCGTCACGGCATTCTTCGCGAGTGCGAGGCGGGGCGTCCCGTTCGTCCCGCTGAACTACCGGCTCGGCGACGAGCAGCTCCGGCTCCTTCTGGGGCGGCACGATGACGCGTTGGTGATCGCTGATCAGCGGTACCT
>CAVQPP010000481.1:0-6719 GCA_963714445.1 uncultured Actinomycetota bacterium
ACAACGCCCCGGGCAAGCAGGTACAGATCTGGGATTGCAACAGCGGCCAAGGAAATCAGCAGTGGCGGATGCCGTAGGCCGAGCCGGCCTCAGGAATCCGGCGAGGTAGCGGGAATGGCGGGAATCTCTGGGGTGGCCGCGATGAACTCCCGTGGTGTCTCCGGTACGACGCGTACGGCGGGAGTCTCCCGGGTGAGCGTGAAAAACTCCCGTCGCGTCGCCGCCAAACGCGCGGTCATGTGCACCGGCTGCGCTGCCAGGCGGTCGCTCGGCTGCGGCTGCGGCTCGCCGGGAACCGGCAGACCTTCGAGCCCTGGCAGACCCTGTTGGAACGCGTTGGCCGCCTGTGTCGAAGTCTCCGTGGCGTCGGCGTAGATCCCGGTGTGGATCGACAGGGTCTCGGTCATGATGATGAGCTCCTGCTGGATGGCGTAGAGGTCGTCGATCCAGTTGCCCAATGCCTGCCCGAACGCCGACGCCGCCTCGCCGGCCCAGTTGGCGGCCAGGGTGTCGCGTTCCTCGTCCATCGAGGAGTAGATGGTGTTGATCTGGTCGAGCGCCTGCTGGAAGTCCTGCTGCGCTTGGACCATGCCTTTGATGTCGACCGAAGTCATCACGGCCTCCGTTCCATCGTCACGAGAAGGCCTTCAGCTCGGACAGCTGCGCCGCCGGCCAGCCGTTGTTCGCGGTGAAGACGAGGCGCAGGTAGCGGATGTGCACCGGGCTGAAGGAGACGCCGGTCGAATCGCCGGTCCGGACATCGAAGGCGTAGCCGCGTAAGCCGACGATCGTGGTGAACGCGCCATCGTCTCCGGCGCCTTGGACCGCGATCGTCTGGGTCCGCTGGTTCCAGCTCCACGGGTAACGAGGCAGGTCGAATTCGAGTCGGCCGACTGTGGTGACCGATCCGAGATCGACCGCGAACACCTGCGGGAAGCCGGATGAATCCGCACTCTCCCAGTACGAATTCACGTCGCCGTCGACCGCGTTGCCGGGGACGTAGTTCTGCTGGACGCTCGTGGCCTGGGCCGGGCGCCCCTGCGCGAGGTCCACGTTCGGCGGCGCGGTGACGTACAACGGTTGCTGCGGCGGCGGTGCGGCCGAGGTGGCGGGCGGCGCCGGTGGCGCTGGCGGCGGCGGTGGGAGGGGGACGGTGGCGGGGGCGCTAGCGGTGGCGCTCGGGGCTGCGGAGGTGGACGTCGGGGAGGCACTGGCCGACGACGCAGGCTTCGATGACGTCGGCGTCGCGCGCGACGAGACCGCGCGCGTCGAGAAAATCGAGGGTACGGCGGCCGCGTGCGGAATCGCCGTCGCAGCGCCGATTCCGTCGGCGGCCGCCCCCGCCTTGTGTTCCTTCCCGCTGCCCGCGTCGCCGGCGACGACGACGGCCGTGGCAGTGCCGAACAGCACGGCGGCGGCCACTGCGACCGCGCCGACGCGGAAGCCCGCGATCCGCAGACCGGCGGACCGGCCGTCTGCGACCACCCCGGCTGGGGAGGCCACGATTCCCCGCGATGCCGGATCGGGCGCCGGGAACGACGCCGGGCCGACCGGTGGCTCCCATGGGACGTTGCCGCCGTCGAGTCCGAGCAGATAGCCCAGCACCGCCTCCGTCCCCTGCGCGACGACGTCCGGGGGTGGCAGGATCAGATGCCTGTTTCCGCGTACGTCGAGCCGGGTGAGAGCGCAGAGGCCGGCGAGCGACGCGGGCAGCTCGACGAGCCGATTGTCCGCCAGGTCGAGACGGCTCAGCCTCCTGAGACCCGACAGCCAGGGTGGCGCGGTGACCAGCCGATTGCCGCGGAGCAATAGCGTTTCCAGGGAGACGAGCGCGGCGAGGCTCTTGGGCAATTCCTCGAAGGCGTTGCCGGATAAGTCGAGGCTTCGAAGCGCGGCGAGATTCGCGAACCAATCGGGGAGCGTACGCAGCGCGTTTCCGGACAGGTCCAGCGTTTTGAGAGCGCCGAGGTTCGCCAGCTCGGGCGGCAGCCGGGACCGGCCCAAGTCGGACAGGCCCAAGTCGGCGAGCGACAAACTCTCGGCGCGGGCCTCGTGCGCCGCGGCGATGCGGGATCGGGCCTCGGCGGCGCCGTCGGGTTCTTCCATCGCGCGGCTGCTCCCCCTCACCGTTTCTGGACTCGTCGTTTCTGGACTCGCCGTATCTGTATGCGAATGCAGATTACGCGGGGCGTCAAATCGCTGCGACCGCTTGGGAACGGGAAAGGCCCGCCGAATCATCTATTACTGCCCTATCGATTGCTTGAGGCGTCATGGCGCCGGTGCGGGTACGTCCGAGTCGTGCGACGCGTGGTTCATCAGCGGGATGTACGTCACGTCGACGCCGCTGGTTGGTCGGACGTGGAGACCGAACATGTCCGCGGTGACCGTGACATTCACTGCGCTCGAGTCTTCCGACCGCGCCTCTCCGGGATGGATGTTGCCGCTGCCGTCCATGGTGTACGTGGTGGACCTGCCATTGACGGCGGATGTGGCGGTCTGTACGAACTCGTTGCCACTCCGTTGCCAGCCATCCGGCCGAAGCCACGTGTTGTCGGACAGGATGATCCATCCGGTGTCGCTGACGGTGTACGTGGTCGACTCCGCGTGCACGCCGGACTCTCTCCCGTTGCGCGGCAGCGGCGACATCGTGTGCCACTCACCGCCAGTGGGGAGGTGCGGCGTGCTTCTCGATGCGAGGCGTGATGGAGGCGTAGGACTAGGCGCGGACGTCGGCGTGTGCGCGGCGTCGTAGCGGGCCTGTAGGTCTTCGTACGCGGTCCGCGCGGTTGCGAGGCGTTCTAGAGCGCGGCCAAGGGCCCGGTGCGCTGCGATGTGGATGCCGTCCGACGAGCCTTGCTGCCCCGGGGTCCTGGCGTCGAGAGTGTCTATCGCACGTTCGGCGTTGCGCACCGCGATTTGCGCGCTAGTGAAATTCTCGTGGGCGACGGTGACATCGAAGGCGTCAGGGGGAAGGTGATCCGCCGGCGCGTGCGCGTCGCCCGGATCGCCTCGACTCGGCTCGGGCGCCGTGCCCTTGCCCTTGCCGGCCGAGTCCGACTGCGGCTGCGATTGCGACTGCGTTCCGCGCGGCTGGCGATGCGTCGTTGTATCAGACTGCTGGGATCGACTGGGCTGGGATGAACTAGACGGCTGGAATGGGCCAGTCCGTTGGGACGAGCTCCCGCCACCCTCCGGCGGTTGTTGTGAGCCTCCGTGCGACGTGTCCGGGCCGCCGTGCGTGGGCTGCGGGCCGGCGGCGGGGCGCGCGGCGATGGTGGACAGCGCGTGATCGAGGACGCCGCCATGGTTCGTCCGCTGCACGGTCGGCTCGTGGAGTGGCGACAGCCTGTGCGGCGTCAGCAGTGTCCAGTTCGCCGGATTGCCGGAGGGAAGTATCGCGCCACGCGTGCCGTCCGGGCCGGTGTGGGCATGGATCGCGCCGTCGCGGGTGGTTTGCAGCCTGCCCGTGGTCGCGAGCACGGGACGGCCGGTGATGCCGGCCAGGTGCTCCGCGGCCGACATGCCGCCAGGCGGCGCTGTGTCGCCGCCTTCGGTGACCATGACCAGGGTTCGTCCGTCCAGGTTGTGCCGGGCGAGTACCTGTTGGTGGAACTCGGCCGGGGTCAGGGCCTGGTTGCCGACGATGAAGTGGCCGTCCGCGTTCAGGTTCGCGTGTACGAAGAAGTGGTTGTCGTTCGGTGGGCGCAGGTACGCCGCGCGCAGGATTTCCACCGTGTCGTTCGGGACGCCGTGCGTGTCGAGCGCGCCGTGCGCGGCGGCGAAAACGCCGGACGGGATGGTCAGGCCGTGCGGGTGGATCAGGCCGTGCTGGAGCGCGGTCTCCGGTGCGATGCCGAGTTCCAGCGCGTTGTCCACTTTGAACGCGATGGTGACCGTGCCGCCGGGCAGGTCGATCAGGTCCCTGGTATTGCGCGCGTCGATGGTGAAGTGGAAGATCGCGTCCGCGGACACCCGCAGCCAGGGCACCTGCTGGTGCGACGCGAGGAACACCGGCATCGTCTTGAGCACCGCGAAGCCGCGGTTCTGCACGTTGCGGCCCATCGAGACATTGATCGAGTCGCCAGGTGTCTGGTGGGCGTGCGAGTTCGGCGGCAGGTCGGGGGCCAGGCTGCCGGAATTCTCCTGGCTGCCGGCGTTGATGTTCAGCGTCTGGCTGCTCGACTTGGACGCGTTGCGGTTGAACTCCTTGAAGCGGTAGTCCACCGCCTCGTTCCAGGAGGTGGCGTAGCCGCGCACGTGCGGGTTCGCCAGTTCCACCTTCATCGTCAGGTGCCCCGAGGTGTCCGTGATGGGGCCGCCTTCGCGCACCAGCCCCGGCGACTTCAGCCCGGCCTCGGTGAGCATGAACTCCAGTTGCCGGGTGAGCATCGGTTGCGAGATCAGGTAGTGCATCGCGTCCTGGGCGCGGGTGCCGGCCTCGACCAGCCGGGCGACGGCGAAACTGCCCCCGCCGCTGAAGCGCCGCAGCGCCTCGTCGAACAGCACCCTGACTTTCGCGTGGTCGAAGCCGAAGTTGACCACGTCGTGGTGCAGCAGGTCGTCCTTGGTGATGGCGAAGGGCGGCAGGTCGAGACTCTCGGCGGTCGAGCCGCTCGGAACCTCGCGGACCGCCACGTCATCCGGCGCCGTGGGCGGCACGATGTTGTTGCCGTCCTTGAGCAGCTCGGAGGGAATCAGCACCCGCTCGACCATCGGCACGTCGATGCTCGGCCGCTGCACGTCGCGGTTGCCGGTGTCCTGCACCAGCCCGGCGATCTTGCTCGGCAGGGTGAGGAGGATCGAGTTGGTCAGCCGCGACGGCATGATCGTCTTCGTCACGGACACGTTGATGTTCAGTTCGCCGGCGTACCGGTCCGCGGGACCGGGAGTGAAGAAGGTGTCCCGCGCCGCGTCGGTCTTCATCACCGAGTGGCCGTTCGAGACCGTGGTCGATGTCTGCACGCTGCCGCCGGCCGAGGCGTTACCGAACCTGCCCTCGTTCACCGGGGCGTCCCGCACGACCGGCCCGCCGGACGCCGTCGCGGAATGCGTGGACGGCTTCGACGACGACTCTGCCAGAGCGTTGAGCCGGAACACGTACTTTGACACGTTCGCGCTGTCGACGTGTTCGAGGAAGGCGTACCCGCGGTTGTTCGGGTCGCGCGTGGCGCGCAGCAGGATCTGCACCCGTTCGTTGACCAGCGGCAGGGACCGGGTGCCGGTGAGGATCAGGCCGGGGCCGAGCATGAGATCGACCAGGGCCTCCATCGAGCCCATGTTGAGCAGGTTGCTCAGCTTCGCCGACACGCGGCGCACCGGCGCGGGTTCGGGGCCGGCGGCGGGCAACTGCTGGCCGCCGCGCGCCTCCTGCACCGTCCAGTGCCCGTCGAGCATGCCCGGGGCGTTTTCCTGCAACAGGCGCTGGACCGCGTCAAGCACCGGGTTGCCCTCGCCGCTGACTTCCAGGACGGGCAGCGGGTCGCCCGGGTGGTGGTTGGGGCCGGGAGCCATGATCCGCTCGGAGACCGCCGGGCCGGGCAGCAGCGGAACCTTCGGGACGTGCACGTCGCCGCGCGGTGTGGCCGGCATCGTCGGCACCACGTACGCGCCGGAGTCCTCGCTGTGGTGCGGGGTGAGCGGCCCTGGCCCGTCCGGGTCGTGGGCCTGGTTGGTGCGCAGCATCGGCACGGTGTTCGGCGGCGGGTCCGGGAAGTGCAGCGTGCCGCCCTCGCGGCGCGGGTCGGTCACCGGGTCGGCCTGCCGCAGGAAGCTGATGCCCCTGGTCACGTCGACCAGGGAGTGGGCGGAGCGCGGTGTCCCGTTGAGGACCATGTTCTCCTTGCGCACGACCACTGAGATCCGCCACAGCATGTCGGAGTGGTTGTGGAGGTAGTCGCTCGTCATCTGGGTCAGGCGGCCGGAGGTCGGGGTGAGCCGGTAGCTGTGGCTGGACGACTTGTCGCCGAAGGTCTTGGAGTACGACCACGACGGCGACGAGGTCTGCGCCGTCCCGGATTTGTTCGCGTGGTCGAAGATGTTGAGGTTGAGCGATGCCGAGATCGAGTGCGACGACGACTTGCTCTCGGTGAAGCCGACCGCTCCGTTGCCCTCCGCCACATGCATCTGGAAGATCGGGATGCGCTCTCCCAGCGACTGCAGCAGCTCGCCGCGGCGGGCGAGACTGTTCTCTCCCAGGCCACGACGGCCGCCCTGACCGTGCCGGTCAGCAGCGCCGCGCTCCCCGCGCAGCTGGTCAAGGGCCGTGACACGCCGATCGTCGCCTACAAGATCGCGGCGCTGGGCCTGCCCGCCCCTGCCACGCTGCGCAACGCTTCCGCGGGCCCGACGACAGCTAACCCAGCGACAGCTAACCCAGCGACAACTAACCCGGTGACGACCCGGACGGGGATCTGATGAACGAGAACCTGGCCGCGCTGACCATGCGCGGCGTGCGCGAGACACATTCGAGGCCGAGAACGCGCCGGTGCGGGCGCTGCGCCGCGCAGGCAATCGTCGCCGCCTCGACGGCAACGGCGCCGAAACCCTCGCCGGCGCCGCCGAAGCCCGCGCCAGCGCCAGTTCCCGCGCCGCTCCCGCCGGTCCGAGAGGCCGAGGCCGACGCCTGCGCCACCGTCGAGCAGCAGGGAAGATGTGGCCGCGCTGGAAACGGCGTTGGATAACTGGCTGATCGTGACGTACCGGCAATGCTGGAAGGGCAG
>CAVQPP010000482.1:0-26040 GCA_963714445.1 uncultured Actinomycetota bacterium
TGCACGTCCGGGTTCCCTGTGCGGATCGACGGGTGCGACCTGACCGAGCGGCGGATGTACGTCCGGGTCGTGTGCGAGGAGGTCCGGGTCCTGGCGCCGGTACTGCTGGCCGGGTATCGCAGCCCGTTCACCGGCGCGGCCGGGGCGGACAACCCGGTCGTGTTCGCCGGGTTCGTGATCACGAACCTGCTCAACCACGTGCTGCCGACTGGTGGCTGCGCCTGCCACTCTTCGGGCCTGTCGGTGCAGTCCTTCCTCAAGGGCGTGCACATCGTCGAGTACACCGATTCCGCGCTCGCCGAGGTCGCGCACCACGTCGTTGCGCTGGCCAACGCCGAGGACCTGCCCGCGCACGGCGAAGCCGTCACGATCCGGTTCCCGCAAGGAGCCGAGGCGAAGGCCGAGCCCGACGAAGACGCGACCGTCGGCGATGACGATTTGAGCGCGAAGTATCCCGAATTCGCCGACAGTCCACCGGAGAACCGGCCGCAGGAGACGCAGCAGTGACGACGACTCAGGACGGCGGTCCCGTCTCCTGGCAGGACCTGCCGATACGCGACGATCTGCGCGCGCTGACGCCTTACGGCGCGCCGCAGCTCGACGTCCCGGTGCTGCTGAACACGAACGAGAACCCGTACCCGCCGCCGCCCGAGCTCATAGCCGACCTGCGCGACGCGGTCGCCACCGCTGCCGCCACGCTGAACCGCTACCCCGACCGGGACGCTGTCGAGCTGCGCAAGGATCTCGCGCAGTACCTCGGCCACGGCCTGACCGGACGTCAGCTGTGGGCCGCGAACGGTTCGAACGAGGTCATTCAGCAGATCCTGCAGTGCTTCGCCGGGGCCGGCCGCTCGGCGCTCGGGTTCGAGCCCTCCTACACGATGCACCGGCTCATCTCGCTGGCCACCGGCACTACCTGGATCGCCGAGCCGCGCGAGCCGGACTTCACCCTCGACCCGGCAAAGGCGGTCGCCGCGATCCAGCGGCACCAGCCCGACGTGGTCTTCCTGACGTCGCCGAACAACCCGACCGCCAACTCCGCGCCGATGGAGCTGGTCGAGGCGATCGTGGACGCGGCGCCGGGCATGGTTGTGATCGACGAGGCATACGCCGAGTTCTTCCGTCCGGGCACTGCCTCCGCGCTCACGCTGCTACCCGGCAGGCCGCGGCTTATCGTCACGCGCACGATGTCCAAGGCCTTCGCGATGGCCGGGGCGCGCGTTGGGTACCTCGCTGCCGATCCCGCAGTGATCGATGCGTTACTGCTGGTCCGGCTGCCCTACCACCTCTCCGCGCTTACGCAGGCGGCTGCGCGTACCGCGCTGGCTCACGTCGATGCGCTGCTGGGTACTGTGGACGCTGTCAAAGCGCAGCGCGACCGGATCGTGGATGAACTGAACGCGCTCGGTCTGCCGGTCGTGCCGTCTGACGCCAACTTCGTGGCTTTCGGCGTCAGCCGCTACGGGGAACCGCTGGCCGACGCAAAGGTGGTCTGGCAGGAGTTGCTGGACCGGGGCGTGCTGGTACGCGACGTCGGCCTGCCGGGGATGCTGCGCGTTACCGCCGGGACGCCGGAAGAGACCGGCGCGTTCCTCGACGCATTGAAGGAGATCGTGTGAGCGACGTGAGCCAGCCCCAGGGTGTTGGCGCAGTTCACGGTGTTGGCTCAGGTCACCGCGTGGGCCGGGTCGAGCGCTCCACCAAGGAGTCGACCGTCCTGGTCGAGATCGACCTCGACGGCACCGGCCGGGTGGACGTGGAGACCGGCATCGGTTTCTACGACCATATGCTCGCGCAGCTCGGCAAGCACGGCCTGTTCGACCTGACCGTCAAGACCACCGGCGACCTGCACGTCGACTCGCACCACACGGTCGAAGACAGCGCGATCGCGCTCGGCACCGCGTTCCGCGAGGCGCTGGGCGACAAGGCCGGCATCTGCCGCTTCGCCGACTGCTGGGTGCCGCTCGACGAGGCCGCCGCGCACGCGATCGTCGACCTGTCCGGCCGGCCGTACCTCGTGCACCACGAGCCGGAGCGAATCGCTCCGATGATCGGCTCGTATGACACCACGCTCACCCGGCACATCTTCGAATCCTTCGTCGCG
This sequence comes from uncultured Actinomycetota bacterium, assembly GCA_963714445.1. Lineage (GTDB taxonomy): Bacteria > Actinomycetota > Actinomycetes > Streptomycetales > Catenulisporaceae > Actinocrinis. Next base: position 2,105 of record CAVQPP010000482.1, read on the forward strand.
CAGGCGCAGATCTGCCTGCACGTCGACGTCCCGTACGGCCGCAACGCCCACCACATCGTCGAGGCCCAGTTCAAGGCGGTCGCCCGGGCGCTGCGCGACGCCTGCGCGCACGACCCGCGCGTCGTCGGCGTGCCGAGCACGAAGGGTGTCCTGTGACCAGTAGCTACGCGGCCGCGCTCCTCATCTTCCTCGGCCTGTTCCTGATCGGCGGCGTGATCTCCTTCGCCAAGCAGGGCCTGCCGAAGGTGCTCACCGGGATCCTCGGCGTCTGCGCCGCGCTGGCGATCGCCGCCGGCGTGCTGCGCTGGAAGTAGACGGGCAATTCATTGAAGCGCGTCGCGATCCTCGACTACGGCTCCGGCAACATCCGGTCCGCCGAGCGCGCCGTGGCGCGACAGGGCACCGAGGTGACCGTCACGTCCGACTTCGCCACCGCGCTCGAGTCGGACGGCCTGCTCGTCCCTGGCGTCGGCGCGTACGCGGCCTGCATGGACGGACTGCGGTCGGTACGCGGCGAGCGGATCATCGGCCGACGACTGGCCGGAGGGCGGCCGGTGCTCGGGGTGTGCGTCGGGATGCAGATCCTGTTCGCGCGCGGGATCGAGCACGGCGTGGAGACCGAAGGCTGCGCCGAGTGGCCGGGCACCGTCGAGCGCATCGAGGCCCCGGTTGTGCCGCACATGGGCTGGAACCGGCTGAACGTGCCCGAGGACAGCCGCATGTTCGCCGGACTGTCCGATGACGTGCGCTTCTACTTCGTACACTCCTATGCCGTGCAGGACTGGCATCTCAACGACACCGGCCCGATGGCCACCCCGAAGGTCGCCTGGTGCGATTACGGAAAGCGGCCGTTCGTCGCCGCCGTCGAGAACGGCCCACTGTGGGCCACCCAGTTCCATCCGGAGAAATCGGGCGACGCCGGCGCCGCGCTGCTCGCCAACTGGGTATCCACCCTCTGACGGAATGATCATCTGACCTTCGCACTGACTCGGACTAGGACTCGGATAAGGACGGCCCGCATGCCCAAGCTCGAACTCCTGCCCGCCGTGGACGTGGAGGGCGGCCAGGCGGTCCGATTGGTCCAGGGCGAGGCCGGGACCGCGACCGGATACGGCGAGCCGCTGGCCGCCGCACTGGCTTGGCAAAGCGCCGGGGCCGAGTGGGTGCACCTGGTCGACCTCGACGCCGCGTTCGGCCGCGGCGACAACCGCGAACTGCTGGCGAGCGTGATCGATCAACTCGCCATGAAGGTCGAACTCTCCGGCGGCATCCGCGACGACGACTCACTACACGCCGCACTCGCCACCGGCTGCACGCGCGTCAACCTCGGCACCGCCGCGATGGAGCAGCCCTCGTGGGTCGCCAAGGTCATCGCCGAGCACGGCGACCGCATCGCCGTCGGCCTGGACACCCGGCTCGAGAACGGCGCCTGGCGGCTGCGCGGCCGGGGCTGGACGAGTGACGGCGGCGAGCTCTTCGAAACCCTCGAACGGCTGGACCGCGAGGGCTGCGCGCGCTACGTCGTCACCGACGTGAACAAGGACGGCATGCTGCAGGGCCCGAACGTCGAGCTCTACCGCCTCGTGTGCGCCGCGACCGAAAGACCGGTCGTCGCCTCAGGCGGCGTTTCGGCGCTCGCTGATCTCAAAGCCCTGCAAAGCCTGGTTCCGCTCGGCGTCGAGGGCGTTATCGTGGGCAAGGCCCTGTATTCGGGCGCGTTCACCCTCGAACAAGCCCTGGAGGCGGTGTCCGGATGACCAGCGGTGCCCCGATGAACATCCCCGGCAGGTACCCTTCGGGCGGTCCCTTCGAGGAGATGTTCGGCTACTCGCGCCTGGTCGTCGCCGGACCGAACGCCTACGTCTCGGGCAGCACCGCCCTGATAGACGGGATCATCAACCACGAGGGCGATCCGTACAACCAGGCGCTTACCGCGTTCAACGTGGCCATTAAGGCACTGTCAGAAGCCGGATTCGCGCGCTCGGACGTTGTACGCACCCGCATGTACGTAGTGCACCCGCGCGACATGGCAGAAGTCGGACGCGCGCATAAGGAAGTGTTCGACGCGGTACGCCCCGCCGCGACGATGGTCGTGGTCTCCAAACTGATCGACCCTCAGATGCTCGTCGAGGTCGAAATCGACGCGTACCGCGACGGCCCAGGTGAGGCACGCCGATGAGTCTCGCCGTACGTGTGATCCCCTGCCTCGACGTGGACGCCGGCCGCGTGGTGAAGGGCGTCAACTTCGCGAACCTGCGCGACGCCGGCGACCCCGTCGAACTCGCTGCGGCGTACGACGCGGCCGGTGCCGACGAGCTGACGTTCCTCGACATCACCGCATCCTCCGGCGCCCGCGAGACGATGTACGACGTCGTACGCCGCACCGCCGAGCAAGTCTTCATCCCGCTGACCGTCGGTGGGGGAGTGCGCACCGTCGAAGACGTCGACCGGCTCCTGCGCGCGGGCGCGGACAAGGTCGGCGTGAACACCGCAGCGATCGCCCGCCCCGAGCTGATCTCCGCGATCGCCGACCGGTTCGGCAGCCAGGTCCTGGTGCTGTCGGTAGACGCGCGCCGCTGCCCGGATGGCGTGGAAACCGATTCAGGCTTCGAAGTAACCACGCACGGCGGCCGCCGATCCACCGCCATCGACGCGATCGGCTGGGCACGCCGCGCCGCCGAACTCGGCGCGGGAGAAGTCCTGCTCAACTCGATGGATGCGGACGGCACCAAAGACGGCTACGACCTGGAGCTGATCCGTGCCGTGCGTGCAGAGGTGACCATCCCGGTGATCGCCTCCGGCGGCGCGGGCAAGCTCGCCGACTTCGCCCCGGCGGTCGCCGCTGGAGCCGATGCGGTGCTGGCCGCATCCGTCTTCCACTTCGGCGATCTATCCATCGGCGAAGTCAAAGGCGCGCTGCGCGAAGCCGGTCATCCGGTCCGCTGAGCGGATCGTCTTTGGCGCGTCCGGGGCGAGCGCCGACACGCCGATTCCGACCCCCGCCTCCGACCCGGTACCGATTCCCGCCTCCGTGACCGTGAAGAGCATGCCGGGATACGACAAGCCCAAGCCGCCGCAGGCGGTCAGCCAGCCAGAGACCGTCGAGTGGTTCCACGGTTGTGGCTAACCGCTGAAGTCCCAGACGTCCGAACGACCGTGCGGCGGCGAACTATGGTGGAAGCATGGGCAGCCCGAAGATCACCCACGTCTCCGTCACGCCGATCGCGGTTCTCGACGCACCGCTGCTGAACGCCTCGGGGGTGCACGAGCCCTACCAGCTGCGGGCGGTGATCGAACTCGATACCGACGCGGGATTGTCGGGCCTCGGCGAGACCTACGGTGACGATCCGACGCTGGCGAATCTGCGGGCAGCGGCGCCCGCGCTCGTCGGCGTCGAGATCTTCGATCTCAACGAGCTGAAGCGGCGGATCGCCGTCGCACTCGGCGCGGTGCGTGAGGGGAGCCCGACCGAGTTGATCGGCCGGGCCTCGCGGGCCAAGACGGTCGCACAGGCTTACGCCGCGTTCGAAGTCGCCTGCTACGACGCGCAGGGCAAGGCGACCGACCTACGCGTGTGCGACCTGCTCGGCGGGGCGGTGCGCGAATCAGTGCCCTACAGCGGATATCTGTTCTACCGCTGGGATCAGCACCCTGAGCACACTGTGCCCGACGACTTTCCGGCCGACGACTGGGGCGCCGCGCTCGATCCGGACGGCATCGTCGCGCAGGCCCGGCGGATGGTCGACACGTACGGGTTCGGCTCGTTGAAGCTCAAAGGCGGCGTGTTCGAACCCGAAGCCGAGGCGGACGCCGTCGCAGCACTGCGCGACGCCTTTCCCGACCTGCCGCTGCGCCTCGACCCCAACGCCAACTGGAGCGTGGCGACCTCGCTGCGCATCGCGCCTCGGCTGGAAGGCCTGCTCGAGTACCTGGAGGATCCGACCGAGGGCAATCCGGGGATGGCCGAGGTCAACCGCAAGACCTCGCTGCCGCTCGCCACCAACATGTGCGTGACCTCCTTCGCGGAGATCCCGGAGGCGGCGGCGCTGGACTCGGTTTCGGTTGTTCTTTCTGATCACCACTACTGGGGCGGCCTGAGCGCATCGCAGCGGCTGGCAGGGATCTGCGACACGTTCGGCTGGGGTCTGTCGATGCACTCGAATACGCATCTGGGGATCAGCCTCGCCGCGATGACGCACCTCGCCGCCTCGATCCCGAACCTGACCTACGCCTGCGACACGCACTCGCCGTGGCAGCGTGAGGACGTGATCGAGCCCGGCGCGCTGGCCTGGTCAGATGGAGCGTTGGCTGTCCCGTCCGGCCCGGGGCTCGGCATTGAGTTGGACCGTGACGCGCTGGCCAGGCTGCATGAGCAGTACCTGGCCTGCGGGCTGCGCGTGCGTGATGACAAGGCGGCGATGCTGCGTGCCGATCCTGCTTGGCCGTCTCATCGACCGCGCTTCTGAGGGTTATTGCTCGTCTATCGCCGCGCGGGCTTCGCGGATCAGATCGAGCGCGGCGCCTACGTGCGCGGGGTCCGGCTCGGTCAGCGGGGCGCGGACGCCGCCGACGGGATGCCCGGAAGCGACGGTCAGCGCCTTGACCAGCGAGACCGCGTATCCGGGGCGCTTGCGGCGCAGTTCGACGTATGGCCGGAAGAACACGTCTATGAGCTTGTCGACCGTCGCCGCGTCGCCCTTGTCTAGCGCGGCGTGGAACGCCAGCGCGACGTCGGGCGCGAAGCAGAACACCGCCGACGAGTAGAGCGGGACGCCGATCGCGCGGTAGGCACGCTGCGTCGCCTCGGCGGTCGGCATGCCGTTGAAGTACTGGAAGTTCTCGATCCCGGCTATGCGTACCGCGCTGACGATCCGCTGCATCAGATCCAGGTCGCCGCGTCCGTCCTTGAGCCCGATGATGTTCGGTGTGCGGGCCAACTCCACCACCGACTCGGGAGCGAACACCAGGTGGTCGCGCTGGTAGAGGATCAGGTCGAGCGACGTCGCGGCGGCCAGTGCCTGGTAGTGCGCGACCAACCCGGCCTGCCCGCCGTCCGTGCCCGAGGGCGGGAAGACCAGCAGGCCCTGCGCTCCGGCACGCTCGGCCGCGCGCGCGTACTCGATCGCCAGCGCGGTGCCGTAACCGGTGCCCGAGATCACCGGCACGTCGCCCCCGGCCGCGCGCGCGGTCTCGGCGGCGACCCGGACGCAGTGCTCGTACTCGCCGGGGGACAGCGCCGGGAACTCACCGGTCCCGCAGGCGGCGAAGACGGCCGCCGGGCCGTCGGCCAGCCGCGCCGCGACGTGCGTACGGTACGCCGCCGGGTCGAAGGAGCCGTCGGCGGCGAAGGCGGTGACCGGGAAGAACAACAGGCCGTCGAGGCGGCCGAGCGCGGTATCGGTTGTTCGCATGCGTGAATAGTAGTCGCACTTGTGAACGCGCGCCGAGCATGTGAGGATTGCAACGCGGGGCGGGTAACGCGACGCGGAGGTAGCGGAATGTACGCGATCTTGTGGTGACGGCGTTGGATCTGGGGCCATGGCCGCGAAGCGGCGGATCAGAGCCGCCGGTGCGCACGTCATCGCGCCGCTGTGATATCGGACACAGTGGGTCGGATACGGCGGCGTTTCGCGTCGCGTTTTCTGAAACACCGCCGAGCCCACCCGCCGACCGCGATGGAATGCTGCGAACCGTTTCGTAGAGAAAGGCGGGTGGATCGTTGTCCTCCACGGTACTGATCACCGGCGCGGCCGGCGGTGTCGGCACCCTGATGCGCCCCAGGCTGGCCCGGCCGGACCGCACGCTGCGGCTGTTCGACATCGCGCCGATCGAGGCCGGACCCGGCGAGGAAGTCGTGTGCGCGTCGGTCACCGATCTGGCCGCGATCACCGAGGCCTGCCGCGGCGTCGACGCGGTGATCCACCTCGGCGGCCAGTCCCTCGAGGCGCGCTGGGAGCGCATTCTCGAGGTCAACATCGACGGCACCTACAAGCTCTTCGAAGCCGCGCGCCGCGCCGGCGTGCCCCGGGTGATCTTCGCCTCGTCCAACCACGCCGTCGGCTATCACACGCCCGGCGAATACCCGCTGTCCGAGGAAGCGCCCACGCTGCCGGACACGTACTACGGCGTCTCCAAGGTCAACGGCGAAGCCCTCGGCGCGCTCTACCACTACCGCTACGGGCTCGACGTCATCTGTATCCGCATCCTGACTTGCTTCCCCAAGCCGCCGGATCAGCGCGCCCTGTCGACCTGGCTCTCGCCGGACGACTGCGCGCGCCTGTTCGAGGCCTGCCTCGCCGCGGAGAAGCCCGGTTACCGGGTCGTCTACGGGGTATCCGCGAACACTCGTGGCGGCTGGGTCTCGCTCGACGGCGCACGCGAGCTCGGCTACGAGCCGCAGGACGACGCCGAGGTCTTCGCCGCGGAACTGATCGCCGAGCGCGGCGAGCTGCCCCCGGACGACGAGCTCTTCCGCTACCTCGGCGGCGGCTTCACCTTCTCCCGGTTCGACGCCGACAACCTGTGAGGACTCGATGACCGACCTGATCCAGGGGCACGACCCGAGGACCGGCCGCCCGGCCGGCGAGCCGGTGCCCGCCACCGGAGTCAAGAACATCGACGTGGTCGTGGAGACCGCGTTCGAGGCCTTCCAGTCCTGGCGCGACACCACCCGCGAAGTCCGCGCCGTCGCCCTCGTCGCGGTCGCGGACGCGCTCGACGCGCAGGTCGCCGAACTGGTCGCGCTGTGCGACTCGGAGACCGCGCTGGGCACGACGCGGCTTACTGGCGAGCTGGCCCGCACCACCGGCCAGCTGCGGCTGTTCGCCGAGGTGCTGCGGGACGGCTCGTATCAGGGCATCGTCATCGAACCGGCCGAGGCGGCCCGCCCCGACCTGCGCCGGATCAAGCGGCCGATCGGCCCGGTGGCCGTCTTCTCCGCCTCGAACTTCCCGTTCGCCTTCTCGGTGGCCGGCGGCGACACCGCCTCCGCGCTCGCAGCCGGGTGCTCGGTGATCGTCAAGGCGCACGAGGCACACCCGCGCACGTCGCTTCGTACCGCGCAGCTGGTCAAGGGCGCGCTGGTGTCGGCAGGCGCGCCGGACGGCGTGTTCGACATCGTATTCGGCGTCGAGGAGGGCGCGGCGCTGGTCCAGCATCCGCTGCTGGCGGCTGTCGGCTTCACCGGCTCGACCCGCGGCGGCTTGGCGCTGGCCAAGCTGTGCGCCGAGCGGCCGCACCCGATCCCGTTCTACGGCGAGCTCGGCTCGGTCAACCCGGTCATCGTCTTCCCCGGCGCCGCGCGCACGAAGGCGCGCGAGATCGCACGTGGGTACGCGTCGTCGCTGACGCTCGGCGTCGGACAGTTCTGCACGAACCCCGGCGTGCTGTTCGTACCGAACGACCCCGGGCTGCTCGAAGAGATCGAGTCGGCGGTGCGCGAGACCACCGGCGGCCCGATGCTTTCCGCGAAGATCCACGCCGGATACACCGCGTCGCTCGACGACCTCGGCTCACGCGACGAGGTGGACACGTTGGCCTCCGGTAAGCCGGGGGAGGGTCCGTGGTCTGCGACGCCGAAGGTGTACCGCACGACGCTTGGCGCCGTGTACGACCACCGCGAGCTGATGGATGAGGAGCACTTCGGCCCGATCGGCGTCGTGGTCGTCGGCGCGGACCCGGCCGACGCGATCCGGCTGATCGAGGCCGAGGACGTCGGGCACCTGACCGCGACCGTCCACGCCGACCTCGAAGGCGGCGACGATCCGACCGACGTGAGTACTGTCGGCAGGCTGCTGGCCGAGCGCGCGGGGCGGGTCATCTTCAACGGCTGGCCGACCGGCGTCGCCGTCACCTACGCGCAGCAGCACGGCGGTCCGTTCCCCGCGACGACCAACCCCGCGTTCACGTCGGTCGGCGCGAGCGCGATCGACCGCTGGCTCGTGCCGGTCGTCTACCAGGACTTCCCGCCCGCATTGCTGCCGGAGGAACTGCGCGGCTAACCGAGCTCAGAGCCCTGCGAAACGCGCTCTACGAAACTCGGCGGCCGTCAGATCCCGAGCTTGGCCGCGCGCAAACGCTCGATGGCGGAGTCATCGCCGGTGAGCGTGACCCGCGCGGCCTCCTTGCGCCCGAGGGCGAACAGCACCAGCTCGCCGGCCGGGCCGGAGACGGTGACCATCTGCGGCGTGGCCGCCTTGGCCACCACCGTCTGCCGTGGGGTGTCGCCATCCTCGGCGCGCACGAGCGTGACGCCCACCGGCACCGAGCGGAAGCCCAACTTGACCTGACGGCGCAGCCGGTTCCACAGGTCGTCGGACTGCGCCTGATCCAGCTCGCGCGGCTCGTCGCCGACAGCGCGACGCACATCCTCGTGATGCACGAAGTACTCGATGGTGTTCCACGCGGTGTCGACGGCAGGGATGCGGAACGCGGACCACGGCGGCGGTCCCTGCCGGAACCGTTCCACCAGCTCGGCGAACGGCACGCGTTCCTTCGTGGCGTTCTGCACGCGCTCGGTCATCGGAGCCAGCGGCTTGATGACGATGCCCGCCGACGCGATCGGTCGGCCCTCCCGAATCACCAAATGCGCCGCCATGTCGGCAGCGCTCCATCCGGTACACAACGTCGGCGCGTCCGGCCCGACCCGGACCAAGGTGTCCGCCAGCGCGTCGCGTTCCACCCGTGCGAAGCCGCCCATCGTGCCCCTCTCGCAGCGGTCGAATTCCAGAGTCGAAATCCGGCGTCGTATTCCAGCGACCATCCAGGCGAAAGCGTGCTCGTCGCGCGAAGAATATCGTGAGCTCGCCTCATGAGCGATGGCCTCAACGACTGCGATGGGGCGCACCGGCGCGAAGTGGGTAAGGGGCACACTGGCAGGAATGTCCTATACGTGGGACGTGGTTGCACATTAGAGTCTCGTGGGCTCCACGAGCACCGATCGCCCACCGATCAAGCGTGCGCCAGAACCTAAGGGGGGACGGGTTTGTCTTCGACCGACGGGTCGCTTGTTGACGCGGCTCAGTCCGAGCCGACCTTCCGTGAAGGCTTAGGCGTCCTCGCCGTCGCCATCCGCGCCGCGCCGCGCGTGTTCGCGGTCGCCGTGGCTGGCAGCGCCCTCTACGGAACGATGACGGTCGGCGCGGCCTGGGCGGTCGGCTGGGCCACCAACCACGTCGTGCTGCCCGACCTACGCAGCGGCTCCGCACCTGCCACCGGATTGGCCGCCGCCGGGCTGCTCATTATCGGCGTCGCACTGGCGAAGGTCATCGGGATCTTCGGCCGCCGGCTGCTCGCCGGCGTCGTGGCGTTCCGCGGCCAGGCCCAGTACCGGCGCAAGGTCAGCGACGCGTATCTGCGGCTGCCGCTGAGCTGGCACCAGCGTCATCCCACCGGCCAGCTGCTCTCGAACGCCAACTCCGACGTGGAGATGGCGTTCCAGCCGATGGCCCCGCTGCCGATGAGCCTCGGCGTCATCGTCATGCTGCTGACGGCCGTCGCCGACATGTTCCTCACCGACACGGTGCTCGCGCTCGTCGGCGTGCTACTGCTGCCGGGCATCATCGTGCTGAACACCGTCTACACGCGTTACGCCGGACCCCGCTTCGCCCGCGCCCAGGAGTTGCGCGCGCGTGTCGCAGAGGTCGCACACGAGTCCTTCGACGGCGCGCTGGTGGTCAAGACACTCGGCCGGGAGGATTCCGAGACCGAGCGCTTCGCCGCACGCACCCGCGCGCTGCGCGACGCAAACATCTCCGCCGGACGCGCTCGCTCGCTGTTCGACCCGATGCTCGAGGCGCTGCCCAACCTCGGCGTGCTCGCGGTCCTGCTCGTCGGCGCGACCCGAGTCGCCGCCGGGCAGACCAGTCCGGGTGACGTGGTCAGCATCGCGTACCTGATTACCCTGCTAGCGTTCCCGATCCGCGCCATCGGCTGGGTCCTCGGCGAGCTGCCGCGCGGCGTCGTCGGCTACCGCCGAGTGCACGCGGTGCTCAGCGCCGAGGAGCACACCGACTACGGCAAGCAGCGGCTCGCGGACCACACCGGTCCCGCCGCCCTGGACCTCGGCGCGGTCGAATTCGCCTACGAATCCGCGCCCGACACTCCGGTACTGCGCGGCGTCAACGCACGCATCGAGCCAGGACGAACCGTCGCGATCGTCGGCGCCACCGGCTCCGGAAAGTCCACCCTCGCGACGCTCCTCGCTCGTCTCGCCGACCCCACCGGCGGCGTGATCCGCCTCGATGGCACCGACCTGCGCGACCTCGCAAAAGGCGAGGTGCCCCGCGCGGTGGCCCTCGTCGCGCAGCAGACGTTCCTGTTCGGCGAGAGCGTGCGCGCCAACGTCGGCCTCGCCGACGAGCCGTCCGAGACCGAGCTGCGCGACGCCTTGCGGATCGCGCAAGCCGAACAGTTCGTCGACGCGCTGCCGGACGGCCTCGACACCGTCATCGGCGAGCGCGGCACGACCCTCTCCGGCGGCCAGCGCCAGCGCCTCGCACTCGCGCGTGCCCTCGTGCGGCATCCCAGGCTGCTGATTCTCGACGACTGCACCTCGGCGGTCGATCCGACCGTGGAGGCGGCGATTCTCAGCGGGCTCAAGGACAGCGCGCTCGGCGCGACAGTCGTCGTGATCGCCTATCGCCGGGCAACAGTGGCGCTCGCGGACGAGGTGTTCTTCCTCGACGACGGCGTCATCGCGGACCGTGGCACGCATGAGGAACTGCTCGAGCGCAGCGCCGGATACCGCGACCTGATCACCGCCTACGCGCGCGCCGCCGAAGACGCCAACGCCGACGACGCGTCAGACGAAACAGCTCCAGACGACGCATCCGACGTCGACGACCTCGAAGGAGCGGTCGCGTGACCACCCTCGAACTCGACCACGACGTCGATCAGCCCACTGCCAAGCTCCCGCCGGTACCCGAGGCGACCGGCGGCGCGCTCGCCATCGTCCGCGAGGGCCTGCGGCTCTCGCCCGAGTTCCTGCGCGGCATCGGCGTCACGCTGTTACTCGCGCTGATCGCGACGACCGGTCGTATCGTCATCCCGATCGCCGTGCAGCAGGCCGTGGACCACGGCTTCGACGCGCCCGGCGGCGTGGACACCGGCGAGGTACGCATCATGGCGCTGCTCGCCGCGCTCGCTGTTGCCGCCACCGCGCTGGCCGCGACCACGATGAACCGGCGGCTGTACCGCGCGAGCGAGGGCGGCCTCGCGACCTTACGCATCAAGGCGTTCCGTCACGTGCACGAGCTCTCGGTCCTGCACCAGCAGGCCGAGCAAAAGGGTGCGCTGGTCTCCCGGGTGACGTCCGACGTAGACACCATCACCACGTTCATCCAGGACGGCGGCCTGGTCCTGTTCGTCAGCGTCGCGCAGATGTTCCTGGCCACCGCGGTGATGGCCACGTACTCGTGGCAGCTGACGCTGCTGGTCTGGCTCTGCTTCCTGCCGCTGTTCGCCACGATGCGCGCCCTGCAGAAGCGCACCGGCCAGCGTTACGGCGCGGTCCGCCGCTCCATCGGACGACTGCTCGGCGCCGTCAGCGAATCGCTCGTCGGCGCGCCGGTCGTGCGCGCGTACGGCATCGAGGAGCGCACCGGTCGGCGGATCAACGAAGCCATCGAGCACACACGCGCGTCGCAGATCCGCGCGCAGAGGATCGTCGTGAGCACCTTCAGCGCCGGGGAGATCGCCGCCGGGCTGGCCAACGCGGGCGTCGTGGTCGTCGGCGTCGTGCTCGGCGTCGGCGGACACATCACCGCCGGGAAGCTCGTCGCGATGCTCTTCCTCGTCTCACTGTTCATCACGCCGGTTCAGTGGGGCGTCGAGGTGCTGAACGAGGCGCAGAACGCGATCTCAGGCTGGCGCCGGGTGATCGGCCTGCTCGAAACGCAGCCCGACGTCCCCGACCCCGGCACGCGCGGCGACGCCGAGGTGCTGCCCGCCGGACCGGTCGGCGTCGAGTTCCAGGACGTCGGTTTCGCCTACCCGGCCGGACCGCATGTCCTGCGAGACATCAACGTCCTCATCCCGCCGAGAGCCCGGATCGCCGTCGTCGGTGAGACCGGCTCCGGCAAGACCACCTTCGCCAAGCTGCTGACCCGACTAATGGACCCGATCGAGGGACACGTCCTGGTGAACGGCGTCGATCTGCGTCGAATCGCCTTCGCGGACTTGAGAAACCGCGTGGTGATGGTCCCTCAGGACGGCTTCCTCTTCGACGGCACGATCGCCGACAACGTGCGCTACGGCGCCCCCGATGCCGACGACGCCGAAGTCGCCCGCTCCTTCGACCGGCTCGGCCTCGGCGACTGGCTCGCCGGCCTGCCGGATGGCGTGACGACCCAAGTCGGCCAACGCGGCGAATCGCTGTCGGCGGGCGAGCGGCAGCTAGTCGCACTCGCCCGCGCGTACATCGCAGACCCCGACCTGTTGCTGCTCGACGAGGCGACCTCGGCCGTGGATCCGGCCACCGAGCTGCGCATCCAGCGCGCCCTCGACGAGCTGACGCGTGGACGTACGACGGTCGCCATCGCGCACCGCCTCTCCACCGCGCAGGCAGCCGACGAGGTGCTGGTCTTCGACGCCGGTCGGCTCGTCGAACGTGGTCCGCACCACGATCTCGTTACGCAGGACGGCGTCTACGCGCACCTACACGCATCATGGGCCCGTCAAGCTCAGACTGTCTGATCAGGGAATGTAAATCCCGATAAACGACTGATACGCAAAGTAGGCACAAAGCACGGTGCACGACCCGATCACCCACGCCCACCGACGCCAGTCCCGAGCCATCATCGCGGCCACGAGCAATAGCGGCAGGATGCCGGCCGAGTAACGCGCGAACGACGAGAAGTGCGGCGCGGTGACGGCCGCGAGCAGGCTCAGCGCCGCCCAAGCCGTGTACGACACCGGCAGCCGGCGCACGCACGCCCCGAGCAAGCCGATCGAGACGACGACGAGCACGAACGTGAACGCCCCCGCGCCATTGCCAACCTGGTTGAGCGAGTCGAGCGCCGAGGTGATTGGGTTACCGGCGTACGTGCCGCGCAGGCCTTCCAGCTTCTGGATCGTGTACGGCAGCGTGTATTTGCCGTAGACGACGTGGCTCCACAGCAGGTAGATCCCGGTGCCCAGCGGCGGCGCGATCGTCACCAGCGCCCTGGCGGCCAGATGCGGCCACGGATCGCGTCGCTGCCGGATGAGCTCGATCAGACCGGCGGCAGCGAGCAGCATGCCGGTCGGCCGCACCAGGCCCGAGCCGAGCCCGGCCAGAACCCCGGCCCCGTGCCACAGCCACACCTGCCGGTTCGAACGCTGATCTCCGCCGCGAGATACCGACTGCCGGATCGCGATCAGGTACGCCGCCGCGAAAACTCCAGCCAGCGCCTCGGTATAGCCCATCACCAGCACGAACGCACCCGGCGCCAACTGGCTGAGCCACGCGGCGCGCCGGGCGGTCACGTAGTCGCCGCCGACCGTCAGCGCGAGCCGGTACATCAGCATCCCGAACAGCAGCGAGGCCGCCCAACACACCACCAGCACCGCGGTGTACGCGCCCATCCCCGTCGCCGCGACCCCGCGCGTGACCAGCGGCAGCAGCGGCCAGAACCGCACACCGTCGCTCGCCACTCCGTGATAGCCGGCCTGCGCGATGCCGCCGTACCAAGCCGTGTCCCAGGTGAACAGCTGGTTGAACAGGTGGTGGATCGGCGGCCGTCCCGGCATCTGCGCGGCGAAGTACGGCGTCGCACGCTGCGCGAGGTCCTGTATCGCGATGATGACGACGTGCGCGGCGACCCACGCCGCTAACGCCGAGCGAAACGCCGCGGCCCACGTCCCATCCCGTGCGTCGGGCATCTCGGTCGGCGCCTGGGCGGACGGCGCTGCTTCGGCGGTGAAGTGCCCGTCACCTACGAGTTCCGGCACGGCTCGAACTGCTCTCATCTCAGGGAGGGCGCGGGTGTCCCGGAAAAGGTACCGGCCGCGAGACAATGGCGCCATGATCGACGAAACTCCCGGGCTCGATCCGAAAATCGCCGCCCAGCTCAAGCGCGGTCCCGACGGCCTCGTGGCCGCGATCGCGCAGCAGCACGACACCGGCGAAGTGCTCATGCTCGCGTGGATGGACGACGAGGCCTTACACCGCACCCTCACCACCGGCCGCGCCACGTACTGGTCGCGCTCCCGCAAGAAGTACTGGGTGAAGGGCGAGACCTCGGGGAACGTGCAGCGAGTCGTCTCGGTCTCGCTGGACTGCGACGGCGACACGGTGCTGCTCGCCGTCGATCAGACCGGTCCGGCCTGCCACACCGGCACCCGCACCTGCTTCGAGGGCCGCGCGCTGCTCTGACGGCTCGAAAGCTTTCATGTTCGTGACAGGCCCAGTGGTGACAGGCCCAGTGGTGACAGGCGCAGTGGTGACAGGATTGGGCGCATGACGACAGGCGAGACGATCCCGGATCTCGACACCTTCCGCACGTTGGCAGTCGACCGGCGCGTAATCCCGGTGACCCGGCGATACCTGGCCGACGGCGAGACCCCGATCGGCCTGTACCGCAAGCTCGCCGACGACCGCCCCGGCACCTTCCTTCTCGAATCGGCCGAGCAAGGCGTCTGGTCGCGATACTCGTTCGTCGGCGTACGCAGCGAACTCGCGCTCACCGAAGTCGACGGCGCCGCGCAATGGATCGGCGACGCGCCGGTCGGCATCCCACGCGAAGGCGCGCCGCTCGAAGTGCTCGCTGCCGCGTTGGAAGCACTGCGCACGCCACACGACGACAGCCGAGCCGATCTGCCGCCGCTGACCGGAGGCTTCGTCGGGTACCTGGGCTACGACACCGTCCGTCGGCTGGAGCGCATCGGCAACCATGCCAAGGACGACCTCGGTCTTCCCGAACTCACCTTGCTCCTGGCAAGTGACCTCGGCGTGCTGGACCACAGCGACGGCTCCGTCACCCTGATCGCCAACGCCATCAACCACAACGGCACCCCCGACGGCGTGGACGGCGCCTACCAGCGCGCTGTCGCCCGACTCGACGCGATGACCGCCGACCTCGCCCGGCCAATCGACCAGCGGCCCGCGACCATCGCCCCGGCGAACTCCCCGGCCGCGACGCCGGTCTTCACCGGCAACCGCACCAGCGAGGACTACCGCGCCGCCGTCGAAGCCGCCAAGGAGGAGATCCGGGCCGGCGAGGCGTTCCAGATCGTGCTTTCGCAGCGCTTCGAGGCGCCGACTCGCGCCGGTGCGCTCGACGTCTACCGCGTGCTGCGCGCGACGAATCCGAGCCCGTACATGTACCTCTTCCGCTTCCCCGGCGTCGGCGAGGCGCCGGGCTTCGACGTCGTCGGCTCGTCGCCCGAGGCGCTGGTGAAGGTCACCAACGGCGAAGCGATGCTGCACCCGATCGCGGGCACCCGGCCGCGCGGCGCGACCCCGGAGAAGGACGCAGCGCTCGCCACCGAGCTGATGGCCGACCCGAAGGAACGCGCCGAGCACCTGATGCTCGTGGACCTCGGCCGCAACGACCTCGGCCGGATCAGCGCGCCCGGCACCGTCGAGGTCGTCGACTTCATGTCGGTCGAGCGCTACAGCCACGTGATGCACATCGTCTCGACCGTCGTCGGCCGCGTCGCCCCCGGACGAACCGCACTCGACGTGCTGCTGGCCGCGTTCCCGGCGGGCACTCTCTCCGGCGCGCCGAAGCCCCGGGCTATGCAGATCATCGACGACCTCGAACCAACTCGGCGCGGCCTGTACGGCGGCTGCGTCGGCTACCTCGACTTCGCCGGGAACGCCGATACCGCGATCGCGATCCGTACCGCGCTGCTGCGTGACGGCATCGCGTACGTTCAAGCCGGTGCGGGCATCGTGGCCGACTCGAACCCGGCCGCCGAGGACACCGAGTGCCGGAACAAGGCGATGGCCGTCCTGCGCGCCATCGCTGCGGCCGACACCCTCAAGCCGCTGTAGTTCGCTGCTGTCGGCACCCCCGGCAGAGTCCCGTCCATCCCCTTTGCGAAGATAACCGTATGACCGCGACGTCCACCGCACCGCCCGCGACGAGTCCCAGCCGTTCCAACGGCACCCGGGAGAAGATCGTCGCCGCGCTGCTGGCCGCCGCAGGTGCGGGCCTGATCCTCGCCTCCGACGGCCGTGGCTGGGCCACCGCGACCGTCACCGCGCCGGTACGACTATCCGTCCAAACCAGCGGCAGCAATCTGACCTCCCTGCCCTACGCGCTCGGTCTTGCCGGACTCGCCGGAGCCGTCGCGCTGTTCGCCGTGCGCCGCATCGGCCGCTACCTGGTCGGCGCAGTCCTGCTCGGCGCAGGAGCGGGCACCGTCGCCGCCGTCGCCACGAACCTCGGCCGCCTCGACAGCGCGCAGCTGGCCAGAACCGCCGAGCAGACCCTCGGCGCGAGCGCCGCGCAACTCGGTCCGGTGAGTAACACGGCCTGGCCGTACGTCACGCTCGCAGGCGGCGTGCTGGTCGCGTTCGCTGGCGCGCTCACGCTCGTGCGCGGACGCTCGTGGACGGGCCTCTCCAACCGCTACGAGCGCAACACGTCCGCAGCCGCGTCGACGCCTTCTCCCGCTGCTGACGAGCAAAGCGCGCGTGACCTCTGGGACGCCATCAACCGCGGCACCGACCCGACTGCCTAACCGCACCGCCCGAATCAAGCGCTAAACCGCTGCTTGACCCCAACTCGTGAGCACCGCTATCGATCAGCGACAATGGTTGGGCAAGTCCGCCACCGACTTCGAGGAGTCACCGAGCCCATGTCCGAGGCCACCGAGACCACCCAGGAAG
The DNA here is from genome assembly GCA_963714445.1 of uncultured Actinomycetota bacterium. Taxonomy (GTDB): domain Bacteria; phylum Actinomycetota; class Actinomycetes; order Streptomycetales; family Catenulisporaceae; genus Actinocrinis. The sequence continues at coordinate 18,921 of CAVQPP010000482.1, forward strand.
CGACTTCCGAGGCCGCGCCGCAGAAGGAGAAGCACTCCGTGCTCGCGCAGGCCGCGGGCGTCGGCATGGCCATGCTCGGCTCGTCGACGGCCGGCAACGCCTTCGCCGGGAACGCGGTGCCGCACGCCGATCACGGCCACTCGGCCGCCCGCTGGACCGCCGTGGTGCTCTCCATGACCGGATTCCTGGTCGGCGGCGTCCTGTTCCCGTTCACGATGATCCCCGCCAGCATCGTCGGCGGCGTCTTCCAGATCGCCGCGCTGATCGCGCTCCCGGTGCTCAACGCCGCCGGGTTCGGCCGTCCGGACGTCTGGGGCGAGCTCAAGGCCGAGGCCGCCGCCGAGCGCTCGGCCGCCTGACCCCCCACACTTGAACCAGCGCTTGAGCTGGCACTCGAACCCGCGCTGACGTCCACGTCGGACCGGCGCCGCGGCCCGTCCCCGGCCGCGCCGCGCCGTCCGCGTTGTGGATCATGGCGCCGAGCACCGCTCCGGTGCGGATAGCATGGCTGGGCAAGACGGCGCCGTGTGGCGCCCGGGCAGAGGGGACGGTACCTGGCGGTGGCGACACCGAATCGGAACGTACTCGACGAGATCATCGTGGGCGTGCGGGCCGACCTGGCCGAGCGCCAGGCCCAGACCCCCCTCGACGAGGTCAAGGCGAAGGCGATGGCTCAGCCCTCGGCCCACGACGGGGTGCGCGCGCTGCGCGGCGAGGGCGTCGCGGTCATCGCGGAGGTCAAGCGGTCCAGCCCGTCGAAGGGCGCGCTCGCCGCGATCGCCGACCCGGCCGCGCTGGCCGGGGACTATGAGCAGGGCGGCGCGAGCGTCATCAGCGTGCTGACCGAGGCACGCCGGTTCGGCGGCTCGCTGCAGGACCTCAAGGAAGTGCGCGCCAAGGTCGACATCCCAGTGCTGCGCAAGGACTTCATCGTCACCAGCTACCAGCTGTGGGAGGCCCGCGCGCACGGCGCCGACCTGGTGCTGCTGATCGTCGCGGCGCTTGAGCAGGACGCCCTCGTTTCGCTGATCGAACGGGCAGAGTCGATCGGCCTAACCCCTCTCGTTGAAGTTCACGACGAGGCCGAGGTCACCCGCGCCGTCGACGCGGGGGCACGCATCATCGGCGTCAACGCACGCAACCTGCGGACGCTCGAAGTGGACCGCAACACCTTCGCGCGCCTCGCGCCGCTGATCCCGGACGAGGTCGTGCGTATCGCCGAGTCCGGCGTGCGTGGCCCGCACGACCTGATCCAGTACGCCAACGCCGGCGCCGACGCGGTGCTGGTCGGCGAATCGCTGGTGACCGGCAAGAACCCGCGTGCAGCGGTGGCCGACCTCGTGGCGGCTGGCGCGCACCCGGCGATGCGGCGCGGACGGCCGTAGGCGGCACTGGCGTGTACGGATCTCCGAACCCGATCGCACCGGCGCGGCGACGCCCGTGGTGGCGCCACGCCCCGGCGGGCCGCCGATGGCAGGCCGGACGGTAACGCACTTACCCGTCCGTCCGTTTGCTTGCCAATAGCCGCATATCTTTATTTCGGAGCGTTCCGATGACTGACGCACCAAACTTTGGCGACGCGTTTTTCGCCACCGCCTACGCACATCCCTCGTCGCAGCCCGATGACGCCGGGCACTACGGCCGTCACGGCGGCCGGTTCATGCCCGAAGCGCTGATGGCCGCGCTCGCCGAGCTGACCGAGGCCTATCAGAAGTCGAAGAACGACCCGGCCTTCCACGCCGAGTTCTCCACCCTCCTGCGCACCTACGCAAACCGCCCCTCGCTGCTGACCGACGCGCGTCGCCTGTCCGAGGCCACTGCCGGGCAGACCGGCGGCGCGCGCTTCCTACTCAAGCGCGAGGACCTGAACCACACCGGCTCGCACAAGATCAACAACGTGCTCGGGCAGGCCCTGCTCACCAAGCGCATGGGCAAGCGCCGCGTAATCGCCGAGACCGGCGCCGGCCAGCACGGCGTGGCCACGGCCACCGCCGCCGCGCTGCTCGACCTCGAATGCGTCGTCTACATGGGCGAAGAGGACACGCGACGCCAGTCGCTGAACGTCGCCCGCATGCGCATGCTCGGCGCCGAGGTCATCCCGGTCGCCATCGGCTCACGCACCCTCAAGGACGCGATCAACGAGGCGATCCGCGACTGGGTCACCAACGTCGACCACACGCACTACCTGCTCGGTACTGCCGCCGGACCGCACCCGTTCCCGGCGATGGTGCGCGACTTCGTTCGTATCCTCGGCGTCGAGGCACGCCAGCAGACGCTCGAACTGACCGGAGCGCTGCCCGACGCCGTCGCGGCCTGCGTCGGCGGCGGCTCGAACGCGATCGGGGCGTTCCACGCGTTCGTGCCCGACGAGAGCGTGCGCCTCTACGGGTTCGAAGCCGGCGGCTCAGGCATCGAATCCGGCCTGCACGCCGCTTCGATCACCGGCGGCGCGGTCGGCGTCCTGCACGGCGCGCGTACGTACCTGCTGCAGGACGAGTACGGCCAGACCCTGGCCAGCCACTCCATCTCCGCAGGCCTCGACTACCCGGCCGTCGGCCCCGAGCACTCCTGGATGCACGACACCGGTCGCGCCATCTACGAGCCGGTCACCGATGACGAGGCGATGCAGGCCTTCCAGCTGCTCTGCCGAACCGAAGGCATCATCCCGGCCATCGAGTCCGCGCACGCCGTCGCAGGAGCCTTACGCATCGCCCCGCGTCTACGCGCCGAACTCGGCCGCGAACCGGTCATCCTGATCAACCTCTCCGGACGCGGCGACAAGGACATGCACACCGCCGCTACCTACTTCGGCTTCGCCGAACATCAGCACGGTGGCTTTGCCGAGCATCAGCACAGTGGCTTCGCCGAGCATCAGCACAGTGGCTTCGACGGCGCGGAGGCCTGACCGACATGTCCACGACCGCCACCCCCAGCCGCATGTCCGAAGTCCTCGCCGCCGCCCGAGCCGAAAACCGCGCCGCACTCGTCGGGTACCTCCCCGCCGGCTATCCCTCCGTCCAAGGCGGAATCGACGCCATCCGCGCCATGATCGAAGGCGGCGTCGACATCGTCGAGATCGGACTTCCCTACTCCGACCCGCAGATGGACGGCCCCGTCATCCAGCGCGCCGTCGAGCGGGCACTCGAGGCCGGCACGAACACCCTCGACGTCCTGCGCACTGTCGAGGCCGTCGCGCAGACCGGCGCCCCGACGCTCGTGATGACCTACTGGAATCCCATCGAGCGTTACGGCGTCGAACGCTTCGCGAAGGAGTTCGCGGACGCAGGCGGCGCGGGCCTCATCACGCCCGACCTGATCCCCGAGGAAGCCGAGCCCTGGCTCACCGCCTCCGACGCGCACGGCCTGGACCGCGTCTTCCTCGTCGCGCAATCGTCGACCGACGAGCGCATCGCGCTGACCACGCGTACGTGCAAGGGCTTCGTCTACGCCGCATCGCTGATGGGCGTCACCGGTACCCGTGATGCGGTCAACTCCGAAGCCCAACACCTCGTCGAGCGCACGCGCGCCGCGACGACCATCCCGGTCTGCGTCGGCCTTGGCGTCTCCAACGCTAAGCAGGCTGCCGAGGTCGCAGGCTTCGCCGACGGCGTCATCGTCGGCTCGGCCTTCGTTCGCCGCCTGCTGGAGGCCCCGAACGAGGCGGCCGGACTGGCAGCGGTGCGTGAACTCGCCGAACAGCTGGCGGAAGGTGTCCGATCCGGCCGTTCGTGAGGTAACCTCACCGCAACCGGCAACGGACAGACGGGACGGGACGTAGCGATGGCGGCGGAACGAGGCGCTGTGGCGAAAAGCGGCGGTAGGCCGAAGAACAACGGCAACGGCGGCACCGGCAATAACAAGTCGAAGCCCAATGCCACTGCGAATACCACTGTGTCTAATAACACCGCGTCCAATAACACCGCCAACGCCAACCGCAACGCCCGCAAGGGCGCGGTAAGCGTGCCGGAGCCGACGCCCGAGCCCGTGCCGCAATCCGAGTCCAGATTCGACCTCGCCGCACCCTGGATCTCGCTGGTCGCCCGGCTCGCCCTCGGCGCGATGTGGCTGTTCTACAGCCTGCCCAAGCTCGGCTCCCCGGAAGTCAACGTCGCCTCCGTGCGCAACTTCCGGATCCTGTCCGGCGGCCTGGTGAACACGTTCGCCTACGCCCAGCCCTACGTAGAGCTGGCCCTCGGCCTGCTCATCATCGCGGGGCTGGGCACCCGGTTGGTCGCCGCGCTCTCCAGCGTGGGGCTGCTGATCTACATCGGCGGCATCGCCTCACTCGGCGCTCGCGGCATCCACATCACCTGCGGCTGCGGTGGCGCTAGCGGCACCGTGGCGGCTGGCCAGACCCGCTACACGCTGGACATCTTGCGCGACGTTCTCTATCTAGTCCCGGCGGTTTGGCTGCTCTGGAAACCCAAGAGCAAGTTCTCCGCCGATGACGCGCTGCTCCCCGAGCCCGTCCCGGAGACGCCGCTGCCGACGCCCCGCCGCGCCCCCGCGAAGGGCGCCCCGCGCAGCTAAACGTCGCGCGATCCCTTCACACCGCATCGCTTCACTGCGTGTCGTTGTCCTGTTTTGCCCTGATTTCGCGACAGCATGTCCGCCATGAACGGCGAGAACTCGGCGCGACAGAAGGTCGCTGCGGCAAGGCAGGCACAGGCAGCGGGACAACGGCGTCGGCGCCAGTTCCTGATCGGCGCAGCGGTGGCGGTCGTAGTCGCCGTGGCAGCGGCGATCGGCATGTTGGTGCAGCAAAACCGGGCCACCGTCGACGCCGCGTTCAGCAGCGGGTCGTTTGTCGCGCCGGCTGGCGCGGTGGGGGAGGGGAGTCTGGCGATCCCGTTCGGGGCGTCGCAGGGCACGAAGGTGACCCTCACCATCTACGAGGACTTCCGCTGCCCCTACTGCCGGATGGCCGAGTCGACGTTCGAATCCACCTACAAGGCATACGTGCAGGCCGGAAAGATCGCGGTCCAGTACCATCTCGTAGATCTCATCGATCGCAACCTCGGCGGCACCGGTTCGCTGCACGCGGGGAACGCCGGAGCGTGCGCGCAGGACGCCGGGCTGTTCCCCGCCTATCACGACGTGCTCTACGCCAACCAGCCCGAGGAAACGAACGACGCCTACGGCTCGACCGCCACGCTGATCAGCGTGGCCGACCAGGTCCCCGGGCTGGACTCGGCGACGTTCCGGGACTGCGTGACGCGTGGCACGCACGCTTCGTGGATCAAGCGGAACTATGAATCGCTCAACACACTGCTGAACGATTCGGCCTCGACGCCGTATTACGCGATTAACGGCACGCAGTACAAGATGACCGGCCAGGGGACCGCCGGTCAGCAGGCCGCGTTCAAGGCCGCGCTCGACGCCGCGATCGCACAGGCCAGCTAGTCGCCGCTGCGGGCTGATCACTGCGGCGAGCTGCCGCCGATTGTGCGTGTTCAGGTCACGGGACGGTCACGCGTCGCCATGAATTCGCCGAGATCTGCCCGGGCGGTGGGTCGCACAACAGGGCGGCGCTATTAGGATGCGGCAGCGGCTTGTCCAGCGTCCCCGGCGTGGACGCGGAGCGGGCCGCCACCCCACCGCACTCGCGACCGATCTGGAAGTGGACCGCCGACGATGAGCAAGGCCAACAGGCTAGGCAAGGAGCTCGCCCGCGAACGTGCCGCGCTGATGCGCGCCGAACAGGCACGCCGGGCCCGGCGCAACCGATTGGCCGCGATCTACGGCTCTGTCGTCGGCGTCATCGTGATCGCCGTCGTGGTCGCCCTCATCGTGCAGAACGCGTCGGGGCCCAAGACCCCCACGCTCCTGCCGGTGGGCACGGTGGCCGACACCACCGGCGGCGTCAGCGCCGCGGACGGCATGGCCATCCCGATCGGCGACTCGAGCGCCAAGGTCAAGATGACCGTGTACGAAGACGCACGATGCTCGGCGTGCAAGGCGTACGAGACGACCTTCACCCCGGCCTACAAGGCGCTGATTCAGAGCGGCACGCTCGAACTGCTCATCCACCCGGTCACGCTGATCGACGCGAACACGAACGGCAGCGGCTCGCTGCACGCCGGCAACGCGTTCGCCTGCGCGCAGGACGCGGGCAAGTTCGAGGCCTACCACGACGTGATCTACGCCAACCAGCCGGCCGAGAGCACCGACTCGTTCTCGTCGGACGACACGCTGATCACGCTCGGCAAGCAGGTTTCCGGCCTGGACTCGCCGACCTTCGAGACCTGCGTGAAGTCGCACAAGTACTTCGACTGGGTGCAGCAGAACTACGCGAACCTGAACAAGATCACCAACAACCAGCCGTCGACGCCGACGATCTACGCCAACGGCAAGCCCTTCACCCTGCCGAACACCAGCGACGCCACCCAGGCGCAGCAGCAGTTCACCGCCTCGATCAACAAGCTGGCCGGCAGCTCCAGCGCCTCGCCGAGCGCCAGCGCCAAGGCCAGCGGCAGCGCCAGCCCGAGCGCTTCGGCCTCATCGTCGCCGACACCCTCCGCGAGTCATTCATGACGCCTTCCCCGCACGTGCTCGCGTACATTCCCAGCCCGACCGTCGCGCAGATCAAGCTCGGACCGTTCCCGATCCGGTTCTACGCGCTGTGCATCATCGCCGGCATCGCACTGGCGATCTGGCTGGGGGAGCGGCGCTGGCGGGCCCGCGGCGGCGAGCCGCACATCATCACCGACATCGGCATCTGGGCCGTGCCCTTCGGACTGATCGGCGGCCGGCTCTACCACGTCATCACCGACTACGAGCTCTACTTCAGCTCCGGCAAGGACTGGGTCCGCCTCTTCTACATCTGGGACGGTGGCCTCGGCATCTGGGGCGCGATCGCCCTCGGCGCGGTCGGTGCGTGGATCGGCGCTCGTCGGCGCGGCGTCAAGCTGCCGCCGATCGCCGACTCGCTCGCGCCCGGGATCATGTTCGCGCAGGCGCTCGGCCGGTGGGGCAACTGGTTCAACAACGAGCTCTACGGCGACCCCACCAGCAAGCCGTGGGGCCTGACCATCCACTGCACCGACGAGAACCGCAACGCCACGCCATGCTCCGGCATCCCCGGCACCAGCACGATCGCGGGGCACTTCCAGCCGACGTT
>CAVQPP010000483.1:0-4344 GCA_963714445.1 uncultured Actinomycetota bacterium
CGGTCCCGCAGCACGCCTTAGCGCAGCCGCAGACGGCCCGGAACGCCCAGGCCCCGCAAGCCCGCGGCCACGAGCAGGTCGTCCCTACCGGCTTCAGCCGGCTACCGGCGGAGTGGTGATCATGAAAGCAGCCAGCATCAGCCCCCGGCCAGCACAGCGGCCCGCCCCAGTAACACGGTCGTGTTCCTGCACGGCCATCAGCTTGAGGGCAACCTGGCCCGGGCGGTCACGGCCGAGGCGGCCGGCACCTTCGTGCTGGTCCTGGCCATCACCAGCGCCGCCGTGGCGGCGGCCTTGTCCCGGCCGGTGGCCGGCGCCCCATACGGGCCCTGGCCGTGCCGGCGGCCGGCGGCCTGGCCCTGGCCATCGCAGTCGCCAGCCTCGGCCACATTTCCGGGGCCCACCTCAACCCGGCGGTGACGCTAGGGCTGGCCATCAACGGGCGCTTCCCCTGGGCCTACGTTCCTGGGTACGTCATCGCCCAGTTCGCCGGCGCGATCACCGCGGCCGCGGTCACCTGGGGCCTGTACGGGGACCAGGCCCGGTCGATCGCCCGTCTTGGCGCGACGGTCCCGGCTAGCGGGGTTTCCGCGGGACGGGTGCTCGCCGGAAGCCATCGTCACCTTCGTGCTGGTCCTGGTGGTCGTCGCGGTCGCCACCGACCCCCGGGTCCCGCGCGGCATCGCCGCCATCGCCATCGGCGCGGCGCTGGCGGTGGCCATCGTGATCGCCGGGCCGGTCAGCGGCGCCGGCGTCAACCCGGCCCGGGTGATCGGGCCGATGATCCTGGCGGGCCAGTTCTCCGACTGGTGGGCCTACCTGGTGGCGCCGGTGGCCGGGGGTGTGATGGCTGTCGCCCTCTACGACCGGTTCCTGCGGCCCGGCCGCACGCCCGCCTAGCGATCTGCGCCCGGATATGACGATCCCTCCCACGCCGCTCAGCGCCGAGATGATCACCATGCCCGGCCGGGACTGGCGGCTGCTGGCCGCATGCCGGCACGCTGACCCTGAACTGTTCTTCCCGGTCTCCGCGTCGGGCCCCTCCCTTGACCAGCTCACGCAGGCAAAGGCGATCTGCGCCCGCTGCCCCGTCCGGCAGCAGTGCCTGGCCTTCGCGCTGAACACCAGACAGGACCACGGCGTCTGGGGAGGCAAGAGCGAAGAAGAACGCCGCCCACGGGCCAGGAAGACCTGTACCAGGACCTGATACCCGAGCTTTCGACGGTCACGCGCAGCCGCCGGGCACGCGATCCCCGGCCCCGGACCGCGACCAGCACATCCGGGTACGCGGCGGCGACCTGCCCGGCGACAGCCTGGTCAGCCACGAAGTTGTCCTTACCGCCCAGGGTCCATGACCGGGCTGGACGTGCCAGCAGCTGACCCAGCGCCCGGCGAACCCAGCGCCATAACCACCATTCCGGCACGCCATGGAAGCCGGCCGACAGTCCGCGATCACCGCGCAGAACGGCAGATATCGCGCGCCATATCTCAGTCACAATCCCTCAGCTGACTTGCGCACTAAGTTGGCCCAACTCGGGTCTCAGCGAGGCATGTGCTTGCCTGATTCAGCCAAGCTTCCACAACCCGTGTGATCAGGTCACCGGCCCGGAGGCGGACACCACAGATTGGAGGGCGTGGCAGCAGACATTCGCCGCGTTGCGCAAGCGCAGTTATCGCTGCGCCATCACTGGGCAGGACGAGGCGGACCGGGTGACGGCTGGGGACCGGGCGCTCCGGCAGTTGAGGCGCGCTCCGCCAGGACGGGGATGGCGGCGATCGTCTCGGCGGTCAGCTGCTCCCAGTTGAGTCCACTCGGGCGGCGCGGCGGGCCGCACTGGATCACCTCAGCGGGCGTCACGATCAGGTCAACCCTGAAGTCGTGCCCGGTCTCAGGGAGTGGGTCGCTGAGGACCTGCAGCGGGTGAACGGTCGTGACGATGACAGTGCGCGGGCTGATCAGTCCCGCTTCCTGCAGCAGCGCGACTTCGATGTCGGAGTAGCCCGCGCCCTTACCGAGCCGCGCGCCGGTGCGGTTCACGGCGACACTGCCGCACACCACCAAGTCTACGGGACGCATGTGCGCCACGCTGACCTTGCTGGCCGCCCGGGCGGCCCATTCTTTGGATGCTGCGTCAGCGGGTGGTACGGAGAGAGTGGCCGGATCCAGGAGATAGAAGGGAAGATTGTCCGCGAGCCTGGGCACAGCCATGTAGATCAGCTTGCCGTCGCGCAGCGCCAGTTCGCGGACGGGCTGTTGTGCCCGGTCGGGGACCGCCTTGATGACCTCAGCGGCGTGCCACGCGGGCAGGCGGGCGAGGCGGTCGGCCGCCGCGGCGGCCCCGGTGAACGCGGGGATGTAGCCGTGTACGCCCGGCTCGACGACGCGTTCTTGTTCGAGCAGGTCCCACACGTGCTTGCGGATCGTCTGCTTGGCTGCGCCGGTTCCGCTGCTCACGGCGGCTTCTTCATGCGGCCATCAGGGTCATGATGCGGTCGTACACATCCTGCACTCCTGAATTGCGCCGCCAGGGCCTGAGCTGTGGGCCTGCTGCGCAGATGATGGTCAATCCCGCGCCGCCGCGGTGGCGCTCGGTGACGTCGATGGCAGCGTTGAGCCGCGCGACCGCCGCGTCGAGTTGGCCGAGCCGGATATAGGCAAGCGCCAGATTCCCGAGCACCACGGCCTGGGACTTGGAATGATCGCGGAGCGCCTGTGCCGTCTCTTCCAGGATGCCCGTCGCGATACGGGCGTCGTTGAGGAACAGGTAACACGATCCGGCCAGGCGCCCGGGCTGGGTTGGCGAGAACAGGTCGATGGCCGGATCATCTGGCTGTATGCGAGTGAAATGCCGGTCGGCAGTATCTAGTGCTTGCTCACATGCACGCCGGTCGCTGAGCATGGCGTGAGCTTCGGCGGTATGCAGCGTGGCCAGGCCCGTGAGCACCTGGCTTACGGGTGTGGTCGTGTGGGCGGTGTGCTGGGTCAGGCTCAGCCCAGCACCCGGATCGCGTCTGCCGTATAGAGCCACGAAGCTCTTGCGGAGCAGCGCGAGTCCTTCGGCCGGCTTGTCGCCATGCTCTTGGGCCGCGCGGACGGCCTGGTCGAAGTAGGCATCAGCGTTGTCATGGTCACGTCGCTGGGAGGCGTCCCACACGAGTTGGCCCATCAGGGTCGCCGCTTCGGCCTGAGCCGCGCGCAGTTCCCTGCGTACGTAGTTGCGCCGCGCGTGTTCGCCCAGGAAGGAGATCTCGCTCAGGTGCTGCCCAGCCTCGGGTATCAGCGCCGTGGCCGCCGTGCGGTCGTACTGCTCGTCCAGGCGGCGCACCAGTTCACGGAGGTGGGCCACGCTCACCAGGTCAACGGTGCCGGGATGCGCGAGCACGTACCTCATCCTGTCGCCAGAATCGGGGGCGGATTCCGGCTGGGTGCCGCTGGCCCGGCGGGCTCTGGCCACTGCGGCTGCGCGGTCGAGTGCTGCGACCGGGACCCCCAGCACGGCAGCCAGGTGAACCCGCCAGTAGGGCGTGGGGATGCGCCGTCCCGTCTCCCACCGGGCCACCATGGTCCGGTCAGGAACACCATCACTGCGCGCTGAAGCGTCCTGGAGAGCCTTGGCGAGAGCGTACTGGGACTTGCCCAGCCATTCCCGCGACCGGCTGATCAACTCCCCGATCGCTTCCTCGCCCAGCCACCAGTCGGCCATTTCACCCCTTGTCGCCGCTATGGAACTGGTTGTGGCCCCTATAGTGGCCCCCTTGCTGGCCCTCCGCCAACTCTGGCCGCTGGTGCCAACGTAGCGGCGTGTCCAGCAATCTTGAGTGGCAGCACGCCCCCAGCCGGGTGGCAGGGCCGGACCGCAGGGTAAATCTGAGGGGTACCGGGCGGGTTGCTGATGATCTTTACCTCCTCGCTCACCATGAGGAAACGGGCAGACCACATCTGCAGCCCCGGGCTGTGGGCCTGGGATTGGCGGGCGGGCTGCTGGCTGAGCTCATGCTGTCCGGCGCGATACACCTCTGGGATGGCCTGCTCATTCCGGGCGGCGGCCCGTCGCCCGCAGACGCGTTAACGCACAAGGTTCTGAGCTCGGTAGAAGCCGAAAGCCAGCATCTTCCGGCCCGGGATTGGCTGAAATTCCTTGCCCGCACCGCGCCGGAGCAAGTCGCCGCGCGGCTCGGGGAGGCAGGGTTCCTCACCCTGGCTGGGAGAACCGGATGGTGGCCAGGCCGGCGTCAGCAGTGGGTTCCAGCGGACCCGGATAGTGCGTTCGCACCGCTGGTACGAGTCAAGGCCGTTGTGGATGGCCGCGGCCTGGTACCGGTCGAACATGTGATGCTCGGCGG
>CAVQPP010000484.1:0-19454 GCA_963714445.1 uncultured Actinomycetota bacterium
GGCATGCAAGAGGTCAGAGGTGTCTGGGTGGGGGTGCGCAGCAGCGTTGCGCGGCCACGTCCCTGCGTATCCCGGGGGACAGCCCCGTAGCGGCAGTGCTCGGCGCCGAGCCCCGGGCGAGCTTTGAGATCTTGGGCGGTGCCCTGACCCCTTGCCAGACGCTCGAAGGCCGTCACCGTCGCTCCCGGTACAAGCTCGGTGCGAGCTGACCGACGGCGCGTAGGGGCGATGCAACTGCGTGACCAGACCTACGCGGTGTTTCCTGGCGCCTGTGGCCAGGTCTGCCGAGCCTTGGTCGTCGGCACCCGCGCTGACGCCGCGACCACCAGCCACATGCTGCGATCGGTCTGCCGGGCTGAACCTCGCCTCGGCCTGACCCGTTGACAACCGCAGTCATTCTGCGGTGTCATCGCTGTTTTCCATTTTCAAAGGCTGTGGTGTGGGCCACAGTAGGAGCCATGAGGGGACGCGTCCGTGCTGACGCAGGCGATGAGATCCAGCGCATGCAGGACGGCGTGCGGGAATGGGTCCAGCAATCTGCGCGCCGGAACGGGGGCGGCCTGCGTGCCGCCTCCCCAGCGATTCTGCTGTCGCTACTGTGCGCGAGCGCATTCTGTCCGATGCTCATGCTGGGTGGTGCCGCTGGCGCAGGCCTCGCGGTTCTTTCCAGCGTCGGCGGCGGAGTCCTGACTCAGGCTGTCACGGAGGCACTCAACAAGCTGCGCCAACACGGGCAGGCGCGCTCGCCGTCGCAAGACGACGTTCAGGAGGGGATCGCCCAGCAGATCCAGCGGGTCCTCGAGGCCGGTGACGAGCGCGCGGATGCTCTGCGCAGTGAGATCGCTTCGGTGCTCAAAGAAATTGACGCGGGCCGGACTGCCTTGCGAGCCGCGCTGGAGGTGTCCAGCGAGCGGGTTCGCAGTGATGTGATAGCCGCGATCGGCGTGCTCGGCTCTGACTTCAGTGAGATGAGTTTCTCATCAAGGATGTCGTGCAGGCAGCCGCAGAGATCCAGAAGAGCCTGGACGTGCAGGGCGCTGACGTCAGGACGATCATTGATCAGAATGATCGTCAGTCAACGGACATCCGTCTCGTGCGGGAGGAACTGACCGCCATCGCGGGACGAACCAGCGCCGGCGGCCCGGCCAGCGCACGGGCTGGTGACGGGGCTGCGCGCTGGGTGCGTGGGTGCCCCTACCGGGGATTGCTGCCTTTCGACGAGACCGACGAGGAGGTGTTTTATGGGCGGGTAAGTCGTCACTGCTGCGCGCTGGCCTGATGCCAGTACTGGCCCGCGACCAGCAAGTACCAGGATCCGACAAGTGGCCCCGGATCGTCATGACGCCTACCAAAGAGCCGTTAACCGAGCTGGCTGCCCGCCTGGCGGCACTCGGCGGTAACGACACCATCGCGATCAGGGAAGGGCTCGTCCGGCACCCCGACGAAGCGCAACTGGCCGTCTGGTCGGCAGTTCTCGCCCACGCCGCCCGCCATCAGGCCGGGCAGCTGGCGTCCAGCGACGCCGCCGCGCGGCTGGTCCTCATCGTCAACCAGTTCGAGCAAGTCTTCACCCTAAGCCCGGGCCCGGAAGGCGAGGCCGCCCGGCAGGCATTCATTACGGCATTGTGCGCGGGTGCGACCAACCCTGTGGGCCCGCAGCAGGAGCCGCCAGCGCTGGTGGTGATCGCAGTGCGCGGGGACTTCTGGGACCGGTGCGCGGCCTACCCCGAGCTCGTGGGGGCACTGCGGGACGGGCAGTTCGTCGTCGGGCCCATGACGGAATCCGAGCTGCGGGTAGCGATCACCGGCCCCGCGGACGCAGCCGGGCTTCGTATCGATCCCGTGCTGACCGACACCATCCTGGGTGATCTGCGCACTGCTGGCGGCGACAGAGGGGCCGGTGTGCTCCCGCTGCTATCCCAGGCCATGGCACTGACCTGGGATAAGCGGGAAGGCGACCAGCTGACCAGCCACGGTTACAGCCAGGCGGGCGGGGTCAGCCATGCGGTGCAGACCGGGGCCGACCGGGTCTACGACGCTCTACCGGCCGGGCGGCAGGTGCTCGCCCGGGAAGTGCTCCGCAGCATGACCGTGGCCAGCCGCGACGGCAGGCTTACCCGCCGCCCGGTAACCCGGGGCGACCTTTACGCCGGGCTTCCTGATGCTGGCTGCCTCGACATTGACGCCGTCCTCGAAGCGTTTGCCGCCGAGCGCCTGGTCGTGCTGGACGGTGACTCGGCCCAGCTATCGCACGATGTCCTGCTGCGGGACTGGCCAAGGCTGCGCGGATGGCTTGAAGAGGACCAGGCCAGCTGGATCCTGTATGGCCAGCTAACCGACGACGCCGCCGCCTGGCACGGCAACGACGACGACGCCTCCTTCCTGTACGGCGGAACTCACCTCGAGACGCTCCAGCAGGCTGCAACGCGGTGGTCAGCAGACCCTGAGCGCTACCCCGCTCTCACCAGTATCCAGCGTGACTTCCTGCATGCCAGCGAGCGTGCCGCCATTCGCCGCAGCCGTCAGCGGCGGGCCGCCGTCGCGCTCCTCGCCGTGCTGGCGCTGGCCGCCTCGACCGCGCTGGTCTTCGTCTTCAAGCTGAACAACACTGCCAACCATCGCCTTGACCAGGCCATCTATAACCAGACTTCCGCATTTGCCCTCGAGCTTGGTACCAGCGACACACCGCTCGCGGCTCAGCTCAACCTCGCCGCCTACCGGATGCAGCCAACTGCGGATGCCGTCTCACGCCTGATAAGCACGGAGAACGTTCCGCTATCAACCGCCCTGGCCGACAGCACGAGTGCCGTCTCTTCCGTGGCGTTCAGCCCGGATGGCCGGACGCTGGCAGTGGGCGGATATGAAGGCGGGGTCAAGTTGTGGAACGTGGCTGGTCCGGCGCCCCCCCGGATTATCAGCCAGCCTATGAAGCAGCCGGGACCGCGGATCGTCACGCCCACCATCAATTCGCTGGCGTTCAGCAAGGATGGTCGCCTGCTGGCCGGGACTGGCGCCGACGGCACACTGTGGGTATGGAATGTGGCCGATCCTGCACACCCTCGCGTCCTCAGCGATCCCTTCATTGGCCTTGGCCTCTATTCGCTCGCGTTCAACCCCGATGGCCGGACGCTCGCGGTTGGCAGCGACTTGGGGGTCATCCTGTGGGACGTGGCCGATCCCGCGCAGCCCCAGCGCCTCGACACCGTGGACGTCGGCTCCAACACGGTCTTTTCGGTGGCGTTCAACCGCGTAGGTAACATTCTGGCCAGCAGCGGTACCGACGGCACAATCCAGTTGTGGGACGTGGCCGATCCTGCGTCCGCCCGGCCCCTCGGCCGGCCGCTGCGCAATACCGAAAATGTCTATTCGGTGGCGTTCAGTCCTGATGGCCGTACGCTGGCCACCGGCGGCTACGACGGCACGATCCGGTTGTGGAATGTGGCCGACCCGGCGCACCCCCAGGCGCTCGGGCAACCCCTGGCGGGCAATGCTGGCACCGTCTACTCGCTGGCGTTCAGCCCGGACGGCCGCTCGCTGGCCAGCGCCAACGACAACGGCACGGCACTGCTATGGAACCTCCCGCGAACCGTGCTGACCGGCGGCACCGGCGCCATCCGGTCTGTTGCGGTCAGCCCGGATGGCCGCACCCTGGCCGGCGGTTACGTCGGGTACGTCGCGTTGTGGGATGTCGCCGATCCCACGCACCCCCGGCCCCTTGGCCAACTCCCGCTAACCACGGGGACCGTCTATTCGATGGCGTTCAGCCCGAACGGCCAGATACTGGCCACCGGCGGCTACGACGGGCACGTCAGGCTTTGGAACATGGCCGATCCCGCACACCCCACACCCCTCGGCCAGTCCATGATCCCCTCCGGCAGCATCTACTCGGTGGCGTTCAGCCCGAACGGCCGGACGCTGGCAGCAGGCGGCGGCGATGACTACGTCGGGTTCTGGAATGTGGCCGATCCCGCGCACCCTACACCCCTCGGGCAGCCCGCCATCCCCGCCGGAATCGTCTACTCGGTGGCGTTCAGCCCTAATGGCCGGACGCTGGCCACCGGCGATGACGCCGGGGGACTCACGTTGTGGAATATGACCGTTCCGGCCCACCCGCGGCTGGCCCGGCCCCTGACCGGCGGAGTCAACGCCATCTTCTCGGTGGCGTTCGACCGGGTCGGCCACACACTGGCCAGCGGAAATGCCAACGGCCTTATCCAGCTCTGGAACGTCACCGACCTGGCGCACCCGCGACCTATCAGCCAGCCCCAGGCGGCCAACCTCGGCTCCATCTTCTCGCTGGCGTTCAGCCCCGATGGCCGCAAGCTGGCCAGCGGCGATGCCAACGGGACGGTCGGGCGGTGGGATGTCGCCGATCCAGCGCATCCCGCGGCCCTTGGCCAACCACTGACAGGCCACACCAGCCAGGTGAGCTCGGTGGCATTCGGCAAGGATGGCCTTACCCTGGCCAGCGCGAGCAGCGACGGCACAATCCTGCTGTGGAACCTGCACGTCGGCTACGCCATCAAACGGATTTGCAGCACAGCCCGAAATATTCTCACGCCACAGCAATGGCAAAAGTACATTCCCCAGCTGTCATACCGGTCGCCTTGCGCGCACTAGTGTCCCGAGTCGTAGATTCCTCGTCAGCCGGTGGGCTATCCGGCATGCCAAGCCCGAAGTTAGAGCCGCTGGTGCGGAGCGCCGAAGAGCGCCAGATGTCGCGGAACACGGTGCGCAAGTGGCGGGCCGGTTCCAGGTCTCCAGGCTGGAGGGCCTGGGCGATGAACCCAAGCCCGGGGCGCCGCGGAAGATCACTGATGAGCAGGTTGAGCGGCTCGAGGACCGCGGGCACCTCAGCTTCCAGGGTGAGCGTCAATGTGGGCTCTTGTTAGCCGTTACCAGGTGGGGGCAGCAGTTCGGTCTTGAACCGAGAGGCAAGGCTCCGCGACCGTGCGATAAAGGCCGCTTGTGCATCTGGGCTGAGCGGGGGCGGCGCTTCGGTCCGCGTGGCAACCGGCTGGCCGACCAGGGTGAAGAATTCTTCCTGGCCTGCTGGTGCGCACATGCACAGCAGCCGTGAGGGCCGGTCGGAGGCGTTGGTGAAGGAATGCGGGGCATTGGCTGGCACGTTGATCGTCTGCCCGGCCCGGGCGAGGATCATCTCCCCCCGGAACGTCACCCGGACCTCCCCGTCCAGGACGGTGAACATCTCCTCGAAGTCGTGCCGGTGCGGGGGCGGGCCGCCGCCGGGCGGGACGTGCATGTCGATGAGGGTGTACTGGCCGGCGGTGTCCTGGCCGGCCACGAGGATTGTGTAGGTGTCGCCGACGAGGCCGATGTGCGGCAGGCCCTGATCCTCGTCCGGCCGCGCGATGGTGAGCCGACGTGACAGGTCGTCAGGCGGTATCGGATTCGCCTGATCCGGCATGGTGCCTCCTCGATGGGATGTGCGCGTGACAGTCAGCGGGCGAGTGCAGCGAAGAAGCCGCTAAGCGACCGCGGGGTGCGGCCGGGGATGGTGCGCAGAGCCAGGCCGCCGCCGCACACGCACGCTCCACCCGGCTCTGAAACGGAGCCTTTCGTCCGTTTCAGTCTAGCTCACGCACGTGCCGGGTCCCGCTGGAGGGTTGAATGAAGGCATGGTCGCCGTCGGCAACTCGCGCGAACCGCGCAGTGACGCGGCCCGCAACCACCAAGCCCTTGTCCGGGCCGCCATCGCGGCGGTACACCGCGATGGCCCGCGCGTGCCCATGGCCACGGTCGCCGCCGACGCAGGAGTCGGCATCGGCACGCTCTACCGCCACTTCCCCACCCGCGAGGACCTGCTCAACCACCTCACCCACATATCGTTCGAGCAGGTGCTCGCCAACGCCAAAGCTGCTGAAAGCAACGCCACCACCGCCACCGAAGCGCTCCAGCAGTTCATCGAGGCGGCCATCAGCCAGCGCAACGACCTCGTGCTGCCGCTGCACGGTGGACCGCCCCTGACCTCGCCCAGTACGCGCATCGTCCAGAAGCAGGTCCACCGGACCGTGCAGCAGATCATCGACCGCGGGCGCGCTGAGGACACCATCAAAGGGGACGTAACGCCGCACGACATCGTCATGTTCGGTGCCATGCTTGCCCAGCCGCGGCGATCCGACCCAGGCTGGGACGCGACATGCCGCCGGCTGCTCGCCACCTACCTGACAGGCCTAGGCTCCGACACCCCAGCCAAGTGATCGCCCCAGACCGATTCCACCGACCGCCAGGCCAGCGACCAGAATCGGACAGGAAGGTCCGATGGCTGAGCTGCACCCGGCGCCAGGGTCGCACTCAATAGCCGACTGCGCCAGAGCGTCCAGGCGTGAAGGTCCCTGGCCACCTTTCGAACATGCGCTCGATCGTTTCGCGGTTTCAGCGGGGGTCCGGACGTTGCAGAGCACGGTCCGGATCCCGGCATCAGCGAGGACCGCGTCGAGCAGAGCCGTTGTTACCAGCCGGGGGGCCGGGGTCCGCGCCGAACTCGCCGGGCGGGCTACGACATGGTGCCTGCCAGTTGATCAGCGACATGGCGGGCGATCTCGAATGCACCGGTCGCGGCCGGCGAGGGGGCGTTCAGGACGTGCACCTGCCGCGGCGCGGCCCGGATCAGGAAATCGTCAACGAGCGCGCCGGACCGGGTGAGGACCTGGGCGCGGACGCCAGCATCGGCGCGGACCAGGTCGGCTCCGGTCACCGCGGGGACGAGCCGGGCGACGGTGGCGGCGAACCGGGCCCGGGAGAACGATCTCGCCACCTCCGCCGCGCCCGCCCGGTAATTCCGGCGGGCGAGACCCCAGAATCCAGGGAACGACAACGTCCCGGCCATGTGGGGCGCCGATACGTCCCGCCATCGGTAGCCCTCGCGGCGCAGGGCCAGGACCGCGTTCGGCCCGGCGTGCACGGAGCCGTCGATCATCCTGGTCAGGTGGACGCCCAGGAACGGGAACGACGGGTCGGGAACCGGGTAGATCAGCCCCCGGACCAGCCGCCGCCGGGCCGGGCGGAGCTCGTAGTACTCGCCGCGGAACGGCACGATCCGCGCATCGAGTTTCAGCCCGGCCAGCTCCGCGATCCGGTCACTGTGCAGGCCCGCGCAGTTGACCAGCGCGTCTCCGCGGGCCTCCAGGGAGCTGGCCTGGACGATGATCTGCGGGCCGGAGCGTCCTGGCCGGCTGGTGATCCGGGTCACCCGCTGCCCGGTGTGCAGCGTGGCCCCCGACTCCGCGAGATCAGCGGCCAGGCTCTCGCACACCGCGCGGTAGCTGATGATCGCGGTCGTCTCCACGCGCAGCGCGGCCGCCGGGGCCACCTCGGGCTCGTACTCGCGGGCTTCGGCCGGGGCCAGCAGGCGGGCCGGGACGCCATTGGCCCGGGCCCGGTCGAGCAGCGCCGCCAGGCGAGAGCGCTCCGCATCGTCCACCGCCACGACCAGCTTGCCGCAGATGTCCACGGGAAGACGGTGCTCCTTGGCAAACTCGATCATGGAACGGTTGCCCGCGGTGCACATCCGCGCCTTCAGGCTGCCGGGCTGGTAATACAGGCCAGAATGGATCACCCCGCTGTTGCGGCCGGTCTGGTGCGACCCCCAGGCGGCTTCCTTCTCCAGCACCGTCACCTGATGCCCAGGCCGCAGCGCCAGCTCGCGGGCCACCGCCAGGCCGAGGATGCCGCCGCCGATCACGATGACGTGCCGGTCGTGGGTCATGCCGCCGCTGTTTCCCCGGTGCCGCGCCAGCGGAGCCGGTCATCGAGGTGCCCGGCCTGCTGCAGCGCCTGGATACGCCGCAGCCGCTGGTAGCGCTGGCCGTCCAGGGCCTCCCGGGTGAGCCCGTAGCGGCGGTAGGCGTCCGCGAGCTGGCGCACGCCCTTGTCCAGCGTCCACTGGGGGGAGTATTCCGGCACCTGCGCAGCGATCAGGTCACACGACACCCGGTAGTTGCGTTTATCGGTGCCCGAGCCGCTGGCGATGACGATCTCGCTGCCCGGCACCAGATCCCGCACGATCCGGGCCACGTCCATGATGCGGAAGTTCTCCGCCGTCCGCCCGACGTTGTACGCCTGGCCGTGCACCCGCTCCCGCGGGGCCGCCAGCAGGGCGGCGAAGGCGGCGGCGATGTCGTCCACGTGCACCAGCGGCCGCCACGCCTGGCCGAACGAGTTCAGCCGCACCTGGCCGGCCAGCAGCGCGTTGGCGACCAGGTCGTTCACCACCAGGTCGGTGCGCAGCCGCGGCGAATAACCGTAGGCCGTGGCGTTGCGCAGGAACACCGGGGAAAAGCCGTTGTCCGCGAGGCCCAGCAGGTCCCGTTCGGCCCGGATCTTCGATTCGCCGTAGGCGGTGACCGGTGCGAAGCCGGCGTCCTCGGTGAGCGGCCGGTCGTCCGGGCCCGCGCCGTACAGCGAGCACGAGGAGGAAAACAGGAAGCGGGCGACGCCGGCCTCCTTGGCCGCCCGTGCCAGCGCGACCGTCGAACGGTAGTTGATGTCGTAGGTCAGTTCCGGGTCGAGGTTGCCCACCGGGTCGTTGCTGAGCGCGGCCAGGTGGATCACGGCGTCGTATCCCCGGCAGTCCTCCGCCCGCACGTCGCGCAGGTCCCGCCGCAGCGTGCGGACCGGGGCGGGCGCCGGGCCCAGCAGGCATGAGGCGAACAGGCCGGTGTCGAGCCCGGTCACCTCGTGGCCCGCCTCCTGGAGGACCGGGACCAGGACCGTGCCGAGGTATCCTTCATGGCCGGTGACGAGAACGCGCATGGAACGCTCCTTTGGTTAGGTTGTCGCTGGTTCGCTGACGTCCGCCCAGGCGTGACCGGCGTCGGCGGTGTACGCGGTGATCTGTTCGTCCGTGGTGGCGGCGAGCGCGCCGGGGCCGGCCTGCGCGGCCTGGTACCAGGCGGCGGAGGCGGTCAGCGCGCGGGGCAGGTCCCAGACCGGGCGCCAGCCCAGGTCGGCCTGCGCGGCGGCGAAGCCGAGTTCCACCCGGTCCCCGGCGCCGCCGCCCGCGGTGCGCACGGGCCAGCCGGGCACACCATAGGCGGCCAGGAAGCCGCCCACCACGTTCTTAACGGAAACTCCGGCCTCGTGCCCAGCGCAGCCGAAGTCGTACCGGCGGCGGGGCGCCGGTCCCGCCTCCAGGTGGGCGGCGAGGGCCAGGGCCCCGCTCACCCCGTCCAGGACGTGCTGCCAGGGACGCACGGCCCCGGGAGCGCCCAGAGTCACGGGCTGCCCGTCCCGGATCGCGCGGACGACGTCGGCCAGCAGTCGCCCCTCGGCCCAGTCCCCGCCGATCATCACGCCCGGGCGGGCCAGGCCGATCCGCAGCGACTCGGCACGCCCGGCCTCCTGCTGCGTGCGTACGTGCGCATAGGCGGCCACGCAGGCCTCCACGGCGAGCTTGGACGCCGGGTACGGGCCGAGTTGCAGGTCGTCGCCCAGGTGCGTGACTGCGGGCGTCCCCATCACGACCACGCACCGCACCGACGGCTGCCGGGTCGCGGCGTCGAGTAGCGCGGTGGTGCCGGTCACGTTGCTGCGGAACGTCGTGGCCGGGTCCCGGAATCCGGCGGCGACGACCGTGCTGCCCGCCAGGTGCAGGACGATCTGCGGGCGGAAGGCGGCCAGCGCCGCCGACAGGCATCCGGCGTCGGCGATGTCACCCGCGAAGGCCCGCAGCCCGGGATCCGCCGGTATCTGCGTCGCCCGCTGCCCGCGGCTGTACCCCGCCACCTCCGCCCCGAGGACGCCGAGCCAGCGCACCGCCCAGCTACCGAGGAACCCGGTATGGCCGGTCACCAGGACGCGGCGGCCGGCATAGCGGCCGCCGTAGAGCTCAACGGACATCGCTGGTCCCGAACCATTCGGGCAGGTGCTCTTTGATGGCGCGGAGCGGCGGGGCCGTCCGGTCGCGCTCGGACAGCACCGGATTGGCCAGCGGCCACGCGATGGCCAGCGTGGGGTCATTCCAGGCGATGGTGAAATCCAGCGACGGGTCGTAAGGAGCGTCCACCTTGTAACAGACGTCCGCGGTCTCGCTGAGCACCTGGAAGCCGTGGGCGCAGCCCGCGGGAATGCGGACCTGGAGGTGCTCCTCGTCGTCCAGCACGAAGCTGCGCCAGTGCAGGAACGTGGGTGAGCCGGGCCGCAGGTTGACCGCGACATCGAACACCTGGCCGCGGGCCACCCGGACCAGCTTGGCCTCACTGAGGTGGGTCCGGGTGTGCAGCCCGCGCAGCACGCCGTGCCGGGAGCGGGAGTGATTCTCTTGCACCAGCGCGGACTGGTGGATGCCCGCAGTCGCGTACTCCTCCGCGGAGAAGGACCGCATGAACCATCCGCGGTCATCCGCCTTCGGGTGTGGACGTATGGTCAGCAGCCCGGGTATATCGGTGCCGCTGATGTGGAACTGGCCCATCTCATCTCTCCTCGTGTCTGCGGATCGCGAACAAATTGCATGGCGGGCATCGGGCCGGTGCCGTGGCGGGTCATCCGGCCACCCGCTGTTTCGCCGGGCGGCCGAACTGCTCCACGACCAGGGCGTACTTGTCGGGCGCCGTCAGGTCGTCCACGTCGGCCGCGGCCGGCCTGCGTTCGTAGACCTCCAGGTAGCCGAGGATCCACCACATCCAGATGGAGTTCACGGCGGTCCACAGGCTGGCCATGATGACCAGCCAGGAGTGGTTTCCCAGGGCCAGCCGGACGATGCCGTCGGCCAGCGCGGCCAGGGAGGTGAGCCCGAGGAGCCACAGCACGGCCTTCACCACGGTCCGCTCCCGGCGCGGGGCGTCCTTGCGGGCCGCGCTGTGCCGACGCGTGGTCCGCAGCAGGCTGGGCAACGCACTGACCTGGGCGATCAGGTTGGCCAGGCTGTAGGCGTCGCTGTGCAGGAAGTGGTAGGTGCCTCGGCTGTAGACGGCGACCAGGGAGAACGAGATCACGAAGTAACCGACGAAGGCCAGGCCGTAGACGGCGAACGGGATCACCACCGGGGAGGTCATGGTGAAGATCGCAAGGGCGGGCAGCAGGAAGTGGATCAGCCGCTGCAGGCCACCCAGATGCGACACCGTCGAATCGAAGTAGCTCAGCCGCTGGCGCAGGGTCAGGCCCCGGCTCCGCAGCGGCGAATCGGGACTGCGCAGCAATAAGGTCAGGGCGCCGACGGCCCACCGTCGCCGCTGGGCGTAGAACTCCTTGAGGTTCTGGGCCTCCAGGCCGAAGGCCAGCGGCTCGGGCAGGAACACCGACCGCCATCCCCTCGCGTGCAGGCGCAGCGACGTGTGGATGTCCTCGGTCACCGTGCCGGTGGCGAATCCCCCGACGTCGTCGAGGGCGGCCCGGCGGAGCACCGCGCTGGTGCCGACGTAGATGCTGGCGTTGCATCCGTTCTTGGCCGGCAGGATGGCCTTGTAGAAGACGTTGCTCTCCGACCATTTGGCCTCCTCCCCGTGGGCCCGCCGGAAGAGCAGTGACCTGGTGTTATGGAAAGACTGGGGCGTCTGCACGAACGCTACGGCCGGGTCGTCGAAGTAGCCGAGCGTGCGCTCCAGGATCTCCGGGAGGGCCATGTGGTCGGCGTCCATGGTCAGGACGAGCTCGGCGTCGGTAAAGGCCAGGCCGTTGTTGAGATTGCCGGCCTTGCCGTGCGCATTGGAGTTACGGGCGTGATAGGCGGCTCCGAGCCGGGCGGTCATGGCCCGGACCTCGGGCCGGTCGAGGTTGCCCAGCACCAGCACCTTCCTGATCCCGCGCACCCGGAGCGCCGCGATGACCGTGGGCTCGATGACGGACACCGGCTCGGTATGGGTGGGGATGAGGCAGTCCACGACCCGGCCCGCCACCTCTACCTGCCGGTGCACGGGCAGGTAGAGGTACCGGGTGAAGCCGAGGAAGAAGACGAACATCATGGCGGCGAAGAGGTCGGCGGCCAGGGACAGCGGCCCTAACCAGGTGTGCCAGTTCACCACCGTGGCGCGCCAGGCCAGGAACGGCAGCAGCACCGGCAGGTAGGCGTAGTACGCCAGGGCGACGAAACGCGGCTCCCGGCGCCGCTCGAAACGCACCCGATAGGACGGATCGCCGCTCATCGCGGTGCCACCGTCCAGGGGGCCTGGCCGGAGTCCCACTCACTGCGGGCCACGGCGAGTTCCTTGGGCGTGTCCACCGGCTGCCAGTAACCGTCGTGCCGGTAGGCCATTAGCTCACCGTCGGCCGCCAGCCGGCGGATCGGGTCCTCTTCGAACATCACGTCCTGGCCGTCCGGGATGTAGCGCTCGACGGCCGCCTTCTCCAGCACGAAGAAGCCGATGCTGACCAGCCCGTGCTGCGCCTGCGGCCCTCCGTCGTGATGTTTTTCCAGGAACCGCGCCACTCGGTGGTCGTCGGTGATGGCCAGCTGGCCGTACCGGGCGGGCGGCGGCGCCGCCGTCACCGTGGCCAGTCGCCCGTGTGCCTCGTGGAAGGCCAGCAGCGCGGTCACGTCCACGTCCGCCAGCACGTCGCCGTACGCGACGATGATCGGCCAGCGCTGGACCAGCCGGGCGGCGGCCCGCAGCCGGGTGCCGGTGCCCGCCTGCTCACCGGTGTCTGCGCAGGTGACGGCCCAGCCTTCCTCGGGGAAGCTCCCGTGCACCTCGACGGAAGGACGCCGGCCGAGCCGGATGGTGAAATCCCCCGCGTGCGCCTGGAACTGGAGGAAGAAATCCTTCACCACCTGCCCCAGATGACCGACCGCCAGGACGAACTCCTCGCTGCCGCCGGCCGCGAGGGTGCGCATGATGTGGATCAGCAACGGCGTCCCGCCGACCGCCAGCATGGGCTTGGGCACGGCGGTGGTCAGTTCACCCATGCGCTGCCCAGCGCCGCCGCACAGTACTAAGGCCGGTGGTGCCAGCAGTCCCGGTGACCGGCCGCCCTCCATCGCGGCGGCACGGGGAGCCGTCTGCTGCGCGGCAAGCGCCAGCCCGCCGCGTGTCTCAAGTTGCATGCCTTCCATGTGCGTTCTCCCTTGGCTCAAGTGCGATGCGCTCCCCGTTCGCTGGCGCCCCGGCCACGCCCTGACGGCCGGGACAAACGCCGCGGGACCACGAGTTCCCCGTTGAACACACCCTCGGGTGACATCTGCTCGGCAGGCGCCGGCCGTTGTCTGCGGCTGGTCCGTGGAAGCGCTTACCCGACCTGCCCGAGACTGTCATTCACTCTCGAATTTTGTCAAGTCCTTACATAACGATCTTATCGAAGCGCTTCGTTAAGCGAAATTTTTTCGTCATGAAACTTTAATCGCGCGTAACAGGTGCTTGTCTTGACACATAGGTGCGGACCGTGGATCATTCGTCCATGCTGCCCGCGTGGTCCAAAGAGGGGCCATCCGCAGTCGGTAGGGCGCCCGCTGAGCTGGAGACGCTCAGCAAATCCGACCGGATCGTCGCCTACCGCCTGCTGCGCCGCGGCCCAGCCACCCAGGCCGCGCTGGTCGCCGCGACCAGGCTGTCCCGGCCCACCGTCACGGCCGCGCTGAGCAGGCTGGCCGCCCGTGGCCTGGCCGAGGTGAGCCCCGGGCCGGATGACGCCCCGCCCGCCATGGGACGCCGCGCGCATCGCTACCATCTGACCGCCCGGGCGGGTCACGCCGTCGGCGTCGACATCGGACGCCGGCACATCAACGTCGTCATCATGGACGCGGGCCACCAGCAGGTCATCAGGCTGGACAGCAGGCTCAGCACGGAGGCTGACACCGATCCGCGGCCGGTCCTCCAGCAGGCCGCGGACCAGGTCCAGGTGGCCCTGGAGCAAGCGGGCGGCATCTCATCCGTGCTCGGAGTCGCGTTCGGGCTCCCGGTGCCGCTGACCGGGGACGGGCTCGTCGCCAGCGGCACCCTGCTCCCGGCGTGGACGCGCATCGACCCGCGGCAGGAACTGGCCGCCCTGCTGCCCGGCTTCGGCGTCCACGTGGGAAACGAGGCCCACCTCGGTGCGCTCGGCGAGTACGCCTTCGGCTGGGGCGAGGGGAAACGGGACCTCACCTACGTGAAGCTGGGCACCGGCATCGGCGGCGGCATAGTCCTGGGCGGTGCCCTGCACCGTGGCAGCGGCGGACCCACGATGGAGATCGGCCACACCACGGTGGACTACCAGGGCCGGCGCTGCCCGTGCGGCAACCGCGGGTGCCTGGAACGCTACGCCGGTGGCCGGGAACTGCTCGCCAGCGCCCGCCGCGACGGCCTGGAGATTGAAGACATCCCGAACCTGGTATCGCGGGCGCGCTCCGGCGACGCCGCATGCCGCCGCATCATCCATGAAGCCGCGTCAATGATCGGCATCGCGGTCGGCACCCTGGCCAACCTCTGCGCCCCGGAACTGGTTGTCCTCGGCGGTAGCCTGAGCGCCGCCGGCGACCTGCTCACCCAGCCGCTGCGCACCGCCCTGGACCAGACGGCGTTCGCCGCCACCACCAGCCGCATATCCGTCAAGATCGCCCGCCTAGGCCGGTGGGCGTCGGCCTGCGGGGCCACCGCCCTGGTCTTCGACCAGCTCACCGTGTAGCGGGTCATGGCCGAGCCGCCCCAGACCCGGGCAGCCGCCAGCGCGGGTGCGGTCATGAGTGGCCACTCGTGTGCCAGCATGCGGTTATGAGCGATGTCCGCATGGTGGGCGCAGGGTCCGTCACATTGCCACGACTGCGACGATGCGCAGGTGCCCGCGGCCCGGTCCCAGGTGAGGGTGATCCCGCGCCCACGCAGGTATCCGATCGCCTCCTCGGCGCTGACCGGCGGTGGCACGTCCGTCCCGCGGCGGGTCCGGCGCCAGCGGCGCGCCCCGGGGTCAGCGTCGGCTGCCACCGCGCCCCGAACAACCCGCGTGATGAGGAGGAAGACGAACCGCAGGAACATGACCAGTGATCATCGCGGCCGCACGCTGGGAGAGCAACTCTGCTGGTTAGAGCCATGGACGGGATTCTCGGCACGCACAGGCGCTAGAGGTGATCTTGGGTCGGGCTGCGGGGGCGGCGGCCGTCCGGGGAGGCACCGGCCTGAGCCCGGTCTCGGGTCCGCGGCAGCCGGCTCGTGGCAGGCCGCGCGGTTTCAGGTCCGCTTGCGCCCGACACCGGCCAGCATGCCCGCCTGCGGTGACGTGGGCTGCGCTGGCTGGCGTGGTGGCGGCCACGCGTCCGGCTGAGCTGCTGGCCATTCCGCGACGGGCACCAGGCCGGGCGGCACCAAGTCGAAGCCGTCGAAGTACGCGGCGATGTCGGCGGCGGTGCGCCCGGTGAGCGTGATGCCGCTGCCGTAGGCGTCCTGGACCGCCTCGCGAGGGGGCCGGCTGGCGTTCCCCTGCGAGATGATCAGGTAGCTTCCCGGGACCATCCGCTGGCGGAAGGCGCCGACGATCATGTCTGCCTCGTCGGCGGTGAAGAAGTGCAGCATGCTGACCAGCGCCAGGCACACGGGCTCGGTCAGGTCAATCACTGCGGTAAGTGCGGGGCCGGCCAGGATCGCCTCCGGATCGCGGGCGTCACCCTCGATCGCGATCACGCCGTCACCGGTGGCCAGCAGCGCCTGCGCGTAGGTCACGGCGACAAGGTCATTGTTGACGTAGGCCACCCGCGCACCGGGGACGATCGCCCGCGCGCACTCGTGCACGCTCGGGGACGTCGGCAAGCCCGCGCCGATATCCAGGTACTGCGCTATGCCAGCACGCGCCGCATGCCGGACGGCAGCGGCCAGGAACGTCCGGTTCGCCTTAGCAACGGCCGCCGCGTTGGGCAATGTCTCGATCAGCCGCTGCGCGGCCTGCCGGTCCGCGGCGAAATGATCCTTCCCGCCGAGCAGGTAATCATAGACGCGCGCGACATTCGGCCTGGACGTATCAAACCCGAGCGCACTGACGGTACCTCCGGCCTGATCCGACTGATCAGTCATGGCCGCCGCTCCCACGTCCGCGTACCCGTCGCCACCGCACTCTCACGCAGCCACCCCCCGTCCCCGCAGCGGCCCGCCGATTCCGATGCTACAGCGCCTCCCGGTGGCGCCTATCCCCGGCTGCTGAGCCCGCCCGCAGCAGACCGGACAGCGTCCCGGATAGCCCGCATGGGCACGAACGTGGCTCACATCCGGCAAGGCAGGACACGAGCCCGCTTAGCTCCACCCAGGTCAGAAGAGTAATCCGAACACCGAACCGGTGAGTGTTCCGTCGTGGGGGGCATTCGGAGGGCAAGATCCGCTGGATGGTGGCCGTCTGACCAGCGGTAACGGAAGGATCGTTAACCTGTCCCGGGCGGGCAGACGTCTGGTGATGTGCAAGAGGTCACTGGTCGTGGCGCGGCAGTGCCGCGATGCACTCCAGTTCCGCGGTACCGCGCATTCGTGGGTGTGGCGTGCGCTACGCGGCCACGTCCCTGCGTATCCCGGAGGGCAGCCCCTGTAACGGCAGTGATCGGCGCCGAGCCCTCGGGGGCCGGCTTTGACATCCTGGATAGTGCGCTGGCCTTTGCCAGACGCTTGGCGGCCGTCACCGATTCTCCTGGTACATGCTCAGGTTCGAGCTGACCAGCGCCGCGCAGCGGGCGACGCAGCTGCGTGACCAGCCCTGCGCGCTGTTTCCTGGCGCCCGTGGCCAGGTCTACCGAGCCTTGGCCATCGGCACCCGCGCTGACGCCGCCGCCACCAGCCACATGCTGCGCCATCTGCCATGGCCGCTGATCGTGATCATCCTCGTGGGTGTCCCGGGCCGAGGGGCCTGGGCTGGTGCTGTGTCATCAGCGTGTCGCTCGGTGCTCATGGTGGGCCTTCCGGCCCTTGCCTTGCGCTGCGGTAGGGCGTGTTCTTGAGGCGACAAGGGGAGCGGATGTTCAGTGCTCAGCGCACCGAGAATCTTGGGCATCGTCGCGGCGGTCGCTGTGATGGGCGGCCTGGTGGCGTGCGGTACGGCCGGCCAGAGCGCTCACCCGGCCGCGGTCAGGCCGCCCCGTGCGGCTGCCGTCCAGGTGCGGGTGCAGCCGGACGTAACCGGCTGGTCCGGGATGGTTCAGCGTCCTCACGTCGTCTACGTCGGCATGGGCGGAGCGCCCGTTGCCCGGCGGCTGGCCTGGCGGCACTGGGGAAGCCCTCAAGCATGGGCGAGCGGCAAGCTCGACATCTACTGGCCTCAGCCAGGTCCCATATCCGGCTGGCACCCAACCACCTACACGGTCACGGTGCGCCTGCAGGATATCCAGACGCACAACGGCCAGCCGTCCTACCGGAAGATGGCGTACATCTACGTCAACCGCCGGGGTAGCGCGAAGTTCCTGCAATTTAGATTCTCCGTCCAGCCGGGCGGATCGGCCCCAAGCTGGAACCCAACTAGGCCAGGAATGGCCTGAAGACGCAGTGCGGGGACGGCGGCTGAGCGCGACCTCATGACCATCCACCCCGGCGCTCACAGCGAACGCCCGCATGCCGCCGACCGGGCGGTTCACCGGAGTCGGGATGATCTCCCGGTGACTACCAAGCCCAGAGCTACGGCAGCGTTCCCTTGTCCGGGCCGGCCCGGGGGTGGGGGCCGTGGGTATCGACTGCGTGCCGGCCGCGATCGAGGCGGCAGCAGCCAAGAGCCGCGGAGTGGACCCGCTCAGCTACGCCGTCGGTGACGTGACGCGCGGCTGCCGTCGGCTCACCTAGGGATGTTCGACTTCTACCGCGTCGCCATCGCCTCCAACGAATCGTTCGGCTGGACCAAGACCTTCACCGACCCCCGGCTCTGCGCCGCCATCGTTGACCGGCTCACCTTCGGCGGCAACATCCTCGAAACCGGCACCGACTCCCACCGCCTCGCGCAAACCCGCGCCCAGCAGCACGCCGCCGCACCCAGCTGACCGCCCGCCAGCCACGCGTCCGCGGCAGCAACCTTCAAAGCAGCGATCGAAGTGACCGGCGTGACCCTTGACGCAGTTCGTCAGGTTCGATGATCTCGCTATTACCTTGGACCTCTGAACCCAGCCCAGCCCAGGCGAGCCGGCCGGACACGGCCGCTCGCTCGCAGTCGTCATGGAGGTCGCGCGCGCATCAGCCTTGGTGATGTGTCCCTGTGGTTCGATGCATCCGGGCCGTCAGTCATCCCGCAGAGGGACACGACGGTGGAACGCCTGGTCCTGGTGGCTGTCCATGGCGGCCCCGGCTTGGATCACCTCACGGTGAAGTCCGCCCTGGCGCCGCTGGCTGAAGACTTTCAGGTCGTGTATTTCGACCTGCGGGGCCACGGCCGCAGCGATCACAGCAGCGCCGAGTTCTGGAACATGCGGACCTGGGCTGATGACCTGCGGCGGCTGTGCGACGCGCTCGGCCTGCGCAAGCCGGTCATTCTCGGCAGCATCTTCGGCGGCGACGAGGCGGCCGCCGTCGTCCAGCGCATCTTCGCTGGGGACACCGAAGATGGCCAGGCTGAGTTCAACCGCGTCTGCTACCCGCTTTACAGCGGCACGCCGGGCTGGGCCGAGGAATCTCGCCAGTGGATGGCCCGGACCATCAGGAGCACGGACGTCGGCTCGTGCTGCAACTACGAGCGCGAGATCCAGAGCTTCGATCCCTGGAGCGTGCGCGCACATGAGGAACCAGGCGCGGCTCGGCGCAAGGTACTGGCCGGGGCGGCGCCGGCTACCAAGGCTCTGACGCCGCCGATGCCAGGTCCTCGCTGCCGATGGCTGGCAGAGTGGGTGGCGCGCCGCCGCGGAGCTCGCACCGTGCCAGAGCCCTCGCCGCCAGTCTGGTGAATACGAGCGGTAACAGCAGCCGACCTGTCAGACAGGCCGGGAACGGATGCATATCGCCGACTCGGCGCGGGCGGCGATCGCGCTTGATGCGTCGTACACCGTATGCAGAACGTCCGCCTCTGGCTCTTGCTCCAAGGTGAGGTACCTCATCGCGGCATGAGCGCAAGAGCCAGGGCGGGATGGGTTGCGGGCCGCGCGCCGCGGTCCCGTGCGATGGGGGTGGAGGCCGGTCTGTGGAAAGAGCGCGTGCAGCAGGCCGGGCGTGATCGTGTCAGCGACGTTGCCGACGAGGCACTGGATGTGGCCGTCGCGTTCAGCGGGAGCCCCGGGATCGCTGGGATCCCGGGGCTCCCGCCCCGAGGCGCCTGCCGGGTGGCTGCGCTGTCGTCAGGGAGCGAACTTCTCGATGGCGGCCGGGGTGACAGGGGTGAAGAAGTTGACGAGATTGCCGTCGGGGTCACGGAACAGGAGCGAGCGGTTGCCCCAGGGCATCGTGGTGGGCTCGTTGACGAAGTCCTCGACGAACCCGGCCAGGTTCTGATGCACGCCGTCCACGTCGTTGACGAGGAACTCGATGATCACGGTGTGGTTGTCGGCTGGGCGGGCTGCGCCGGGCGCGAACAGCGGGACGGTGCGGGTGCTGCCGATCGCGAGGGTGGCGCGGGTGGTCCTGAGCTCGGCGAAGTCCTCGGTG
>CAVQPP010000485.1:0-22613 GCA_963714445.1 uncultured Actinomycetota bacterium
GATCCGCGCCAACGCCAGCCTGCCGGGCGTAGTCATCGAGCACGAGCAGCAGGCGCGGGTCGGCAAGCCCGCGATCCGCGAGATCGCGCAGCGATCGCCGCGGCGTAAGGGCACGTCGGCCGTCCGCAGTGCGCAGCAGCCGAGCCACGTCGCGCGCGCCGCCGCCCGGATTCTCGACGAGCGCCGGGCGGATCACGTCCCAGACCGTGCTGCCGTGGTCGATCACCCGAAGCCAAGCGTCGCCGGACCCGGTGCCCAGCGCATCGTCGAAGGCCATGCGCAGCCGTCCACGCGAGGCGTTCGGTAGGTCGAGCTGCGTGCCGTCTGGGAACAGGTAGCGACGCACGGGGTCGATCGGCCGCAAGTCGACGCGATCCTCGAGCGCGTCAGCGGAGCTCTTCTTTCGCGAGCCGGTCTTGATGAACAGGTCGCGATACACGGCGGGCAGCGTCAACGTGTACGCGCCGGTGTCAAAGGTCAGATCATCGTGCCGCCAGCTACCGAGCGCCCCGCCGACGTGAGCCGAGGCCTCGCACACGACGACGTGATTGTCCCGCGTCGCCAACCGGGCGGCCACCGCCAGGCCGGCCATGCCCGCCCCGATGACGATGATCCTTGCCATAGTGCACAGACTTTACCGTCGCTCACCACGGGTTTCACCCGCCCGAGTCGAACAGTGGTACGAAAACAGGGTCACTGGAACAGTGCTAAGTGATGGTGTTACTGAGCAGCATCGCCACGACGTTGTTGAGCTGCATCGCTACGATCGCGCACCGAGGACGAGCGCGGCGAGCATCCGTCGCGCGGTCTCGCTCAGCGACAGTCGGCTGTTGTGCAGGCTGTTCCACTCCGCCTCGGCCTGTGGATCGGCAGGCGGGAGTGGTGCGACGAGCTGGGCCGGAGGAATCACGCTGCGACCGTCGGCCACCGCGACGCGGCCGCTGGCCCGGCGCAGCATGCGTAGGAGCGCCAACGGATCCGGGTCATCGGCGGCAGTGCGGTAGCCGCCAGTCCGCCAGTAGGCTTCCGCGTCGACGGCCACGGTGAAGCGGCCGGGATGAACGCGGTTGCTGTGCGGCCAGACGCCATGTGGCCAGACGCCGTGTGACTTCTCGCTGTGAGTCTCGCCATTGGGCGCTCGCCCACCGTGCGCTCGACCACCGTGCGATTGGCCACCGTGGCGGTGAACGCTGTCCTGCTGACCAACGTGCGTCTCGCCGCCTTGCGTTTGGCCACGGTGCGTTTGGCGACTGCCCGATCGACCAACGTCCTGCTGACTGTCGGGCTTCTGGCTGCCGCGCGGTCGGCCGCCATCGTCCCGCCGGTCACCGTCGCTGTCGCTCAGCTGACTGCCGTCATTTGGACGACCGCCAATACTTCGCTGCTTAGCGCTCCCTCGTCGAGCGCCGTTGCTTGATTGGCCCCCGCCGTTCGACCGAGAGCTATCCGCTTCGCGCGGCTGATCGTCGCCCACAGACGACGTAGTCGCCGCCTCCGCGGGCTTGCCGGTATCGAGCACCGCGAGGTCGAGGTGCCCACCGCGCAACAGCGCCGTCACCGAAGCCGCCGCATGTGGCCCAAGCGGAGCGCTCGGCTCGGTGAAGATTAAGACCCTGCCACGCGCCGCGACCGCGAGCTGGTGCGACCGGTGAGCACGCGGCGACCAACCCCGCGGCAACGGAGCAGCGGCCAGGATGCGCACCCGCGGATCGTCGCCGAACTCCTGCCGCAGCGCGGCGCGGGTTTCCTGCGGGCATCCGTCGTCGAGCACGACGATGTCCAGGTGCCCGACTCCGCGTTGGCCCAGCGCAGCGCGCACTGCGGTGACCGTGGCATCGGGGTCATGTCGCACCGGGATGAGTACCGACACGGCCTCGTCCACCTCGGGCGGTCGAGCTGACGTGACGTGCAGATGCAGACCGGCAGGCCCGATGCCGGCCGCGCCGATCCGTCTGGACGCCCCACGCCAAAGCACCGCGACTGCCGTAGTAGCCACAACGGCCAGTCCGGCCGTGGCGAGTGCTCGGAGTCCAGGCGTGCGGGGCAGTGACACGAGCGTCGGCTGCCTGAAAGATACGAGTCCTGATATCTGTCCCGCTGCGCGCGGGGAGGACGACTGGCGGGCTGACCGGCGATTTTGGCCCTGGCGTTGGCCATGGGCTGACCCGCGAGTCCGCCCGGCTGCGCTGCCGGATGCACCTGCGATCGGCTGTCCGTGGAACGACGTGATGCGGGTCACGTATGGAGCATTACCCGGTGGCGCGCGCTGCGCCGGATGAAGCACTCCATATGGATGAAATGAGGATGAATAAACCGTGCAGTCTGGCGAATCTCAGCGATCGCACTACGCCGAATGAGTGGACGCCGCCGGGTTACGCCGATCGAGTGCACGCGGGCGCCTCAACCGACACGTTCCGATGAGCACTCCGACCACGCATCGACTGTGCACTTGCTACATCCGTTCGAACGTCCCGACTGAGGCCCGACTACGCCCTCGCCACCACTCCGGCTGGACGTGCTGCCTATACGTACCCTGATCACGCAGGCGCGGACTGGTGACGGCCACGGTGACTCGCGGAAGGCGCGCTGCGGGACGACGGCGGGGTCGCCACACGAGCTCTGATCAACTTTCGAGTGCGCCGTAAGGCGATCGCGGGTGTGCGCTGCACGAGTCCTGATCGGCGATCGAGATGCCACGGTGGCTAGCTTGCGGTGCGGCGTAAGGCGATCGCACGTATGGTGCGCGAGCTTTGATTGGCGATTGAGGCGGCACGGTGACTTGCCTGCGGGCGCGCATACGTCGAGACCGTGTGTCTGAGTTGGAAGTTGATATTGGGTGTCGGGCGGGGTCCGAGCGCGCACCCCCACGACGCGCGCGCGGACCCCGCCGCACCCCCTCCGGCGCCCCGACACCGCTCTCCCCTGCGGTGTCGGTCGGCGCCGACGTCCCCTCCCTGCACCCCACCCGGGTTAATCGGCGGAGCGGAGAACCCGCATCCGGCCGATCCACCCAGTAGGACCCACCGACCCAGGCAATGGTTGTGGAATCGGTTGGTCACGGTTAGGTAACTTTGGCTGCCGGGACCGCATGATTTTTTGGTCAGGCAACAGGTTTTCCATGCTCTCGCAGGCTGAGCGCCATGGGAAGAGCACACCGCGTGAGCGGGCTTGAATCGATCACCGCCAGCGAGCCGCGCTCCAGCTCATCTCGAGGAGTCGACGGCTCCATTGAGACGCATCGAACCGGCATTGCGGCTGAAGGTGGTGTTCGACCGACGAATCGGACACGCGTTCGGAACGCAGCCTACGACACGCCGAGCGTGTCGGCGAGCTTTTGTGTCGACACCGCCCGGATCAGCCAGCTTGTACTGCGTTGAGCTGCGGCTACTCGTCGGCGGCCGACGTCCCTTGTCACTGGATCGAGCGAATATTCGAGATACCGCTGGCCGGGTGACGCCGCTCAGGGGTAGAGTAGCCTCGTTCGAACAAAGATTCGAACAAGCGTCGCCGCCGTCCGCAGGGGGCGCCACCGCGCTCCGGCCCGCGTCGCACCGGGCCCTCTCCACTGCTGGGAGCGCTGGGAGGCACCGGGGAAGCCTGCGGCCGGCGGCGATGCGGTCCCTCGGGACCGGACCGTTCGAACGCACCATCCGGACCACCGAGTCCGAGCACTCATACGGCAGGGGAGCCATGACGATCGCGATGTCAGAACAAGTCGACGCCGAGCCCTGTGACGTCCTTCGCGGCGGCGACGGACCGGTGTACTTCCTGCTCGGCGGTCAGCTCTATGTCGTGCACGAGATCCTCGGCCGGTGGATCGAACCGGAGTCCGACCCACGTCGGCGCACGTCGCGGCGTGTGGTTTCGCAGGGTGGGCCGGACGCGCAGCGCAAGGCCGCGCGAGAGGCGGCGGACGCGGCGGCGGGACCGGGAGGCGTGGAGGGTGCGACGAGCGAGCCGGCGCAAGTCGAACACTGGCTCGTTGTCGCGTCGGTGGGCCGCTTCGGCACGCCGAGTGTCTTCCGACTCCAGCGACGTCCGGCGCCGCCCGCGAACGGACCGGACTACTGGACCGCGCGCGCTGAAAGGCGTTGAAGCCAGGCGTAGCAGAGCAGTCCTGAACGTTGCTGCGTCTGCTGTTCCTACTGCTGCTGGCAGTACTCGTGGCGATGCTGCGGCTACTGCTAGCTGAGTGCGTCGAGCGCCACGGCTAATCTGCGCTGGGGCGTCGGCGTGTCTCGGGGCGTAGGCGCACCGGGTGCTGCTTGGTGCGGAGATCGCTGGCCTCGCTTAGGCGCGCAGACGCAAGCCTTGGGGTGACGTGGCGAAGCCTGCTGCAGCCAACGCCGCAGCAACTGGAGTCGGCGTGGCGCTCGATCCGGCCGCGAGCACCGGAACGCCGTCCGTCGTGACGACCGTGAGCGCGCCAACCCGACCGTCACGCACCGCCGCAGCGACCGCTTGCGCGGCGCTGGCCAACGACTCCGGTGAATCAGTCCACGACAGCACCGTGCGACCGCCGCGCTCTACGTAGAGCGTGAGTTCGCCGTCGACGAGGACGACGAGCGCGCCCGCCTTTCGGCCCGGCTTGTGGCCCGCTCCAGCTGGGGTAGTTGGCCGACTGATGGTCGCAGTCGCAGTCCCGGTAGCGGCTGCTGACGCGGTCGTGCTTGCGATCGCTGTCGCGGTTGGGAGGCTGGAGCGCGCGCCGTCGTTGCGGGCGCCCCTGCTGGTCGACGCCGTCGTCCCGTGGCTTAGCGGACGGTCCGGCCATGGGATCGCGGCGCCGTACGGATTGGCCGGATCGGCTGCCGCTAGAAGCAGTGTTGTCGGCGTGCGGCCGCCGGCGCCGTCAGATGACTCGCCGGACAGTGCACGTAGCCGGTCCACCGCGCCGTCTGCGGCGAACTGCGCGGCGCCGAGGCCTTCGACGAAGTAGCCGCGGCGGCAACGTCCGGCCTCTTCGAACGCTGACAGCACGCGGTACACCGCGCTGAACCCACCGGGAAGCCGTTCCGCGCCTACCGATCCGCGGGTCACGATGCCGTACCGGTCCAGCAGCACCTCGCCGAGGACTTGCGCCGAGGTCGCTTTGGCACGTGGATCCGCAGACGGTATCGCGATGCGCAGCCGCGACCATCGGCCTACGGCGGTGGCCGCTACAGCGCTCGGCAGAACTGGCGCCGTGGATGCTGCGGCTGCTGAGACGTATCGCATTGCTGCGTATCGGCCGCGTGGCGTTGGGCGTTTCGCTCGGTGGGCGGTGCGTCCTGAACCGATTAACGCGCGTACCGGTGCGTACGTATCGTTCGTGACTCGACCGGCCCAGACCAATTCCCAGAGTGCGGCGAGGACGTCGGCTGGATCGACAGGGGGTTTTTGAGCCGATTCGGGTGATCCATCCCCGGAATGGGCTGCATGTCCTGGTTCAGTCTCGTGCTGCGCGTCGGTGCGGCGCGGGCCCTTGGCTTGGCCTTGCGCTTCCTCCTGCGACACGTGTTCTGCCAGCGAGCGGAAGAAGAGGCCTGCGTCCCGCTCTAGCGCGGAGAGCAGGGACCACTGTGCTGGAGACGCGTCGTCTAGTGGTGTCGGCTCGGGTAGCACGAAGGGCGCGATGGCGGCGGGGGCTAGTGCGATCCAGCCGTCGTCTACTGCGAGTGCGCCCGCGCCGGCCCACACGACCTCGCCGCCGGACGTGAGCTCGTCGAGCATCGCGGGGTGATAGTCGGACACTCGGGACGGCAGGATTAGGCGTTCCAGTGCCGATGCGGGCACGGCCACTCCGGCCATTTGCTCGACCGCGCGCAGCACGCCGTCGACTCCGCGCAGCCGTCGATCTGGGCGTTCGCCTGGCTGGCCGAGGTTTTGCCAGGCTGGCAAGAGTCGGGCTAGGGCGGTTGGGTTGACGGGCTCGGCTTGTTGGCGGAGTGCGGCGACGGTTCGGCGGCGAAGTCGTCGCAGGACTCGGGCGTCGCACCACTCCTCGCCGCCGCCGTCGGGGCGGAACGCGCCTCGGATCACGCGGCGGTCGGCGGCTAGGCGTTCGAGGACGGTTACGCACACCGCGACACCGATGCCGAAGTGCTCGGCTGCCTGTCGTGCTGGGAAAGGTGCGTGTGTGCGTGCGTAACGTGCCATCAGGTCGCCGAGGGGGTCGACGACCGGTTCGGTGAATGCTTCTGGGACGCCGACGGGGAGTGGTACGCCTAGGGCGTCGCGCAAGCGGCCGGCGTCCTCGATCGCTGCCCAGCGTTCTTCGCCGGCGATACGCACGCGGATGACGCGTCGGGTGCGTTCGAGGTCGGCGAGCCAGGGGCGTTCGATGCCGCGCCGCGCTGCCTCGTCGGTGGATAGTGGGCCGAGCAGGCGCAGCAGGTCGGCGGTGTCCTCGGCGTCGCGGGCGGGGCGGTCGGCCGTCAGGTGTTGGAGCTCGGCCTCTAGTTCGGCCAGCACCTCGACGTCGAACAGGTCTCGTAGCTCCGGCTGGCCTAGCAGTTCGGCTAGCAGCGACGGATCGACGCTGAGCGCTGCGGCCTGACGTTCCGCGAGCGGCGAGTCGCCCTCGTACATGAACTGCGCGACGTAGCCGAACAGCAGCGACTTCGCGAATGGCGACGGGGCGGAGGTCTCGACCTGCGACCACTTCTCACGCGGCGCGCTTCGATGTCCCCTAGCAGCTCGATGAGGCCGGGCACGTCGAAGACGTCCTGCAGGCACTCGCGGACGGTCTCTAGCACGATCGGGAACGAGGCGTACTTCGCGGCCACGGAGAGTAGGTGCGAGGCACGTTGCCGTTGCTGCCACAGCGGGACGCGCTGACCGGGCCGGCGGCGGGGCAGGAGCAGGGCGCGGCCGGCGCATTCACGGAAGCGGGCGGCGAAGAGGGCTGAGCCGCCTACCTGGTCAGTTACTAGCTGTTCGACTTCGTCCGGGGCGAAGCGGGCGCATGTGTCGAAGACGTTCTCTACGTTTGGTCGGCCGTCGTCCGCCGAGTCGTCGGCGCCGCCTAGGTCGGCCCACGGCTGTTCCCAGTCGGTCTCTGGCAGCCGCAGCACGATTCCGTCGTCGCCGTGCATTACCTGCGCGTCAAAGCCAAACTCCTCGCGCAGCCGCGCGTTGATCGCTAGAGCCCACGGGGCGTGCACCTGCGCGCCGAACGGGGAGTGGACGACCACGCGCCAGTCGCCGAGCTCGTCGTGGAAGCGTTCGACGACGATTGTCCGGTCGTCGGGCACGTGGCGGGTCGCCTCGCGTTGCTCGGTAAGGTAGGCGAGCAGGTTGCCTGCTGCCCACTCGTCCAGGCCTGCGGCATATAGGCGCTCGGTCGCCTCTTCGGGTTCGAGTCCTGACAATTCGCGGGTGAACGCGCCGAGGGCACGGCCTAGTTCGAGCGGTCGGCCTAGCGCGTCGCCCTTCCAGAACGGCAGTCGGCCTGGCTGACCGGGGGCTGGGGAGACCATCACCTTGTCGTGCGTGATGTCCTCGATGCGCCACGAGGAGGTGCCGAGGGTGAACACGTCGCCGACGCGCGACTCGTAAACCATCTCCTCGTCCAGCTCGCCGACGCGGCGCCCACCGCGCTTCTCGTCGCCGCCGATGAGGAACACGCCAAACAGGCCGCGATCCGGAATCGTGCCGCCGGAGATGACTGCGAGCCGCTGGGCACCTGGACGTCCGGACAAGGTGCCAGCTTCGCGGTCCCAGACGATGCGCGGCTTGAGTTCGGCGAACTCGTCGCTCGGGTAGCGGCCGGCCAGCATGTCGAGCACGGCCTCGAACACTGGCTCGGTGAGTGTGGAGAAGGGCGCGGCCCGGCGCACCAGGTCCAGCAACTCGCTGGTGTCCCAGCTGTCCACCGCGCACATCGCGACGAGTTGCTGAGCTAGGACGTCTAGTGGATTGCGAACCAGATTGATGGCCTCGATCTGGCCGCTGCGCATGCGTTCTGCGACTACCGCTGCCTGTACTAGGTCGCCGCGGAACTTGGGGAAGATGACGCCGCGTGAGACGGCGCCGACCTGGTGACCGGCGCGGCCGACGCGTTGCAGGCCGGAGGCGACGGAGGGCGGCGACTCGACTTGGACGACCAGGTCGACTGCGCCCATGTCGATGCCTAGCTCGAGGCTTGAGGTGGCGACGACTGCGGGCAGGCGGCCGGCTTTGAGCGCTTCCTCGACTTCGGCGCGCTGCTCCTTGGAGACCGAGCCGTGGTGCGCGCGGGCCAGCAGCGGCGGCGCTCCGGCGGCCGAGCCCGACTGACCCATTAGTTGTGCGGGGACGTGGAAGCCTGGGGTGGGGCGTGGTGCCGTGTCGGTGGCGTCGGACGCACTGGATATAGAGGTACCGGATGCGTTAGGCGGAGTAGATATGGCGGCGCCGACTGGGACGGCTAGGTCGATGCCTAGGCGTTCAGCATGGATTTCGTTGAGGCGGTTGCACAGTCGCTCGGCTAGTCGGCGCGAATTGGCGAAGACGAGTGTTGAGGTATGGCTCTCGACCAGGTCGACTACTCGGTTCTCCACGTGCGGCCAGATGGAGGCCTTGCGGCGCCCGGACTCGTCGGCCGGTACTGCCTCGGGGTCGGTGTCGACCGTGTCAAGCGCGGTTAGGTCCTCTACCGGGACTACGACGCGTAGGTCGAAGCGCTTCTCGGAGGGCGGGGCGACGATCGTGGCGGGACGGGTGCCGCTGAGGAATCGGGCCACCTCTTCGGCGGGGCGCACGGTGGCGGACAGGCCGATGCGTTGGGCGGGCTTGGGGAGCAGGTGGTCTAGGCGCTCCAGGCTGAGGGCCAGGTGCGCGCCGCGCTTGGTTCCGGCGACTGCGTGTACCTCGTCGAGGATGACTGTTTCGACGCAGGCGAGGGCTTCGCGGGCCTGCGAGGTCAGCAGTAGGAACAGCGACTCGGGGGTGGTGATGAGGATGTCCGCGGGAGAGCTGAGGAATTTGCGTCGCTGGTCTGACGGCGTGTCACCGGAGCGCACCGCGATTCGCACGTCCGGTTCCGGTAGGCCGGACCGGATCGCGGCCTGACGCAGCCCGGCCAGTGGCGCGCGCAGGTTGCGCTCCACGTCGACGCCGAGGGCCTTGAGCGGGGAGATGTAGATGACGCGGCAGCGCTGCTTGTCGCTGATCGGCGGCTCGCCGAACGCGAGGCGGTCGAGGGCGGCCAGGAACGCGGCCAGGGTCTTGCCGGAGCCGGTCGGCGCGATGACCAGCGCGTTGTGGCCGCCGCGGATCGCCTCCCACGCGCCGAACTGTGCGGCGGTGGGCTCGGCGAACGCGCCGTTGAACCACTGCCGTGTCGGCTCGGCGAACTCGTCAATAAGACCCATACGTCCATCTTCGCCGCCGCCACCGACAAAGTCCGCCCGGTAGGCTCTCCGGCGTGCGGCTGACAGTTTTCTGGGAGCGGATGAGGGAGCGGTTCGGGGCCGCCTACGTGGACTCGTTCGCCCGCGACCACGTGATGAGCGAGCTGGGCGGCCGGACCGTCAACCAGGCGCTTGAGCAGGGGGTTTCCGCTAAAGAGGTCTGGTCGGCGGTCTGCCGGTCACTTGACGAGCGCGCCTGAGCCGGCCGCGCCTGATCAGACCATCGCGGCTTGGCCGGCGCGCAGGCCCGAGGCGAGCGCGCGGCTCAGGTAGCGAAAGCTCGCGTCGGTGTCTGTGGGCGCGCGATAGCCGAGCCCGAGTTCGAGGCTGACGAAGCCGGTCACGGCCGCGCGCACGGTTCGGACGGCGTGCACGAGATCTTCGCCCTCTAGCCCGAAGCCGCGCACGACGGCGTACGCCACATTGACCAGGCGCTCGGACGAGGCGACGAAGCCGGGGTCCTCATAGGACGCACGCTCGAGCAGCGCATGGCGATGCGGATACCGGCTGGCGTGGGTTCGATACTCAGTCAGATATGCGTCTAGGGCGTCCTGTCCGGCGAGACCCATCACTGCTGTGCCCATCCGCACAGCTGCGTCGTCGACGATTCGGATGGCGAGAAGTCGGCGTAGTTCCGGCAGGCCGCGGACGTGCTTATAGAGGGACGGCGTGGCGACGCCGGACCAATCGGCGATCGCCTTGAGGGTCAGCCCTTCCGGGCCGCGGGCGTCCAGGACCTCGAGCGCGGCCGACACCACGGCGTCGGGAGAAAGGCCTGCTCGTGGCAAGGGATCGCACCTCCGCGAGTGCTTCGAGAGGGGTTCAAGATTGTTACTAGCCCCGAAGCTAAGTCTCTTAGCCACGACTGTCAAGCGACACCGCTAGAGGCGTGCAAAAGCAGATGTCTCCGGCCGCCTTGTCGGCTGGTCGGAGACATCTGCGGGGGCGGGCTTCGACGCCTGAGGCGTCTGGCTGAGGCTCGAGAGTGCGTGGCGCGTTAGTGCGAGCGCTTGCTGTACTTCCTGCGTAGCATCACGCCACCGCCGATCAGACCCGCGCCGAACGGTGCCGCAGCTAGAGCGCCGGAACCGGTGTGCGCCAGGACTCCGGCGTGCTCACCTGATGATCCGCCATTGGTGCCTGAGTTGCCGCCTCCGTTTGAGCCTCCGCCGCCGGACGAGCCGCCACCGTTACCGCTCGAGGACGGCGTCGCAGGGGGCGTCGAACCGGACGCGACCGGCGTCGGCGTGGTCGTGCCAGAGGGTGGGCACGGCGTGGTCGGCGGGGGAGGGGGAGGTGGCGGCGTGCAGCCACAGCTCGTCCCGGTCGGCGTCGGCGTCGGCGGCCCGGTTGGGGTGGGCGGAGGGGTCGGGTGCGGCGGCTTGCCGTGACCGTTGTTCTCGCAAGAGTTGCCGGTCACCGAGTTCAGCAGGCCGATGACGTCCACCTGGTTGCCGCACACGTTGACCGGTGCGTTGATCGGCACCTGGAGCAGGTTGCCGGCGACGATTCCCGGCGAGCCGGTAGAGCTGCCCGACGCCGTCGTCGAGCCGCCGCCGTGGTTCTCGCAGGAGTTGCCCTGGTCGGTGTCGCCGATGCCGATCACGTCGAGCTGGTTGCCGCAGATGTTGACCGGGGCGTTGACCGGCAGCTGGATGAGGTTGCCGGAGCCGGCGCCGGGCGAGCCGTTGGCGTGGCCTGACGCCGTCGTGGCG
This sequence comes from uncultured Actinomycetota bacterium, assembly GCA_963714445.1. Taxonomy (GTDB): domain Bacteria; phylum Actinomycetota; class Actinomycetes; order Streptomycetales; family Catenulisporaceae; genus Actinocrinis. Next base: position 11,090 of record CAVQPP010000485.1, read on the forward strand.
CTGCCGCCGTGGTTCTCACAGGAGTTGCCGGTTACCGAGTCCAGGATTCCGATCACGTCCAGCTGATTGCCACAGACGTTGATCGGTGCGTTGATCGGCAGTTGGATCAGGTTGCCCGAACCGACGCCGGGGGAGTGCGATGTGTTACCGGTGGCGGTCGTGTCGGCATGCGCGTTGGACATGCCGAGGCCGGCCATCACCAAACCGCCTGTGGTCATCCCGAGCACGACGCGTCGTTTCGTCGAGTACTGCATGTGTGTGAACCCCATGTCCGTCGAATCGACAGTCTTGGATATCGACACGGTCTTCGAGAGCACGGTCCTTGAGGACACGCTCTTCGAAGGCACGGTCTTGGAAATCGACACTGCTTCGCTCAGGCTCGGGCGTCCGTCGTGGGCGAACCGAACCGGAGCCCGGCCCCCGCTAGGCGAGCCGGGCTCCGCGGCCGGCCGGACGTTGCCGGCCCGCGGTCAGTTCTCGCTGTGGTTGCCGATGACCGAGTCGAGCAGACCGATGATGTTGATGGCGTTGCCGGTGATGTTGGTCGGGACGTGCACCGGGATCTGCACGTTGTTACCCGAGCCGATGCCGGGGGAGCCGGTCGCCGAGCCGTCGGCCGAGGTGTCCGCCAGGGCGGCGCCGGCGCCGGCCAGCACGAGGCCGCTGGTGGCCGCGGTCAGCAGGGCGATCTTCTTGAGCTTCATTGGGAGTTCCTCACTTGCCGCGGTCCGGTCGGGGAGCGCGGCGCGTTCATTGACTACAGCGGGCAAAGCGGCGTCCCGGTCCGGCCCGGCCGTCTAGACCCGGTCCCCCCGGGGGCGCCACGAGCAGCCCAACGAGGCCCGTCCGAGCCGAGGCACGGATCCAGTGTGTTGATCCTCCTTTTTGGCGAACATACGATCAGTCAGATGTCGGCCGATCGGACGTCCAAACAGGATGATTTGCGGCGACGCGGCAGGTAGGCGGGAGTTCGCCGGCTGATGTACCTGGGCCGTAGCCGCCTCGGTGGCCAGCTGACGCGTGAGAGCGAGTGTCCGGCGCGGCGGCTCAGAATCGCGATGGGTATCGGTTAGGAAATGGCCAGAGGGGTGAATCATTTATCGAAAAGCTGTTCGAATCGCTGCGGCGTATACGTGTGTGATGCGCCGGACGGGAGATGGAACCGCGCGATGCGATAGCGATAGGTATGCGCCGACGGGAACCTGACATAGCGCCAGAGCGGGTGCGTATACCACTGCCCACTGACAGATTCGGCGCGTCGCGAGCCCTCCATGCGAAAAACCGGCTAGCGTGGGTGGCTAAGAAAGGAAACACTCGAATGAGTGACGTGCCGACGGTGAGCTCACGGGTCTGACCCGCAGTGAGACCCCAGTGTCGGCAGGTCTTTCGACGTAGCGTGATCTGATGGTGTGATCTGGAAGAAAGGAGGCGTGCGATGGTTTCGAGCCGCAGGGCGACCGCCCCGCATTTGGTGCCGGTCGACGACGGCGAGCGGTGGTACGGCGAGGAGCCCGGCGCGCAGGCCGGCTACCGGATCGCCACCGTCCGCCCGCAGAGCTTCACCGACGCCAAGGTGATCGGCGAGTTCTTCCGGGACGGCATCCCGGTCATCATGAACCTGGCCGACCTGGAGGAGGCCGACGCGAAGCGGATCGTCGACTTCGCCTCCGGCCTGATCTTCTCGCTGCGCGGCGGAATAGAGCGAGTCGCCTCCCGGGTCTTCCTGCTCTCGCCGCAGGGCACCGAGCTGATGGACGGCGCGCAGAGCCCGTCCGCCGACCCGGGGTTTTTCAACCAGGACTAGCCGCCGGCAACCGGCCAACGTCATAAGTCGGCCGCCACACGCGATTGGATTCGCGTGCGGCGGCCGACTGTTTTTCCGTCACGCCTCGCCGGAGCGCCGTCTCGCCCGAGCGAAGGCCATCTCGTCACGCGCGCGCTCCAAGACATCGCGCAGGTCGTCCCGCGTCATCTCGGTGCGGTCTTTGTTGTAGTTGTTGACGATCACGGCTTCGTCGCCCTGCACGCTCACAGTGCACGAATCCCCGGCGACCTTCCAGCCGTTCTCCTGATGGCCGTGCACGCGCGCCAGCACCGTATAGAACTGCTCCCCTTCGACGCCCATGTCGTCCTCCAGGAGCGCGGCGAGCGCTCTGTACTGCACGGGCGCGCTCACGAAGACTTGTCCGTCCTCGTCCACGGCGATGGCGATGTCTTCAAGCGTCATCTGCGCAACCTACCTTCTACTTCTTCTTACGGATCGGATGCGCGGTCGTGATGTCGTCCTCAGTGGCGTCATCCAGCGACGTGCCTTTGCTCACGTACCCCCGGATTGTTAAACCGCGACTCGTCGTGCCCACCCACTGGTCGGGCTTTTCTGTCGCGCTGCGATTGTCGAACGCCTCTCGAATAGCGCCACGCACGTCGTCCTTGCTGTAGCCGTCCGGGAAGAAGGTGCTGTACTTATCCTCGTAGGGACCGTCTTGGTTCCAACTTCCGGTATAGACCTTGTCCCCGTCGGTGCGCCCCTTGGAGATCAGCTTCGCCTCGCCCGAGTCCACGCCACCTTCGCGGTGGTGATAGCCCTCCAGCACACCGTCTTCGTTGACCTCGCCTTCGAAGAGGTGACGCTGTCGAGCTCGGGTGAAAGCGGTTGCTCGCCGCCTTCCATCTGCGTGTCCTGCGTATCTTCGTGTGTCCGGCGTCTCTTGCACTTCTTCGGTCCTGCGCAGTCTGCTCTTCTCGACCTGCGCAGTTCCGGGCTTCCTGTGTGACTTGCGCGGTCCGCGTCTCTGAAGTCTCTTGGGTGAGCTGCGTGGTCTGCTTTTTCCGGCCCGTCTGGCTGGCGGACTCGTCCTTGTTGTTCCGCGGAGCTTCGGCCGTTCCTCGGACTCGGGTCTCTCGGTGTCCGGGTCTCTTCGGTGCCTTCGTTCCCTCTTCGTGCTTCCGCGCCCTCGTCCTTGCCCTTGATCGCTTCGGTGGGCGCCGGGGCCTTCTACTGGCCTTAGCTTCGGTGGCTTCGCCTTCACCGGAGCTGGTCTTTCGGGAGGCGGCGGGTTATCGCCGTCTCGTCGCTCATCGTCGCTCCCTCCTGTTACCGCGTCGCCGCTGCGCGTTCGGTGCGGAATCGCGTGGCCCACGCCAGCACGCCGCGCCGGTACGCTCGGCGTCCGACGTGGACGAGTACGCAAGCCTCGAAGTCGGCCTGCGCTGCGGCTTCGGCTTCATCGACGACCCCGGCATTACCGTTGGCGGCGTGTAGCGGGACACGGTCCGCGATGGTGCGCACCCAGGACGTCGTCTGCTTCCACCACTCGCGCTGGGCTGCGGCCGTCTTCGGGTACGTCTTCACCCTGGTCTTGAACTCGGCGACGTCTTCGAGCCGCATCGCTGTCGCCGCCCTCGCGCGGAACGTGCATCGGTGCTGGCAGCCAGCGCATTCGGTGAAGGGCGCGATGGCTTCATCGATCTCGGGCATCGTCGCGGCGAGCGCTTGGAAGCGCTGTGTCAGTTCGGCGTCCGTGGCCAGTCGGGCGCGCGGGCGACCGTCGGCCTTGGCGGCTTCGGCGCGTACATCGGGAACCTGGATGAGCGCCGGGCGATCTAGGCCGTCGTAGTGCGCGAACGCGGTGAAGGGCGGCAGGCTCGCGGCGTAACGCTCTTGATCGGTCGAGAACGTCATCGCCGAGCCGAGCACGCGGCGATCCTCCTCGGCCGGCAGTCGGTGCATGATCTTCAGATTCGTATTCTTATACGCATCTTCCACCAATTTGCCCGGTACCTGTTCGACAATCACTAGCGCTTCGCCGTACTTGCGGTTCTGGGCCAACGTGTCGGCGAACGCCTGCGCGGCGCGGGCCTGTGCGTTGCCTTCCTTCGCGTCCCCTTGGGCACCGCTTGGCTTGCCGAGGAGCCGGTGCGCCTCCTCGATTACGGTGACGTGCGCGAGCGCCCCGCTTTCCGCGCGGCTGGCCTTGTAGTACTCGGTCATCGTCTGCAGGACCAGCGCCGTCATCAGCGACTGCTCCTTCTCGTTGTCGCCGACCTCGGCGAGCTCGAGCACGACCGGCCGCCCGAGCAGGCTCGCCATCGGATACGACGAGCGGCAGTCCAGCGTGCTCGCGCACGCGCCCTCGGCCAGCGATTCGGCGCGCAGCTGCGAGGCAGCGACGATGTTCGAGCGCACCTCGCCGGAGTAGTCGAGCTGGTCGGTCTGCGTACGCATCTCGGACACGAAGTCGGCGAGCATCGGCCACGTGCCGCGATGCTCGGGCCGCGCGCGGTCGGTGTAGACGAGGCCGAGTCTCGCGTATGTGGCACGCAGCGCGCGGTTGTAGATCGTGGGCAGTGGGTCCCAGAGGCCGAACGCGGCGTCGAAGCAGGCGAGTAGTCCTGCTATATGACTACCGATCCGTACGCCTACGGGTACTTCGAACGGGTTAAGGCGTAGCGGCGCGACGTCCTCGTTGCCGACGGTCAGCACGAGCAGGTCCTCGAAGCCTGGCCGCGTTGCCAGCCACCGGTAGTCGTCCAGCGTGGTGTTGACCGGCTCGATGACCAGGAATGGGACGCGGTGGTCGCGCCACAGCTGCTCGCAGAACGCGAGCGTGCTGTTCGTCTTGCCCGAGCCGGTGGTGCCTGCGAAAAGGGCGTGCCGGGTGATGTCGGTCAGCGCGATGCCGAGTGGCGCGGCTTGGCGTCCGGCGACGAGTTGGCGGCCGAGGGTGAGGTGTGGACCGGTCGGGCGGTAGAAGATTTCCAGGGGGAGGCTAGGCCGCAGGACCGGGAAGCCGGGCATGTAACCGTGAATCGCGAGGGGCAGTCTGAGGGCGGCGCTCGCTTCCCGTGGGTCGACCAGCTCCGCTAGCAACCGCACGCCTGATGACGGTCGTTCGGGGAGCTCGGCGGTGTACTGCGTGTCCCATTGCCTGAGGTCGAGCGTGCTGAGGTTCCGTTTGGCGATCTCGAGTTCTGCGTCTGTCGGGCGGACGACTACGTGCGCCGGGCCGTGGAACGTCGTGGCGAGGACGGCATCGTCCTTAGCGCGTTCGGGTGGCGAGATCGTCGCGGCGGCTAGCTCCGCGAGCGCATCGCTCAGCGGTGCCGGGGAAGCGAGCGTGATTCGCATGCGGAACGCGCGGCCGGCGTAGCGCCGCGCCGCGTCCATATATAGGCGTGACGCGTCGGTGGCGAAGGCGTCGGGCGCCAGCTTGCCCCGGCCGCCGTAGATGCCCTCCGGCATCTCACCGGGGATGGCCAGTCGTCCGTACTGCGTCGCGACCTCGCTCAACCAGTCGCTGACATCGGCACCGACGCGATACGGTTCCAGGCCCACGCTGAGCATCACCGGAAAAGGCTGCCCAGCCATGGCTTGCCACAGCGGCTCCCACGGAGGCGCGGCTGCGGTATACGGCTGAACGGCTGTGTAATACCGCACTCCCGAGTCCGGGCGGTTAGGCGACGCAACGCGGATGCGTTTACGTATCTCGGCGATGCCGTTCGGATCGGGCGTGAACGGATTGAGCCAGTGCGCGACCTCGGCGGCGTCACTCACCTCGGCCGCGTGTACGTGCCGGGGCAGGTCGGCGAGCCGCGTGCGTAGGCTGAGTGCCGCGGCCTCCGCATCCTCCGGGCTGGCTGCGAAGACGCGTCCGAGTACCGCGCACGACAGCCGTCTTACGCTCGGTTCGGTGCGGTAACGCAGCTCGATGCGCGGCGTGTGGTCCGTGTCCCACTGCCCGGCCAGCCAGGCGGTTTCCGCGGCGACCGCCTTCGTCCGGCGTTCGAGCTCGGGCAGCGCGGCGAACTCTTGCGCCTCGGTCAGGTCCGCCGCCGCGTCGATCCGCACGGCAACCCACGCCCATGCGGCACCGCCATCGGAGGCGATCAGTACGCCGTCAGCAGCCACGTATGTGCACCTCGTCCGTGCTTAGTCCGTGCTTAGATCTGGTCACCGGCCGGGTGTTGATTGACGTGCGGCATCTGCTGCGTCTGCTCCGTCGCCTGCGATTCGGCGGCCTGCGCCGCGTCCTGGATCTCAGGCGGCTGTGGCGCGACCGGCGGCGGCACCGTCGGGATGGTCATCGTCTGCTGCTCGGCCACCGGAGAAGACACCATGGTCTGAGCCAGACCACCCTGAGCCTGAGCCATGACCGGCTCGGCTTGCGGGACAACCGGTTGAGTCATCGGCCGCTGCGCCATCGACGGCTGGGGTGCAGAAGGCTGCGGTGCGACCGGTTGCGGCGCCGGCGGCTGCGGCGCGGGTGCGCTCGGCGAAGGTGTCGGGACGGTCAGGTCCTGGATCGGAATCTCGTAGCCGAAGGTCGACACGATCGAAACCTCAACACCCTGAATCGCGACCTCGACGCCCTCGCGAACCGCCGAGTGCACGGCTTCGCGCATCGCGCGCACCTTCTCCGTGCGCAGCATCTGGTTGATCACGCTGGAGCGGCCGAACATGCCGCCGATCATGTCCTTGATGAAGGTCCAGATCAGCTGAGCGCCCATCCGGTTGCGCCACATAGTCCAGCCCACGTACAGGCTGGTGCCGTATGCGAACACTGTCGCGTATGCGACGTATCCACGCTCACTGATGATCAACCGGTTGTTGACGATCTCGGGAGTGAGCACGTCGCTGCGCACGCGCGCGGGCACCGCGTTGACGGGGATCCGCCGCCGGGCGAGCGAACCGTAGATCGCCGCGTATGCGCTCTCTGCCGCGGCCGACTTGCCTTCGAGCAGCACCTTCCACTCGGCGATCGGCTCGGGGATCCGGCTGAACAGCAGCACGACCCAGAACATGATGAAGGAGATCAGCGCGCCGACCGAGAGCAGCGCGATGTTCGGCCCGTTGCTGTTCCCGAACGCATCAGTGGACGAACTCTTCGCGCCGCCGGTGAAGAGCCAGAGCAGCACGAAGATCATGAACACGATCCAGGACACGACGACGGCGCTCAGCCACAGCCGGAACAGCACCTGGAACGGCACCGACTCGTCAAGGCTCAGCTCGATCGGCGTGTACTTCAGCGACTGCGTGCGATAGGCAGTGTCCCCGCCGCCGGGCCCGGCGGCCGCCCAGGGACGTAACTGCGCGGCTGTTTCGAAGCTCACTGATCCTCCAGTTGTGATCTTGCGGTTGCGCGGGTTCGGGGCGTGCAGCTCAGTTGAAACTGCTGAAACCGAGGGTGATTCCGGACCCTGACACCGCCGCGGTGCCGTTGACGCCGAACGAGACGTCGCCACTCGTCGTCTGCGTCGCGCCGAAGTAGTCGGTATAGGTGACGTCGTAGTGCGCGACGCCGTCGTGCGCCGAATCGCTGAAGTCGGCCTGCTCAGCAGGGGAAATCTGCGCGGCCGGCGTAACCGTCACAGTCGGGTAGTTGGTGATCGACCACTGCACCGACGAGACGCTTCCGTCGATGTAGACGGAGTAAAGATCGAACGGACAGCCGCTCGGATAAGGATCCGTAGACTGCGCGCACGTATCAATCTGCTGCTTAATCTGCGCCTGAATGGCGTCCTGCGCGCCGGACGCGAGTTGCGGCGGCGCGAAGTTGATCGTGTCCGTCCCGGCGAACGCCGCACCGGACGTGACGGTGCCGGTCGCTGTGTCGCTGGCCAGCAGGGCATTCCCCTGCGCCGTAGCCGTGTAGGCACCCGGGAACGCGAGATAAGTCGAGGCCTGGCTCACGTCAACCGTGATCCCGTTCACCGTCACCGCGCGACCGCCCGGATCCCCGACTTCGAGGTCGAAGAACGGAGCCTCCAACAGGTACGGCGACTTGGCACCCGAAGGCGCCTTCAGCACCGGGAAGTTGGCGGTCATGCTCGTGCCGCCGAGCTTGTAGGTGACGCGGACGGAGTACCCGGCCGCGCTCACCCCCGGAAAGCCCGTCAACGTGTTCGTAGTCCCGACCTGCACGTCGGTCGGCCGAGTGGAAGCGGAGGACAGCGCCTGAGGTACGAGCAGCGTCGTCGAAGCCTGACTTGAGAGCTGGCTGGCGTCCGACACAAGCGTGAGCGCCGCCGCCGTGTCGCCCTTGCCGAGGTCGTCAAAGTACTGCTGCACGACGGACGCGGGCGTCGTCGGAGCGGGCTTGAGCACTTCGTAAGCGATGCCGCCGCCGACCCCGAGCGCGACGACGAGCACGCCGATGACCAGCGTGCGGCGACGTGGCCGGCGGGATCGAGTCCGCGCAGGCATCGTGACTGTGGGCGTCGGTGGGGGAGCGGCAATCGCCGTCGCGGCCAACGGCTCGCTGTACTCCCTGGGTGCGGATGCCGGTGCCGGCGCGGGAGTGGCGGGCATCGGCATCGCCGCCGGAGCTGCGGCCACAGGTGCGGGTGCATCAGCCGTGTGCACTGCGTGCATAGGCGCAGTCACCTCGGCTGTTGGCTCAGGCACCGCAGCCATCGGTACAGGCGCAGCGGCGACAGGTACAGGCTCAGCCGGAATAAGTGCAGGCACTATCGGTGTCGGTGGAGCCATAGCCGGAGTCGCAGTCGGCGCCAGCACCGATGGAACGGCCACCGGCGCCACGTGCTGCAGCCACGTCGGCGAAACAGACCCTTGCGGTTCAACGCCCGAACTAACGCTGCTCGCCTGCGCCACGCCCTGCGGCGCAGCAGCGGATCCCGCGGTGACCAACTCCGGCAGCACAACCATGCCGCATATAGGACAAAAGGCCGTAGACTCAGTCAGATCTGAACCACACTGGTAACACTGGTATGCAAAGCGTGCATCTTGGGATGACACGTGACGATCCCACCCATTCGCATTGCCGCGACGTCACGGCCGATGAATCACCGCGACTGGCCCACCCCACCACGACCACGCAAAGCTGTCTGATTACTCAGCGCGAGCTCGGCGACACATCAGGCGTTGATGCTAGGACCGACTTCCGCACACCGGCAACCGGGTTGCTTCAATTGAGACCCAACTTGCGCCAGCCCGCATCGGAGCGCGCCAGGTATGGAAATACGACAATCGACTAGTCGGCGTTCTGCGCGACTAGTCAGTCACTCATCCGTTCGGGTGATGCGGACCTCGTGGCGCCTGAGGCGGAGGCGGTTGCTGCTGCCCGTATGGGTGCTGCTGCTGATAGGGCGCCTGCGGATAGCCCGAATAGTTGGCGCCGTACGGTCCCGATTGCCCCGGGCCCTGCGGAGGCTTCGGACCGCCACCTCGCCCACGACGCGAGCGCATAACGATCAGCAACACCAGTACGACAATGATGATGACGGCGACGACAATGCCGATGATCAGACCGACGCGCGACGAGCTGGACGCAGCCGCGGCCGGAGTAGTGACCGATGCGCTGCCCGGTGTCGCGGCCGCTGTCGAGTTCGTCCCCGACGCGGACGCCAGCAGCGGGTTCGAAGTGTCGGATGGCGCGGACGTTTGAAGCGCCTTCAGCGGATCGACGATCCCATAACCGTATTGATCGCTGTGCTGGCCGGCGGTCTGACCCGATCCGGGATCGGCGGTGGTGATTAGGTCGCGAATGACCTGGCCAGCGGTCCAGTCCGGATGTGCACTGCGGATGAGGGCGGCGGCAGCGGACACATAAGCCGTAGCCTCGGACGTTCCGGATTCGGTGCCTTGTTGATTGAGATTGTTATCCCGGTAGATCTGCACTCCCGGCGCCGCAAGAGTCAGTTGCGGATCCGGTATTGGATTGCGGCCAGATCTGCCCACTCTGATCGATCGCGCCGACTGCCACAACACCTGGATAGGCAGCTGGGTAATCGACAGCGCTCGCGCTCTCGTTGCCCGCGGCGGCGACGACGACAATGTTCGCCGATAGTGCCTGCGAAATGGCTTGTTGTACCTGTGGGCCGAAGTCTGTGCTGCCGCCGATCGAGAGGTTGATTACGCCTACGTGCGCCTTGGTCGCGTATTGGACGCCCGCAGCGATATTCGACGCGAACATGGTTCCTTTACCGCTCGCGTCGATACGGACGGCCAAGATCTTGGAAGCTGGAGCGAGTCCGGTGACGTTGGTGCCGTTAGCTGCAATGACCGACGCCATGCCGGTGCCATGACCTTCGCTGTCTGTGTCGGTCCGTCCGTTGCCGCTGCTCGTAATACCTGAGGCGAAGTCTGCCCCGGAAAGCACTTGGCCGTTCAGATCGGGGATAGACGCGACGCCCGAATCGAGGACGGCGACCGCGACGTTCGCACCCTTGGTGATCTGCCAGTCCTGAGTCGCCTTCAGATAATCTAGCGCCCACTGCTGACCTGAATATGCCTGAGCAGGGGTCGCTCCGACGACCGGGATCGCACACAGCGCGACAACAATTGCCGCGCTGCCCACGCGCCGAAAAGCAGTCCGCACCCTCACTCGACGACTGGCGGAGCTACTTTTTGCGCGGACTGCCACCATTCCGGATCTTCTTTCAGATATCCAGGGCGCTCGCCGCGCTCGTCATCCTCGTCATGAGAGCCACCTCGTGAACCGGCGCCTCGCATCATGTGCAGAGGATTGCCTTCAGCGTCAGTCGCCCCGTCGTACGCCGACCTTACTCGACCGACATTGGACCCACTCTTTCCGTCCTTGATCAGCAGCGACTCATTGCCACCGACCGACGGCTGAGTCCATATTTCGCTGACCTCACTTGGCTCATCGCCACCGAAGAAACGGCCCCGGGAGTACTTCGACGATCCGAGCTGCTCGCCTTCAGACCCGGCGCCGCCCGCCCCGCGAGCTCCCATTCCGGTCCGCATGCCAGCCTGTTCGTCACCTGCGACGCCACCGCTTCCGCCGCCAGCCGCCGCGCCGCCACCTGGTTCGCCTTCGGCTCCGAGTGCACCGGTCCCGAGGCTGGAGCCGCGTCGAGCGGTGCCACCTCCGGGTTCGCTGCCGAAGCCGTCTTCGCCGAAGACATTGGAAGCGCCGAGCTTTGACGTGCCTCCGGTTCGGCCTTCCTCGCTGAGCCCTTCGCCGAGCAGGTGCTCTTCGGTGAGTGGTCCGGTCTTGCCATTCTCGGTGGGCGGCTCAGTTAGTCCACCGCCGAGGTTTGTGGGAACCGGTTGGAACGGCGTCGAGGTCGAGGTACCGCCAGGGCCGACGGTTTCAATCGGGGTGGTGGTGGCTGGAGGGGGCAGCGTCGTCGCACTTTGAAGGCTGGTGTGAGGGTCTTCGAATACGCCGTTTTTCACACTGCCGACGCCAGCTGGAGTCGCTGCGCCGCCGGTGCTGCTGGCGAAGTCGCGTGTGTAGCCGGCTGCGGCACCGGAGCCGCCGCCATACGAGCCGCCGCCGAGGTTGAAGGCCCCCGTGGAAGGCGGAGTGGACGGCGTGAATCCGGAGCCTTGGTCGCCACTCGCGATCGACGTCATGTTGCTTGCTGACGTCTCGTAGCTCTGGGAGAGCTTGTTGAGCACGTCAGCAGCCTGGTTGCGGGCCGTGGTGTTGTGCTGCTCGGCCTGCTTCGTGGGGTCGGTGCCAGTGAAGACGTCTGAGAACGCGTTACTTATGCCGCCGAAGAAGCCGCCGTTGGGGACGGGATTGGCTGCGAGCAA
>CAVQPP010000486.1:0-26828 GCA_963714445.1 uncultured Actinomycetota bacterium
ACCCCAAAGCCGCCATCGCCAGCGCCGTGCACACCGCGACGACGCTCACCCGCGCCGCCTGCCAGTCCTCCGACTGAACCCGTGGTCAGACTGTCTCTGGGTTCTCCAGGACGAAGAACAGGAAGCAGAGGAAGGACCCCGAGGGAGATGTCGCCAGGTCGGGGAAGCGCTCGCGGGCGCCGGGTGCGGGGGGCGGTTCGCTGATGACGGCGATCCGAAAGCCTGCTCGGTGAAGGCGGAGGACATCGCGTGCAGCGGGCGGTGCCAGGAGAGCATCGGGGCGGTGTGGCCGCCGTAGGTCCATTCCTGAGGCCTCGGGGTGAGCGCGAAGTAGTCGGCCTCGGGGTGCATCAGCTTGTAGATGAAAGGGTGGTCACGACCACGATCAGGCGCCCGCCGGGTACCAGGAAGCGTCGCAGTTCGGCGAGCGGCGGCTCCAGTCTTCCAAGTAGTGCAGGACGAGGCAGGCGATGGCGTCGTCGAATGCGGCGTCGGGGAAAGGCAGCGGGTCGGCTAGGTCGGCGGCGGGTAAGGCCGGGCCGTCGCCGAGCCGCTGCCGGGCGAGTTCCAGCATCGTCGTGCTGGAGTCGATTCCGGTGACGAGCGCGCCGCGCTCGCGCAGCGCGGCGAGTATGGGTCCGGCGCCGCAGCCGACATCGAGGATCCGCCGCCCGGTCACCTCGCCGGCCAGGTCCAGGATCGCGGGCCTCGCGTAGTAGCCGTTGATGAGGTTGGACTCGGTCTCGGCGGCGTACGCCTCGCCGAAGCTGTCGTAGTCGTTGGCCATCGCAGGAGTCAGTGTTGCAGGACTACGTGCGCGAGACGCTGTCGCACTCGCCGGCGCTGGCGGTGGGGACCGGAGAGCTCGGAGAGACCTCGGCCAGCGGTTGGCCGGAGGCGTAGGGGTCGATGGTCTTTCCGGAGCGCGGGGAGTTGTCGGCGTTGCCGAAGGTGGGGTTGATGAAGCCGTTGTACTGGAAGCATGCGGAGTTGGCGATCTCGGAGTTGTAGTCGCTGATCCAGTAGCGGCCGGTCTGGGCGTCGAATTGGCCGGGCGTGGCGAGTTCGAGCTTGTACATGCGGTGCACGATGACGCGCGACGGGAGGCCGTTGCCGTTCGCGGGGCCGACCGCGTAGACGAAGCGGTAGTCCCCTGATACCGACAGGTATCCGCTCGGGTCGATCGCGGCGGACATCGTGCCGCTGACCTTGACCGTGTGGCCGAGAAGGCGGGTGGTCGCCGGGTTGAAGCGGGTGATCAGGCCGATGGGGTCGGTGTTGTAGCCCGGGTGCGCGATCCAGGACTTCAGGTCTGTGCCGAGGCTCGAGCGGGTGTCGATCAGGCGGGTGAAATCGGTGGCCGGGCCGGCGTTGAGGATCGTGGCGTCCAGGTCACCCGCGGCGAGCAGTTGGCGTAGGCCTTGGTAGCCGGCCGCGACTTCGCTCGCGGAGAACTGGCCGATCGAGTGCGCCTTCGGGGCGACGATGCCCGCGTCGTTGTCCGCCCACTGGAGCGAAGGCGTGCCGACGAAGTACTGGTCGTCGGGGTGCGCGTACTTCGGCGACGGCGTCGGGCTCGGGGCGGCGGTCCACGGCTTGTCGGTCCCGGCGGGCGTGCCGTTCACCGGCGTCTGGGTGTGGTGACGCGGGTACGCCAAGAACCCCACGACGGCCGCCGCGACGATCGCGATGGCGGCGTTACGCGGCCAGACTCGCTTCTTGCGCTGTTTCGGCCAGTCGGTGCCGGTGGATTTTGTGGCAGCGGGCCGCGGAGCACGGCGCGGTGCGGACGACGGCGGTGCTGTCGGGGGCGGCGTCGGCGGTGATACCGGCCCGTCCCCGCGCCACACGGTCGGCTTGGGCGCTTCCTTGGCCCACTTCGCGGTCAACTCTCGCGCCCGCGCCGAGGGCTCCGTGGCGCCGGCTTGCTTGACGAATTCCTCGTCGAACTCTCTGTCGAACGGGTCTGCGGAGCCGTTGTCCGGCTCAGGCTTTCCCCCCAGGTTCTCAGCCACCGGCGGAGGTTATCCGATGTGATTATCGCGGAGCAATAGTCCAGGTCGCCGGGTAGTTGACGGGCCGTCGAACATTGCGCATCGTGACAGTATCTTTACGAAGATGAGAGCGAACACGAAAGCGACGATGAGGGGATAAAGGCGACGCGGGTGGATTGTGGCAGGTGGTTGACTGCGCAGGCACCTGCCGGGTCGCTGAAGGTCTGGTCGCGCGTGTATTGACATCTCGATTGGACTAGACCACCCTCACAGCAACGTACGCGATGCACGGCGAGGCATCGACTACGCGGATCACAGCCCGCGCCGCTCCGCCTGGCGTGCGACGGGCCCGGCGCAACACTGCCTCGCCGCGAACAATCCACCCTCTTCGCGGCTGGCACAGCCGACGGTCCGACGGTCTGTGGTCGCGCACCTTCATCAGGGCTCGATGCTGCATCACGCCATGAAGTGAGGGACTTCACCGGATGAGACTGATAACGATGTCATCTATCCACACCGTGCGACGCCGCGCCGTCGCCGTACTCGGAGCCGTCGCGCTCCTCGCCGGTTTCGGCATCGCGAACGCGGGCGTCGCGCACGCCGCCAGCGGGCCGGGCCAGGTGACCGGCTACCAGGGCATGTGCCTGGACGTGCGCGCCGCCGGGACCGCTGACGGCACGCCAGTCCAGGTCTACACGTGCAACGGCACCAACGCCCAGCAGTGGACCCAGACCTCGGGCAACCAGATGCAGGCGCTGGGCAAGTGCCTGGACGTCTCGGGCGCCGGCACCGCGAACGGCACCAAGGTTCAGCTGTGGACCTGCAACGGCACCGGTGCGCAGGTCTGGCAGCACCAGTCCAACAACGAGTACATCAACCCCAACTCCGGCAAGTGCCTAGACGACACCGGCTTCGGCGGCGCGGGCACTCAGGTCCAGATCTGGGCCTGCGCCGACAGCAGCAACCAGCAGTGGAGCCTGCCCAGCGGCAGCAGCGGCGGCGGCGGGCGGGCGGCTTCGTGGTGAGCGAAGCGCAGTTCAACCAGATGTTCCCGAACCGGAATTCGTTCTACACGTACAGCGGGCTGGTCGCCGCGCTCGGCGCCTACCCGTCGTTCGCCACCACCGGCGGCAGCACGGTCGAGAAGCAGGAGGCGGCCGCGTTCCTGGCCAACGTCGACCACGAGACCGGCGGTCTGGTCTACATCCGCGAGATCGACCAGTCCGGGAACTACTGCGCGTCCGAGTCCTACGGCTGCCCGGCGGGCACGTACTCCGTACTACGGCCGCGGTCCGCTGCAGATCTCCTGGAACTTCAACTACAAGGCGGCCGGCGACGCCATCGGCGCAGGACCTGCTCGACAACCCCAACCTGGTCTCCACCAACGCGGCCGTCTCCTGGGAGACCGCGCTCTGGTACTGGATGACCGGCACCGGCGGCAGCTCCATGACCTCCCACCAGGCGATGACCAACGGCGCCGGATTCGGCGCCACCATCCGCGCGATCAACAGCATCGAGTGCAATGGCGGCAACACCGCCGAGATGCAGGACCGCGTCAACGACTACCAGAACTTCACGTCGATTCTCGGGGTTTCCCCCGGCGGCAACCTGACGTGCTGACAACCTCATACAACTGCTAACGCGGTGATACGACCGGCTCCCTGACAGCGCATCTAGCGCATCTAGCGCATCTGCTGTCAGGGAGCCGGGCTCTTGTGGGGTCAGGCGCGGGCTGTTGCCAGCGGGGCGTTGTAGGCCTCTACGTGTAGTTCTGGTTGGTCTGAGGGCAGCGCGGCGGTCGGGAAGGAAATGGTGAGCGTGCGTGACTCACCGGGGAGCAGCCAGAGGTAGTTGTCTTCGTAGAGCGTCGGTAGGACGCGGTTTCCGGAGTCGGCATCGAGTAGAGATAGGCGGACCATCGCGGCGATCGACGTACCGCGGTTGCGGATCGTTGCCGTCAGCTGTTGGCGGCCGGGGCCAGCGGAGGAACCGTTGTTGATGGAGGCGGAGATGCGGGTCTGCTGCGTCGTGTTCAGCGCCTGCATCGCGGACGGGGTGCGGTAACGCCAGTACGTGTTCTGCGAGAGCGTGTGGCCTGAGGCGTCGCTCAGCGTCAGGCGCAGCAGGTGCAGGTCGGGCAATGCGTCGGTCCACGGCACGGCGAAGGCCTTCGCGCTGGCCGACTGCGAGATGGTCACCGCAGCGCTCTGCGTTGTGCCGATTTGGTTGCCGGAGAGGTCGTATAGACGCGCCGAGACCGTTGCGCCGTTGATCGCGCTGGCGGTGTGGTTGACGGCTACGACCTGCCAGTTGACCAGGTCGGCCTGCACGTGTACGGGCTCGCAGGCTTTGCGGGCGCCGTAGTACATGCCGTTGACGTCGAAGTCGTAGTCGTACGTCTGCCACACGGTGCTGTGCCAGGCCGGGTGCGACATCCATAGCATCAGGCCACTGGCGTCAGCCCACAGGTTCGCGTTCCAGGCCTCGAACATCGCGCGCGCGTTCTCGTAGTTCACGAACTGCGCCTTGCGGGCGAAGTCGTCGAGGCTCTGCGCGGTCTGCAGCCGTGCCTCGACGGCGGCCTGGTACTGCTGCGGCGCCTGGTTCCCGTACTGGCTCCAGTCGTGGTAGTACCAGGGGCCGCCGATGGGCCACGACGGCTGGTCGCCGGCCATGTCGCGCAGGCTCTGCGCCGTGGAGACGACCGGCATGCCGATCTCGGTGTGGAAACCGAAGCTGCGGCTGCCGTACGTCATCGGGTCGAAGTACTTCGCCGGCTCGACCCAGTTGTACGGGCCGCCGCCGGTGATGATGCCGCCGGCCGAGTTGTTCTGGTACAGCGTGCCGGGCGAGCCGGTCGTCACGGCGGTGCGCATGCCGTCGTCGATGGCTTGCGGCGGGTTTCCTTCGTTCGCGCCGCACCACACGACGATGCTCGGGTGGATGCGGTACCGCAGCACCGTGTCGGCGGCGATCGCGTTGAACGCGCCGTGGTCCGGCGGGTCCATGCCCCACGCGTTCGGGAAGTCGTTCCAGACGAGCAGGCCGAACTCGTCGCACGCGGCGTAGAACTCCTCGCGGTTGCTGGAGGAGACCCAGTTGCGGATCATGGTGAAGTTCATGTCCCGGTGCATCCGGACCGCCGCGTCCATGCGCGCGGCCGGCATCCGGCGCAGCAGTTCGTCCCAGCCCCAGTTTCCGCCACGGCACAGCACCCTGACACCGTTCACGCTGATCTTCAGCGGCTGCGGCGCGAGGTCCACGCTCTTCACGTTCGTCCACGACGAGGCGTCGTCGGAGACCTGGATCACGTACGTCTTCGGATACGCCTGCTCCCAGAGGACGGCCACCTTGTCAAAGGTCTGCGATGAGCCGAGATCGACCTGGATCCACTGGTTGTCGGCGTAGTCGGACGACCAGCGGGTGCCGGAGTTGCCGTCGGTGGCGTTGACTGCCGGGTTCGAGGGGTCTTCCGTCGACGCGGTCACCGGCTGGTGCAGCGCGAGGTCGGTGCCAGGGGCGGCGCTGTTGAGGACGGACAGCGTCCAGAGCGAGTTGCCCCAGCTGGAGTTGCGCAGGCCAGTGCTGATCCGCAGGTAGCGACCGGAGGTCGCGGTGAACGACTCGACGTCGAGGCTCGCGTCGCCGCCGTTGAACGGAAGCGGGATCGCGGTGTTGTCCACGCTCTTCGCGTCCGTCCACGACGAGCCGTCCGCCGAGACTTGGACCGTGTACGTGCGGCCGTACGCCTGCTCCCAGGTGATGGCGACCTGATCGAAGGACACTGGCGCGCCGAGGTCGACCTCGAGCCACTGGTTGTCCGCGTAGGCGGATCCCCAGCGGGTGTTGGGGTCGCCGTCGGTCGCGTTCGCGGCGACGTGGTCGCTGTTCTCGTCCGTCGACGAGGTCGCGGTCTTGTGCAGCGCCAGGTCGGTGCCAGGAGCCGCGCTGTTCAGGACCGCCAGCGTCCAGATCGAGAAGCCCCAGCCGGTGGCGCGGGCTTCGCAGTTGATGCGCACGTAGCGCGCTTGCCGCGGGCCGACATCGACCGTTTGGGTGTAGGCGTCGGCGGTCGCGACGAAGGCCAGCGGGGTCTTGTATTCGTAGCCGAACTGACGGATGCCGAAGCGGGTCGTGCGGCGGTCGCTCTGCTTGCCGCCGACTGTGACGGTCAGGTTCAAGTCGTGCAGGTTCGGGTCGCCGTAGCCGTTAGGCCACCACAGTTTCGGGTTGCGCACGTTCAGCTGCGCGAAATCGGCGGGAGTGAAGGTTACGTCCAGGCTCTGACCCGCCGGGACGGTCACCGTCCGTGAGACTCGCACGTTGTCGAAGGATGCTGTCACAGTCGCGCTGACGTCCGTTGACGCGGCGTTGCGTACGGGCACGACGACGGTCAGCGCGGCGCTGGACGTGTCGGGTAGCGCGGGCAGGGTCGTGTCGACGCGCGGGTCGCCGATCACCACGTCGCCGGTGGAACGCAGCCGCACGTGGTTCCAGATGCCGCTGGCTCGGTCGCGTACCGCCGGCATCCAGTCCCAGCCGGAGGCGGCGAGGTATGTCGGCGAGTTCATGTTCATCATCTGCGCGCCGGCATCGACCCACGACTGCCCGGCCGGGCCCTTGTCGCCGGGGCTGCCGGGAATCGGCGGCGGGGTGATCTTCACCGCGAGCGATTGCGCGCCGGCGCCGGGGACCAGCTGCGAGGTGACGTCGATCGCGGCGCGCGCGAAGGGGAAGGTGAGGCTGTCGACCTGCGTGCCGTTGAGGAACACGTCGGCGTGGTGGTTGACGCCGTCGAACTCCAACCAGATCCGGCGTCCCGAGTCGGTGTTCAGCGCGCTCGGGAGTGCGAAGTCGCGCTTGTACCACCAGGAGTGGCGGGAAAGCGCCTCGGGCGCGCGCAGGTTGTTGAACCCTGCGACCGGGTCGGGCAGGTGGCCTTGTTCGACGAGCGAGGCGTGGACGGTGCCCGGGACGGTGGCGGGCAGCCAGCCGCTGGTGTCGACGGTCGGCTTGGACAGTGCGGTCCCGTCGCCGGGAGCCCAGTCATCCATGGTCAGCACCCAGCCGGACTCCAGCGGCACGGTGCCGTCGGCGGCCGCCCGCAGCGCGGGCGCGTGCTGGTTGTGCGTGCCCCAGTCGGTCCAGCCCGTGACGGCCGGCCGGTGGCCGGGGGCGGTGCCGTACACCTCGAAACCGTTGAGCCCGAGCGGGTTCGCGTCGGAGCGCTTGGTCGCGGTCAGGCGTACCCAGCGTGCCGAGACCGGCGCGGCGAGATCGACGGGCACCGCGCCGCCGGTGCCGGACGAGGTCTGATACACGCTGGTCCACGAGCTCTTATCCGTCGAGACCTCGACGACGAACGCCACCGCGTAGCTGGAGAGCAGTTCCTGCCCGGTGGTCCCGTCGGACCAGTTGCCCGACGAGGGCTTCACGAAGACCGGGTCGCCCGCCGCCGCCTCGAAGGTCAGGTGGATCGAGGTGACCTGGCAGACCGCCTGCAGGTCAACCGAGATCCACTGCGGATCGCCGTCGGCGGCGCGCCACCCGGTGCCCCGGACTCCGGCGGACGTCACCTTGTCGACGGCGAACGCGCCGGGCGTGGGCGCGTAGTCCGTTGAGGAGACTTCGATCGGCCGGTAGACGGCCAGCTCGCCCTGCGTCGACGCCGACGCCTGGCTAGCCGCGTTCGACGACGCGGCTGCGGCGTGGCCGGTACCCGGGAACGCATTGTCCAGCGCGAAGCCGGCCAACAACGACGATCCGCCGACGATGACGGTCCGTCGTGACGGGTGAATGGGCTGATCCGCCTGCTGCGCCATGAACCGCACGTCCAATCCCGAGTAGCCCGACAGGGCGCTGCGCGTCGCGCGGCCCCGACGCGCGATCGATCTACTGACAACGTTGTCATAGGCTCGACCGTGTGGGGGCTTCTGTCAAGAGTTGAAATAATCGGTCGCGGCCACGGCGAGCGTGGCTTGGCGCCTTAGGCTCAGGCCAGTGCCCTGCGGCGCCTGGTCTGGTCGCGCGGAAGCACTTCACTGATGAACGCCCCCGTGTCGGCAAGCGCAGCGCGTGCTTCGGGCAGGAACGACCAGTAGACCTGGAACGCGTGAACCTCGACGGCTTACTCCGGGAAGTAGGTCAGACAAGATCTGACGGACGTGCTGAGACGGCCAACGTAGCCGCGTCAACTATCGAGCAGCGTGCTGCGATAAAGCTCGATCATGCGGCCAACGTAGTGCTCGAGCGCGAATGATTCGCGTACAAACTGTTTGCCCGCTTCGCCCATCCCGTGAGCCAGATCTCTGTCGATCAGCAGCGTCCGGACTCGGTCGGTGAGCGCCTCGCGGTCACCGGGCGGTATGACGTAGCCGGTGACCTCGTGCTTGACTGTCTCCCGCAGGCCGCCTGTGTCGGTCACGATGACGGGCCGCCCTGCCGCTGCGGCTTCCAGCGGCGCTATGCCAAGGGGTTCGGGATAGACGGAGGGGTAGATGACGATGTCCGATTCCGCGTAGAGGCGGGGCATCTGCTCGAAACGTACGCCGCGGAACTCGACATGATCGCGCAGTCCGCGATCGGCGACGAGCTCGTCGATTTCCTCGCGGAACTCCGCCGATGTCTTCTCCCAATCGACGGTTTGGTCGGGAGTCGTGAGGATCAGGCGCGCGGCGAGACCCTCGCCTCGCAAGACGTGCAGCATTTCGACGGCGAGATCCGCCCCCTTCTCACGAACCAATCGCGCGGGGAGAAGTATCACCTGGGTTCGCCGATCAGCCCGTGGCGGCCCGACCGCGTCGTAGCGATCGTGCGGCACACCTGGCTGGGTGTGCGTGGTCGAGAGATTCAGTGCGCTACATGCTGTGATAGGTGTGATGCACCCGGATGCCCATCGAGTCCTGCAGGGCACGAGAGCCATCGCGGGTACTGGTGTGAAGTGGTGGAGGTTGTGCCCGTGGACCACCATTGTCCCAAGCCGCTCTAATTCCGCCCGCAGCTTCGCGGCGAAGCCGTCGGCGAACTCCTTCAACACATCCTTGGGCGGGCTCGTGGTGTACCGATCGAGATCGAGATAGTCGGTGTGCACCGTCCGGACTCCCGGAATGTCTTCGAGGCCACCCTTGCCAGTGAATATGGTCACTGGGTGACCGCGCGCCGCCAGCAGTCTGGCGAATTCCGCGAGATGTGTCTCGACACCGCCGGCTACCGGCGGCAGCGTCCAATGCACGTGCGCGACAGGGAAGCGTTCCGAGGCGGCCTGTAGTGCGCCAGGGCTACCCTCGCGGTGCATCCGGTTCCTAGCTGTCGACGACTACTGCTGCTGGCGGCCCGCGCGCGGGCAGGCGATGATCCTTCAGGGCCCTGCGAATTATGGTGCAGCCGCGCATCACCGATGTCGAGACCGGGGTTTCCGCAGCGGGATCAGAGCGCGAGCTTGCTGATCTGCTCCATCGCATTCATGACGACGATCCCGGCCGCCGCGGACCAAGCCTGGGGGCGGCAGGCCGCGGGAAACGGCACGGGATCGTCGCCGTCGCCGCTGAACAGTTCCGGCAGCCGATAGTCGAACCGCTCGGCGACTGCCAGTAAGCCCTCTGCGAGCGTCTTCGCGGCGGACGCGCACTCCCGCGCGCAATCCGTCTCGCCGTCCTCGTGAGCGTCGCGCGCCGCGATGGACAGGCCTCTGATCGCAATGGCGGTGTCGTGCGCCCACACCGCGCCACCGTGATAGCTCAGCGGATTGTAACGAGCGTGGCGCGAACTGCGGGTTCGCAAACCGCTGCCGGAAAACAATTCGTCGGAAACCAGGAGGCGTGCAATCCGCGCCGACTGCTCGTGGTCGAGGACGCCGGTACCGAGCAGGTGGCCGACATTGGACGTCAAGCCGTCAACAATCTTGTTGTTCCCGTCCAGAGCCATCGCGAAATACGACGTGTCGGCCGACTCGGCCACTTGAAACCGATTCAAGAAGCGCTGCTGAAGGTCCGACGCCCACTTCCGCAGAGCTCGAACCTCACCGGGCCGGGCGGCGGCCGGATACGCGTCGAGGAGTTGCGCGAAACCATTGGCCGCCTGGATCGCGTACGCCTGGACCTCGCACCACGCGACCGGCATCGGCTGCAGCCGTCAAAGCTGATAACGGCGTCCTTCGAGT
Organism: uncultured Actinomycetota bacterium; assembly: GCA_963714445.1. Taxonomy (GTDB): domain Bacteria; phylum Actinomycetota; class Actinomycetes; order Streptomycetales; family Catenulisporaceae; genus Actinocrinis. Next base: position 10,153 of record CAVQPP010000486.1, read on the forward strand.
CTTTCCAACGTGGTTGAACAGGCCGCCCTCGCACGAGGCCCGATAGCGCAGGCTTCGCCGAGTCGGCGTCCGTCGCCGCGCATCCAGCCGAGCGCCTCGCGCCCGCTCGGGATCAGTCCGACGCAGTTCGTGCAGGATTTTTCCGGGCTCTTCGTCGGTCGCGGGATCGTGATTGGTGCCTTGTAGCGAAGCGAGCGCCGTGAGCGTGCCGTATGCGAGCCTGCGCTCACGGTCGATCGGCAGCAGGAAGCGAGCGGTCCAGATACTGTCGCGGCCGAACAGCGTCAAGTACCACGGCGCTCCGGCTGCGGCGAAAACGGTCCCGGGCTCTTCGACCAGAGTCAGCAGCAGCGCGTGCAAGTCCGCCAGGCCACGATTGACCAGCGCGGTTAGGCGCTCGTCTGGCGTATCTGCCGCCGGATTGGTCCATGGATCCTCGACGGCGGACGCCTGGAGGGGGGAGCGGCGGCGGTCTTCTCAGTTGCCAGCGCGAGCTCGAGGTTCCAGCGATGGCCGGGCTCGAGATGGACCAGCCAGGTGGCCAGCGCGGTTGAACCGCCCTCGAACTCGATCTTGAGCGGCGCGGGATTGAGAAGAAGCCCCACGGTCGTCCCGTCGGCGGTATCCCTCCAGCGCAGGGTGGTGAGCTCGCCCTGGCCTCGCTCGATCTCCGCGCGGTCCAGCGGTTGGCCGCGTCGCACCTCGGAAACGTCGGCCAAGTCCGCCGCGATTCGCAGTTGGACGGTGAGATACCGGGGGGCGACGTGGTAGCCCCGCAGCGTGATCTGCTCGCCCTTGCCCGCGCGGTGCAGCCGCTCGACGACCAGCACCGGGTCCGGTGTCGGATCGCCTGGCGTGCGCACGGAGCACACGTGCCTCGACGTCGTCGCGTCGACCATCTCGTTTCTCAACGGCTCCGGTTCAACGCCGTCGACAGTGAGCTCAGAGCGGCTCAGGATGCGCCGATCCTGGTCGTAGTAGCCGAACGCGCTGGAGAAACCGCGGCCATCGTCTGGGCGGATCTGCCCGTCCTCCCGCACGACTGTCACAGCTGGAGCGCGCACCGCCACCACCGCGCCGATCAGCCAGGGCTCGCGCGCGGCGGCCGGGCGCGGATTCGACAGTGAGTCCTCGCCGTGCGGCGCCCGACCGTCAGCGGTCGGCGTCTTCGCTGGTGGAGTGCGCATGAGGTCCTGGCGGGTGCGAGGAGGTTACGGAATGGTGGCAAGCAACTTGTAGTCGTAACGGCTAGTGAGTCGCCTGAGCCGCAACAAAGCCAAACGCTACCGGTCTTCGCCAACGGTGGTGCCCTTTGTCGCAGGATCGTTGAAAACCCAACTCGATCCAGCGATCGCCTCGCTAGGGTTATCAGAACACTAATCGGGAACCTAAAAGCAATAATCGCAGACCTGGAGAACAGGGCGAGCGTCTGGGGAGGACGTGATGCCGCGGTTGCCACAGGGCGGATGGTGGCTTGGCGGCTCAATAGCCGTCACAGTCGCGGCGGCGACCGTCTCGCTCCTCCTGCTGACCAATCTCGGTCACCACGTCGCGGCCGCAGGGGTGAGCGCCACCGCGGCCACGATCGGAGCCGTCTCGACCGCGTACAACACGTTTCGCCGACCGCGCACGCAGACCGAACCCCCCAAGCCTCGGCGTTCCAGCCTCGTGGCGGTTTGCTATGTCCGGGATGACACACGTTGGGGCCATTGGTGTGAAGACCGGCTCAACGCGGCGGGATTCCAGACCCGCTTGCAGCAGTTGCCGACGCTTGAGGGTGGCGCGGCAGCCACCGAATGGGTGAAACAGGTCACCGCCGGCGCCAAATGCACTCTGGTGATTGAGTCCGAATGGCTGAGGCGCGCGGGTGACACGGCCACCGAGCGCCTTCAAGCGCTCGACCGCCATCGGCTCGGCGGACATCGGGTGGTCTATGTCGTCACCGACGGCCAGACGTCACAGCTCGCGCCAGCGCACGCCCGCGCGAGCGTAGTCTCCGAAATCCGCCAGGAAGATGACGCCTGGCGGCTGATCGAGGACTGCGTCCGGCATTGCGGCGCGCGGTCCGACGCCCGCCGTGCGCGGGAGTATCGAGCCGTCGGCACCCCGTCGTTTCCCGGTTCCGGGGCGACCACGGCGAACCTGCCGCCGATCACGCCGAACTTCGTCGGGAGGTCACGCGAGCTGGAGCAGCTGGAGTCGTTGCTCGTTCATCGGCCGGGAGACGTGAACGACCGATGCGTCGCCGTGTATTCGATGGGCGGGATGGGCAAGACCCAGCTCGCCGCGAAGTTCGCCAGCGCGCGACGGGAGTTCGAAACGGTCTGGTGGATCCGGGCGCACCAGAGTTCCGCGCTCAACGACGACCTGAGCTCGCTGGCCCAGAAGCTGGGCGTGTCCGCGGTTGCCGATCAGCAGGAGATGCGTCGGCTGCTGTGGGACAAGCTCAGGGATGCGAACCGCTGGCTGCTCGTCTACGACGGCGCGGAGTCCGAAGAGAAACTCGTCGACCTGCTTCCGCCGGCCGGCAACGGGTCGCTGCTGATCACGTCGCAGAGCCCGAACTGGACTACCGTGGCTATGACCCAGATCCGGCTCGAGCAACTGGCGAAGCAGGAGGCTGTCGCACTGCTTCGCCGCGACAAGGCAGGGCGCGATGACGACGTGCTCGCGCAGATAGCGGACCTGCTCGGCTGGCTGCCGCTCGCGCTGGAGCAGGCCGCGTCGTACATGCAGGCGGCGCAGTGCAGCCCGGCCCGCTATCTCAGCAGGCTCAACAAGAACTTCAGCCGGACGCTGCAGCGCGGATCGGTGGCCTACTACCACGAGTCGGCCATGCGGACGTACGACATGGCCCGTGAGCAGACCTCGCTGATCGAACCGCTTTCCGGGGTGTTGCTGGAGATCTGCAGCTTCCTGTCGGCCGACGACATTCCGCGCTCGTTGTTCGAGAATCCCGAACAAGCCGCCGGGCTTCCCGAAGAGCTTGCCAGAGCCATCGCCGACGGATGGGCATACGACGACGCGCTCTCCGCGGCACGCCGTTTCTCGCTGCTGACGGTCACGGCGAGTAACCTCACGATGCATCGCGTCGTGCAGCGGCTCATCCGGGAGTCGCTGAGTCCTGAGAGGCGGGTAAGAGCGCTGCCGCGGCGTTGAGCCTGCTCTCCCTCGCTTTTCCGGATGATCCGGATGATCCCCGTACGTGGGATGCCTGCGGCGAATTGCAGTCCCACTGCGTCACGGCACTCGACGAAGTCGAGGAGCACAACCTGACCTCGCCGCTGAGCATCCGGCTCAATCGGCTCGTCGGCGAGTACCAGCGAGTGCGCGGAGTGTTCGAGCCGGCCCAGAAGCGCTTGAACAAGGCAGCTGCCCAGGTGCGCGGCCTCAACGGCGATCAGACCGAATCGGCAGCGATCGAACTGGCGCTGGCCCGGGTTTGCTATCACGTGCCCGACCTGCGTGAGGCGAAGCGACACGCAATCGAGGCCCTCCGACTGCACGAAGAGGCGTACGAGGCGGGCGACCGGCGCACCGCGACGAGCCTTTCGGAACTCTCGCAGATCCAGCTGGAGCTGGCCGAATACGACGACGCGGTGCAGAACACGAAGCGGTCGCTCGACATCCAGCGCGGAACGGGAGCGTCCTCCTCGATCGAGGTCGGCCTCGGCCTCAAGGTACTGGGTATCTTGCAGTGGCGCCTCGGCGACTGGAACACGGCGCAGTCCACCCTGACCGAGTCCGTATCTGTCCTCGCCGCGGAGATCGGCGCGGACAACGGCGTGACCGGCTACGCGCAAACCGCGCTCGGACTCGTGCTCCGCGATACCGCATTCGGGGACATCAACGCGCTAACGCGCGCCGCAGAGGTTTTCGCACGCGCCTATACGACGCTGGCCAGCGCACAAGGAACCGACCACCCGGACACGCTTTCGACTGCTATCCACCTCGCCGACACGCAGCACCTCAAGGCTCTCGCCGAGTTCGCCGCTACGTGGAATCGCCCCAAGCTCAAGACGGATTGCGAACCCATTGCGGCGGAATTCGAGCGGATCATGCAGAGCCCGCCGATGCAGCCGCAAAAGCCGGGCCGGGCCTGCGGACTCGTGCGCTACGGCCATCTGCGCAACAGCCTCGGCGACGCCGTCGAGGCTCGCAACCTGGTGCAGGAAGCGCGCGGAATCTATCTGCAGAGCTATGGCGCCGATCATCCTTACGTCGCCGAAGCACTCACCCGCTTGATCGATATTGAATACAAGCTCAACAACGAGGCCGAAGCCGAACGCGTGGCGAACGACGCGCGTCGTATCTACGTGCACGCATATGGCGAGCAGCATCCGTATGTCAAACGAATCGACGCCATACTGACCAGCCCTGGCCGGGGCATACCTGCCTAAAGCACCGTCCATCGGACATGGTTGTGACTGCGTACCTTCGCGAAGCGCAATCGATCGTCGCCTGGGTCATGGTCCCCTCGTGCGCTACGACGAGTAACGAGCGCAACCGCCGGGTGTCGAGATCGACCATGGCGTCACTCTTACGAGGTACACGCGTCGGATGGTGTACGGCGATCCGGTGAGTGGATCGGTGCTTGCTCGGCGGAACGATATTCGTTCACGTGTTCGTCGTTTGCGCGAGAATACGTTCGATTGAAAATCGCAGGAGATTGAATCGAATTGAAGGGATCAGTCGGCTGCTATCGACAGTCGGTTCGCGGGCGCTGACTCGCTGGCATCGGCAGGGCTCTGAGCTGCGTGGATGATTGATTGGGCGTCACGCGAATGAGGAGCGCCGCTTTTTCGGCGCGGCGGCGCTGATCGTATTCTTGGTGGAAACAAAACCGTGACCGGCTGGACATGAGCACCCTTGAGTGACAAGGCTACTTCCAGCCCTGCTGGAAACAGGGACCTCCCCACAGTCACAGTCGTCGCAACGGGTGGTGTCCAGTGTCGGATGTTGCCGTCGAACCTCCGGGCCCAAACGGGCAGGGGGATGACGATGACGGCTTCAGCGACGGCGATGGCTTTGACGACGGCGATGAGTTCTACGAAGACGACAGCGATGAGTTCGGCCGGCCCTGGTTCAACTTCTACGCGCGCGGGGTTCCGCACGTGGTCGAGATCCCGGACGTGCCGGTCACCGCGCTGCTTGACGACGCGGCCGCGCGGTTCGGTCGCCGCAGTGCGCTGCGGTACTTCGGCGGCTCGATGAGCTTCCGGCGGCTGGACAGGCTCGCCGACACGTTCGCCGACGGTTTGGCGGCGCTCAGGGTGCAGCGTGGCGATCGGGTCGCGCTGATCCTGCCCAACTGCCCGCAGTTCCTCATCGCCTGGTTCGGCGTGCTGCGCATGGGCGCCGTCGCAGTGCCCTTCAATCCCCTCTACACGGCCGACGAGATGCGTCACCAGCTGCGCGACAGCGGCGCGACGGTCGCGGTCGCGTTCGATCAGGCTTATGAGCGGATCGACCGGATCAGGAAGGAGACGCAGCTCGAGCACGTCATCACGACCTCGCTCACCGAGTACTTGCCTGCGAAGATGCGCCTGGCGCTGCGGCTGCCGGTGCAGAAGGCGCGCGAGGCTCGGGAGAAGCTGACGGCCGAACTGGATCCGGACGCAGAGGTGCTGAGCTGGACCGACGTGTTCCGCCGCAGTAGCGGTCCGCGGCTGCAGACGCTCGTGGATCCGGACAAGGACCTCGCGGCGTTGCTCTATACGGGTGGCACGACGGGCCGGCCGAAGGGCGCGATGCTGACGCATCGCAATCTGGTGGCCAACGTGCTGCAGGTCAGTGCGTGGGATCCGCGGCTGACGGCTGGCAAGGACGTCGCGGTCGCCGTGCTGCCCGGGTTCCATGCCTACGGACTGATCTTCTTACTGACGGCGATTCTGAACGGCGCGAGTACGGTGCTGCTGCCGACGTTCGATCTCGAGCTGTTGCGGCGTGCGACCAAGCGGCTGCGGCCGACGATCTTCCCCGGCGTGCCGCCGATGTACAGCCAGATACTGAAGATGGATCGCAAGGGGCTTAAACCGTTCAGCTCGCTTCGGTCGTGCGTCTCGGGCGCGATGCGGCTGCCCTACGAGACCATCGACGCGTTCAAGGAGGCGACCGGCAGCCAGCTGGTCGAGGGCTACGGCCTGACCGAGGCGTCACCGGTGGTCACCTGCAACCCGATCGGCGCGAACGCCCGGCCCGGCACGGTCGGACTGCCGCTGCCGAACACGGACGTGCGGGTCGTCGACGAGCACGACGCCGCGCGAGCACTGCAGCCGGGCGAGGCGGGCGAACTCGCCGCGAAAGGACCGCAGATCTTCGCGGGCTACTGGCACGAGCCGGACGACAGCGCGGCGATGCTGCGCGACGGCTGGCTGCACACCGGTGACATCGCGGTGATGAGCCCGGACGGGTACATCACCATCATCGACCGCAAGCGGGACATGATCATCGCCAGTGGGTTCTCGGTCTTCCCGTCGGAGATCGAGGACGTGATCAACACTCTGCCGGCGGTCGCGGAGACGGCTGCGGTCGGCATCCCGGACCCGTATCGCGGCGAGACGGTGCTGGCGTGCGTGGTGCTCAAGCAGGGGGCGCACATCACCGAACAGGAGATCATCGAGCACTGTCAGGAGCATCTGGCCGCGTACAAGATCCCGAAGGTGGTCGAGTTCCGCACCAGCCTGCCGCACAACATCATCGGGAAGGTGCCGCGCCGGCTCGTGCGCGACGAGTACACGTCGCGCACGAGCGAGGGCCCGCACCCCTAGTGCGAGCGGCCTGGTGCGAGCTCTACCTGGTCGGGTGGATGTGCACGTCGCGGAAGGCGACGTACAGGTTGGGGTAGCCGTCCCCGGGGTTGTTCTGGTCGTCCTCCCCTGCCGCGGCGATCTTCTGGAGCACGTCCATGCCGCGGATCACGACGCCGAACGGCGTGTAGTTCGGGTGCAGCGTGGTGTCCTTCCAGGTGAAGAAGAACTGGCTGCCGTTGGTGTTCGGGCCGGCGTTCGCCATGGCCACCGTGCCGGCCGGGTACGTCGCGCCGGTCAGGTTCTCGTCGTTGAACGAGTAGCCCGGGCCGCCGCTGCCGGTGCCCGTCGGGTCGCCGCACTGCAGGACATAGATCCGCTGGGTCGTCAGGCGGTGGCAGTGGGTGCCGTTGTAGTAACCGTGCTCGATGAGGAAGCGGAACGAGAAGGTGGTGCACGGCGCGGCGCTGGTCAGAGCCTTGACGGTGATGTCGCCCTGCGTCGTGTGGAATACCACGATGTACGGCTTGGCGGCCGCGACCGGATCGAAGGTGGGGATGCCTTTGAAGCGGTCGGCGGGGACCGCCGAGACGAATCCGCACTGGTCGGCGGCCGTCGCCTGGCGCGGTGTCACCGGCGTGGCGGGCACGGTGGTTTCGCCGCGCACCGAGGACTGGCCAAGTCGGCCCGCCGTGGTCGCATTATCGGCTGCGGCGCTGGTCGTGACAGCGCCGACGAGGCCGATCAGTAGAGCCGACGCGGCGGCGAGTCGGCCGGTGCGACGTGAGATGCGAGGTATCTGCATGATCTCCGCTCCCTGATAACTGGTCCGGTTTGGACGCTGTTGCCCTTCCCTGATCGCGCGCCGCTGTAACGCCGGACAGCTCAGACGTGCGTATATCTGCGTGTACTGATGATCCGCATTGGCGGGAGACCGCCGCCACCCGGACAGGCTATGGCGATCTCTTGATGCGCAGCGGTAGCGTCGGCGTTCTAGTACGTCACGATGACACGGGACGTAGCCCGAGGGGGGCCCTTCACAAATGCATAGACGCGTGTCCATCTCCGCTGCCCACACGCGGGGAAGATCCCGCGCGCGACGAGGTGTCGCGGCTCTGATCTCAGCCTTCTGTCTGGCGTTCGGCGCGATGCCCACCGCGTCGGCCGCCGCTGCCGCACCCGCGAAGCTCGCACTGTCGCCGACGACCCACGTGTACGGCACGGTCGCGATCGGCGCGACCTCGTCGAGCCAGTCGTACGCGGTGACCAACACCGGAGGGAGCGCGTCCGGGACGCTCGCCGTCACCATGACCGGTGCGAACCCCGGCGAGTTCATCATCGACGCGAACACCTGCACCGGGAGCTTGGCGGCGGGTGCGGCGTGCTCGGTGAGCGTCCACTTCGCGCCGAGCGCCGTCGGCGCGCGCAAGGCGACGTTGTCCGTCGCAGGCGCACCCGGCGGGACCGTCAAGGCGACACTGAGCGGGACCGGCGGCACCGCGACCCTCGCGCTGAGCCCGACGTCGCACGCGTACGGCTCGGTCACCATCGGCGCCGCGTCTCCGGCGCAGACCTTCACCCTGACCAACACCGGTGTCGGGGCGTCAGGTCCGGTGACCGTCGCGCTGTCCGGGACGAACAAGGGTGACTACTCCATCGGGTCGTCGACCTGCGGCGCGGCGATCCCGGCCGGATCGTCGTGCACTGTGGGCGTCGTGTTCGCCCCGACGGCGGTCGGCACGCGCAACGCGACCCTGACCGCGTCCGCGACGCCGGGCGGCACGCTCACCGCGTCGCTGACCGGGACCGGCGCGGCCCGGGCCCTGCTGTCGATCAGTCCCGCGACGTTCGACTTCGGCTCAGTCATCGAGGGCACCAACTCCGCCGACCAGACGTTCACCCTCACCAACACCGGTTTGGGCACGTCGGGACTGGTCACGCTAGGCATTGGCGGGACGGATCCGGCGAGCTTCGTGCAGGACGCGACTACCTGCGGTCCGAAGCTGGCCATCGGCGGGTCGTGCACGATCTCAGCGCACTTCGCCCCGGCCGGCGCACGAATCTATGACGCGACGCTCTCGGCGACGGCGTCGCCCGGCGGGACGACGACCGCGACCCTCACCGGCACCGGCGTCATCCCCGCGATCCTCTCGATCAGCCCGACGACGTTCGACTTCGGCTCCGTCGTCAGCGGATCGCAGTCTGGTCAGCAGACCTTCACCGTCACCAACGGCGGTCAGGGCAGCTCGGGCACGGTCGCCGTCTCGCTGTCCGGCGCGAACCAGGCCGACTTCACCATCGACTCGACCACCTGCGGGGCGGCGCTGACCAGCAACGCGACGTGCACCGTCACCGTCCACTTCACGCCGAGCACCACCGGGGCCGAGACTGCGTCGCTGTCGGCGACCTCGTCGCCCGGCGGCACGGCGACCTCGACGCTGACCGGCACCGGCATCACGCAGGCCGCGCTCTCGATCAGCCCGTCGACGTTCGACTTCGGCCCGACCAACCCCGGCGCGTCGTCGAGCCAGCAGACGTTCACCGTCACCAATACCGGCCAGGCGACCTCCGGACCGGTGTCCATCGCGCTGACCGGATCGAACGCGTCCGCGTTCACCATCGACAGCAACACTTGCAGCGCCGCGCTTCCGGGCGGCGGCACGTGCACCGTCTCAGTCCACTTCACCGCTGGCACGCCGGGTACGATCACGGCCGGGCTGTCGGCAACGGCGTCGCCCGGCGGGACGGCGACCGCCGCGCTCCAGGGTGAGGCGCTCTCGCCCGCGTCGCTCTCGATCGCACCGACGTTCTTCGACTACGGCCAGCAGACGGTCGGCAGCATCACCGACAAGGCGTTCACCGTCACCAACACCGGCCAGTCGCAGTCGGGCCAGATCCTGCCGCAGGTCACCGGCGGGTTCAGCTTCTTCTACCGGGTCATCGGCGACACGTGCCCGAGCGACGGTCTCGCGGGCGGCGCGTCCTGCACGGTCACCGTCGAGTTCGAAGCCTTCGAGAGCGGCTTCTTCCCGGCGACGCTGACGGTGCAGGCGACACCTGGCGGCACAGCGTTCGCAAACCTCGAAGCGGCGGCGATCGAACCGGCCCGATTCTCCATCACGAACCCGTCCGACTTCGGCAACGTCGTGATCGGAAACAGCACCGCGGCGCAGACCCTCACCGTGACCAACACCGGCCAGCAGACTTCCGGCGTGGTGAGCGCGGTACTCGGCGGTGCGGCTGCCAGTGATTACACCCTCGACATCGACACTTGCGCCGCGACGCTGGCCCCGAACCAGTCGTGCACGGTGAGCGTCCACTTCACGCCGAGCGCCCTCGGCAACCGCAGCGCCACGCTCACCATCGCGGCAAACCCCGGCGGCTCGCAGGCCCTGAACCTGCACGGCACCGGGGTCAATGTGCTGATGGTCAGCCCGACGTCGCACGCGTTCCCGAACCAGCCCGCCAGCACGACGTCGCTGCCCTTCGACTTCACGCTGACGAACTTCGGTTCGACGCCGCTGACCGGCTTCACGATCACCGCGTCGGACGGCACCGACTTCCCGATCACCGGGGACACGTGCCTCAACGCCACGATCGCGCCCGGCGCCACATGTAAGGTCTCGATCACCTTCGACGCGTCCGTGCTCGGCTCGCACGCGTCGTCGATGAACGCTTCGTTCGTCGACGGGAACAACGTGACGCGAGCCGTGACGTTCGACGTATCCGGCACGTCGGTCGTCGCGCCGCCGGACATCGCGACGTCGATGACCACGCAGTCGGCGAACTTCGGTGGCGCCACGGTGCTGATCACCGTCACCAACAACGGCTCCGCGGCGTCCGCCCCGGCGACGATGACGGTCGATGTCCACTTCGTCCAGTCCTTCTCGAACACGACCGGTCTGCAAACGGACTGCACGGCCTCGGGCAACGGCACCGACGACACGTTCACCTGCCCGGTCCCGTCCATCCCCGGTGCGCGCACCTACAGCCGCACCCTGACCATCCAGAATCTCTCGAACCAGGCTCCGCACTACGTGCAGATCCAAGCGACCACGACCATGCCCGGCGACACCAACACGTCGAACGACACCGCGTTTGACCAGGTGACCATCGGCTGACGCGAGAACGCACGAAGCGGACGCCGCCGATTCCGCGATGGGGTCGGCGGCGTCCGCGTGTGTATTGGCCTCAGCCTTAGAAGTAGCCCTCGCGTTTGCGGTCTTCCATGGCGGCTTCGGAGATGCGGTCGTCGGCGCGGCTTGCTCCGCGTTCGGTGATTCGGCTGACGGTGATCTCGGCGATGACTTCTTCGACGGTGGACGCGGTCGAGTCCATGGCGCCGGTGCAGGACATGTCGCCCGACTGTGCGGTAGCGGACGAGGCGCTTCTCGACTGGCTCGCTGGCCTTTGGGCCGCCCCACGCGCCGGGGGCCAGCCACATGCCGCCTCGGCGGAAGACTTCGCGTTCATGGGCGAAGTAGATCTCGGGTAGGTCGATGCGCTCGCGGGCGATGTATTGCCAGACGTCGAGCTCGGTCCAGTTGGAGAGCGGGAAGACGCGCACGTGCTCGCCGGGACGGTGGCGGCCGTTGTAGAGGTGCCAAAGTTCCGGGCGTTGGCGGCGTGGGTCCCAGGCTCCGAATTCGTCGCGTAGGGAGAAGACTCGCTCCTTGGCGCGCGCTTTCTCTTCGTCGCGTCGGGCGCCGCCGAGGACTGCGCCGTAGCGGCCGTCGGTGATGGCGTCTAGCAGCGGGACAGTTTGCAGGGGGTTGCGGGTGCCGTCAGGACGTTCGCGCAGTCGACCGTCGTCGAGGTAGTCCTGCACGGAGGCGACTTCTAGGCGCAGGCCGTTCTGGGAGGCGGCGCGGTCGCGGTAGCCCAGAACCTCGGGGAAGTTGTGGCCGGTGTCGACGTGCACGAGCGTGAAGGGCGGGCGCTGCGGGGCGAAGGCCTTGAGGGCGAGGTGCAGCATGACGATGGAGTCTTTGCCGCCGGAGAAGAGCAGCGCAGTGCGGTCGAACTCGCCGGCGACCTCGCGCAGGATGTGTACGGCCTCGGACTCGAGCAGGTCCAGGTGTGGCAGGGCGCGGATTCTCGTGTCTGCGGGCGCTGGCGTTGGCGTGGGGATGGGGACGCTGCCCAGGCTGTCCCCGGTGTTCGAGGCGGCGGGGGCAGGGGTGGAGGTCATGCCAAGCCGGCCGAGGCGAGCAGGGCACGTAGCGCGGTGACTGACTCGGCGATTGTCTGTTCGTGCGCTGGGATGCGCAGCTCCGGGTCGACAGGGATCTCGTACGGGTCGTCCACGCCGGTCAGGCCGCTGAGGGTGCCAGCGGCTTGGCGCGCGTATAGGCCCTTGACGTCGCGTACGGAGCAGATTTCGACTGGTGTCGCGACGTGTACCTCTAGGTAATGCGTGCCACGTTCTGCGTGCCAGGTTCGTACGGCACTGCGTGAGGACGCGTATGGCGCGATCACGGGTACCAGGACGATGACGCCGTGCGCGGCGAGTAGTTGGGCTACGAAGCCGATTCGGCGGACGTTCGTGTCGCGGTCTTCTTTGGAGAAGCCGAGGCCGGCGGATAGGTGGGCGCGCACTTCGTCGCCGTCGAGGACTTGGACGCGCCGGCCCTCGGCGCGCAGTACATCGGCCATGCTCCCGGCGATCGTGGACTTGCCGGAGCTGGGGAGGCCGGTCAGCCAGACGGTGGCGCCGGACGAGATCGCCGAGGTCGGTCGGTGTGTGGTCGCTCGTGCTGCGATGCTCGAGTCGGTCATCCCCGGTCCCTCCTTGTGGGTCATCCGGCCAATGCCGGGTCGAGTGCGGCGGCGGCCGCGGTCACGATCTGCGTTCCGGCTCCGGCTAAGGCGCGGCTGACGGGGCCGGACGTTCGGCCGTCGGCGATCGTTACCGTCGGCACGCCGCCTAGCAGCGCTTCGCGCGCGGCGATGAGTTTCAACGCCATTCCGCCCTTGGCGAATGAGCCGGGTGCGCCGACTGGCGGGACATCGAGGTGAGTCAGGACGCTGTTCTCGTCGTCAGGGTCGGCGAGTACGCCTGGCGCGCCGGTCAGCAGGACTAGGCGCTCGGCACCGAGCGCTGCCGCGAGCGCGGCGGCGGCGCGGTCGGCGTCGACGTTGACTGGCTGGTCGTGCTCGTCGAGTGCGGGCGGGGAGACGACCGGCACGAATCCGGCGGCGAGTAGGGCGTGCGGTAGGTCGGCGCGCACGGAGGTGATTCGGCCGCTGTGGTCGTCGCGGACGACGACCGTACGGCCGTCGATCACGGCTCGGTGTGCGGACTTGCGTCGGGCGCGTAGCAGGCCGCCATCTAGGCCGGTTAGTCCTACTGCGGCGACGCCGTGTGCGGCCAGTTGTGTGACTAGGCGCGGTTTGACGGCACCGGCTAGTGCGAGCACGACGACGTCGAGAGTCGCGGCGTCGGTGTAGCGAGCTGAGACGCCGTCTGGAGACAGCATCCTGCGTTGCGGCACGCCGAGCGCGTCGGCCAGTCGGCCGATCTCGGCGGACCCTCCGTGCACGAGCACGATCCGATGGCCGTTGCGTCCGAGCACTGCGATGTCGGCGCACACGCCCTCGGCGTCCACGGCCTGGTTGCCACCGCACTTGATGACGGTGATCGGGCCGGAGAGGTGGGGGTCGGATGAGCTGTGCACGACAGGGTTTTGACTCACGTGCGACTCCTTGCCCTTACGCGTGTTGCCGGTGGTTCACACGGGATGCAGACCTGGGAAGGTCAGGCCCAGGGATTCCGGCCAGCCCATCCGGATGTTCAGGCACTGCACCGCGTTGCCCGCGCCGCCCTTGACGAGGTTGTCGAGGGCGGCGATGGCGGTGAGCCGGCCGGTCTCGGCGTCGAGGGCGTAGCCGACGTCGCAGAAGTTTGAGCCGAGCAGGATCTTCGGTTCGGGCAGGCGGTAGGTGCCGCGGCGGTGCGCGACGACGCGTACGAACGGTTCGTCGCGGTATTGCTCGCGGAAGGCCTCGCGTACCTGCGCCTCCGCGAGGTTGGCGGTCGGCCGGGTGTGGCTGACGGTCTGCACGCCGCGTACGGCTTCGACGCCGGTCGCGGTCATCCGTGCGTTCACGCCGAGGTGCTGGTTCAGCTCGGCTTCGTGACGGTGGCCGGTCGGGGCGAACACACGCATCGCGCCGCTGCGCTCGGCGTGCAGGTTCGCGTCGCCCGCGGTCGCTCCGGAGCCGCTGGAGCCGGTGCGGCCGTCGACGAAGACGTCGGGCTCGATCAGGCCGCGCGAGGTCAGCGGGTACAGCGAGAGCAGCGCGGAGACCGCCATGCAGCCAGGCACGCTGATGCGTTCCGCGTCGCGCAGGTCGTCCCGGTGCAGCTCCGGGATTCCGGGCACGAACTCGGTCAGCAACTCCGGCGCGGCGTGCGGCACGCCGTAGTAGCGCTCGTACACGGCCGGGTCGCGCAGGCGGAAGTCGCCGGTCAGGTCGATCAGCGTCTTGGCCCGGCCGGTCCACTCGCCGACCAGGGTCATCGCGGCGCGGTGCGGCGTCGCGAGGAACACCACGTCGCAGTCCTCGACCTGGTCGGCTGACCGGAACGGCTGGTCGGTGACCGAGCGAAGGTTCGGGTGCACGCCGTCGATGCGCTTGCCGGGAAACCGGGAGGAGACGGCGGCTGCCAACTCGATCTCGGGGTGGCCGAGCAGGAGCCGGAGCAGCCGCCGCCGATGTAGCCGGCGGCGCCGACGACGACCGCGCGCAGGGCGCTGTGGCTGGTCACAGCTTGGCCGCCTGAAGTCGGCGGGAACGCAGGAGACGACGCTTGTACACGCCTAGTCGCCCCGAGTCCTCTTCGACCTCGGGCGCGGGCCAGCACGGCCGGCCCGACCGCGACCACTTCCAGCTCGCTGCGGCACTCGCCGCACTCGACGATCTCGCTGACGCGGACCGAGTCGCCGATCGCGACCTCGCCCTCGCACTCCGGGCAAAGGACAGCGGTGGTGCTGGTGGTGGTCATGCGGGGAATTCCTTCCTGTCGGCGCTCGCGTGGGCGGCATCCCGCTCGGCGGCGCGATTCGCGGTGTCTTGATTCGTCTCTAGGGCGGTGGTCACGGTGGCGGCGATGCGCTCCGCGGTCAGGCCGTAGCGGCGGATGAGGTGTCCGTGGTCGCCGACGGTGTCGACGAACGCGTCTGGCACGCCGAGTCGCAGCACCCTGGCCGGTGCCGCCTCGCACAGCGCTTCGGCGACCGCTCCCCCGAGGCCGCCGCTGCGCCAGTGCTCTTCGACGGTGACGACGAGGCCTGATCGAACGGCTGTGGCCACGAGCGTTTCGGTGTCGAGCGGGGAGACGGTGTGCATGTTGAGTACTGATACGGCGACGCCCGCGGCGGCGAGCACGTCGGCGGCTTCCAGGCAGGCGAGCACCGGGTGCGGGCCGCAGCACACGAGCGTCGCGTCGTGTCCCTCGCGCAGGATCTGGGCTTTGCCGATGGTTGGCGCGGGGACGTCCGGTAGCGGGAGTGGCGGGGTGGCTTTGCGACCGAGGCGGATGTACATCGGGCCGGGATGCGTGACGCCCTGCTCGACGACGGCCTCGACCGCTGCGGCGTCGGCTGGGACGACGACCGTCATCCCGGGCAGCACGCGCATGATGGCGATGTCCTCAAGAGCCTGATGCGTCGGACCGAGGTGGCCTGCGGCTAGGCCGCCGTGCGTGGCCATGATGCGGACCGGTAGGCCGTTGTAGGCGATGTCGATCTTCACGGCTTCCAGCGCGCGGCATGCCGCGAAGGTCGCCATCGTGTTGACGTATGGGATGCGGCCGCTGGCGGCGAGTGCTGCGGCGATGCCCATCAGGTTGTGCTCTGCGATACCGAGGTTCAGATACTGCGTACCGGCGGCTTCGGCTTGGGCGGCGCTGAAGAGGCCGGTGTCGGTGTCGAGGCAGATCAGCTTGGGGTTCGCGGGAAGGAGGGACAGCAGGCGGTCGCGGTATGCATCGCGGGTGGCGATGGGAGTCGATGCGGTGGCGATTGTCATCGGGGGCCTGCCGCGCTGTGTGTGCGGGGAGCCGGGACGCCGAGCGTGGCGCGGGCTCGGGCATGGTTGCGCTCGGAGAGCTTGACGTAGTGGCTTTCCGTGCGCCCGGCAAGGAATGGCACGCCGTTGCCCTTGACCGTGCGCGCGATCAGGACGCTGGGACGGCCCGGTTCCCACGGTGCTTGCGACAGGTCCTCGACGAGCCGGGCCAGGTCGTGTCCGTCCTCTGCTTCGCGCGCTGACCAGCCGAATGCGCGCCAGCGGTCGGCTAGCGGTTCCATCGGGGCGATGCGTTCGGCGGGGCCGGTCAGTTGCAGGCCGTTGCGATCGACGATGGCGACCAACCGGTCGAGTCCTAGCGATGCCGCGGCGATGGCCGATTCCCAGACGGACCCTTCTTGCAGTTCGCCGTCGCCGAGGACGACGAACGTGCGCGAGTCGCGTCTGTCGTAACGTGCGGCGAGGGCGAATCCGCAGGCCAGGGCCAGGCCGTGGCCGAGCGAGCCGGTGGGCAGCTCGACGCCGGGGACGGCGCGCACCGGGTGACCCATCAGCCTGCTGCCGGGGCGTGCGTACGTGGCGAGTTCGTCGGTCGGGAAGAAGCCGCGCTCGGCGAGTGTCGCGTAGAGGCCTGCGGCGGCGTGTCCCTTGCTCAGCACGAACCGGTCGCGCTCCGGGTCGTCGGGGCGCGTCGGATCGATCCGCATCACCGAGAAGTAGAGGGCGGTGAGGACTTCGAGGCAGGAGAAAGCACCGCCGACGTGGGCGCCCTCGGGGCCGGCGGCCATGTCGAGGACGTGTTCGCGGATTCGGCGCGCTGTTGCTTCGAGGTCTGCGACGTCGAGATCCGGGGATTCGAGCGCTGATGCTTCGAGGGCGGGCTGCGCGGTGGTC
>CAVQPP010000487.1:0-9589 GCA_963714445.1 uncultured Actinomycetota bacterium
CTCGCCCAAGCTCAGCACCTGCACGTCCACTTCCACGGCGTGTCCGCCGAGGACGCCGCCGCCATCATCCGCCGGCAGGAGACGCCTGGCCGGCCAGCCATCAGGAGGAGGACCACCCATGGTCGCCGTCGTCGTCATCCTGATCGCCGTCGGGTACCTGCTGTTCCACGCAGGCCATGCCCACGCCAACTACCGCCATGGCCGCGCTCACGGCCACCGCGGCGTGAACCTCTACTGGTCCTCGGCCCGCGGCCCGTGGGTCTCGGTCCCGGGCCCGCTGGGCACCAGGATCGGCCACCGGCTCTAGCCCGGTGCTGATCGTCCCGGCCGGGCTTCCCCGCCGGCCGGGGTCATGAGCACCGGGACAGGCCCGGGCATCACCCCCGATTCCACGAGGAGGAGTCATGTGCAGGTCAAAGTCACAAGGAGGGCGGCGCTGCCGAGGCGGCCCCTGCGGCAGCTCAGCGGGGGACAGCCCGCGAGCCGGGCGGCCACCGACGATGACGACGCCGAGCACTACTGGCGGCGGGCTGAGCAGATCGAGGCGGCACCGGGCGGTGCACGCGAACTGCTGGAGCGCGAGCAGGACGACCGGGCGCGCATGCAGGCCGATGCGATCGCCCAGCGGATGACTGCGGAACGCGCCGACACCGACGACCAGGCCGGCGGCTCTCGGGGTCACCTTCACTGGCCCCGTCTCGTTCGGCGGCTACGCCTCCGATGGGGACGTAAACGTCGATGCCGGCGAGGACCCCTGGGCGCCCCCCAGTTACCAGCTGGCGGCTTGCCGGGTGGCGTCACGTTCGCTGGCGGTGTCACGTCGAGCCGGGCGCGGTGGTCGCGTTCGACGGCGCACCCGCCGCTGGCCGCAATGTCAATTACCACCAGGCCAGGGACACCCGCGACGACGAGGACTGAACCCCCGGCTGCTGAGCGTGCGCCCGGGCGGATGCTGGCCGGCAAGGCACTGGGGAATCCGTACCGGGCGCGCACAGGAACGGCCCCGCCAGCCCGTGAGGGGCGGCGGGGCCGTTCTAGCGTGTTGGTGCACGCGCTGGCCAGCGTAGCCGGGTTACCCGGCCCGGGAAGGCTCCTTCTCGATGCGCTCGAAGATGTCCGCGTCCGTCTCCCGCTGCCAGTCCGGCAGCTCATCCCAGCCGGCGACATACGAGGGCTTGGGGTCGTCTATGTGACGGAAGATCTGGCCAGCCCAGCACACCGCGACGAACTGCCCTTTCTGCTCCCGGGTGAGCCTGGCCGCCTCACCCCCGGTCGCCTCGATGAAGGCGCGCACCTGGTCATACACCGCCGCGGCGCTCTCGCGTTCCCAGTCCGGAGTGTCTTCCCACGCGGCCACGTAGCCGGGCTTCGGCTCGCCCGGGTAGTGCCGCCGGACGCCGTCGATCCATGCCTCGCGGAACACGCGCCCGTTGCCGTCGCTCACCCTGTCTCCTTCCTGGCCGCCGCTACGGCGGTGATCTGGTCCCGGAATTGCCGGGCCCGGGTGTCCCGCATGAACGGGGCCAGCGACCGCTGCAGCCCGGTCAGCTTGCGCACGACCACGCCCGACCCCGTGTCCCTGGCGATGTCCAGTGCCGGCCCAGCGTAGACGGCGGCCTGGCCGAGATCCCGGCGCTGGACAGCGGTCATCGCCAGGTCCGCATGGACGCCACCGCGGCGCCGGGCCGACAGATTCCCGGCCAGGGCGGCGAGTAGCGCCGCCTCGGCCAGGTCCGGGCGGCCGAGCGCCGTGTAGCAGGTGCCGCGTTCCTCGGCCAGGCGCGAGCCGTCGAACCGCAGCCACCCGCCAGTGTGGATCCGGCCGGACATCCCAGTGACCTGCCCTGAGTTTTCCAGGGCCTGTTCGCAGGCGTGCAGGTCACCGAACCCGGCGAACGCCTCGGCCTGGACGGCCGCGACCCAGTAACGGGTGGACAGGGCATGATCACCCCGGGCGGCGAGCCCGGCCGCCACCTCGAGCAGCGGCGCGGCTGAGCGCGGCTGCCCCTCGTACACGCCGATGAAGGCGTGCCGGGTCAGCGCGCAGGCGTGCAGGTCCGGTGAGCGGGCTTCCCGCCCGGCCGTGGCGGCGAGCGTGTAGCAGTGGGCGGCTTCGGTGTAGCGGGTGCCGTCGAACAGGATCTCGCCGGCGAGCTGGAACAGGTCGCTGGCCACGGCGCACAGCCGCTGGTACACCCCGGCGTTCTGCGGGCGCTGGAGTGCGGCGGTGACGACGTCAGCTGGTCGCGCACGATGGGGAAGGCCAGCCGCTTGGACCGCGAATGGGCGAACACCTGCCACAGATGGGTGTTCATCGCGGCGAGTTCCCCAGCGTCCGCCTCGGTCGCGGGACGCTGGCCGCCGCTCAGGGCGGCGAGGCGCTCCCAGTCCACGGCCGCGGATCCGCCCGCCGCCATGACAGCGCCGGTCAGGCTGAAGATGCGCAGCAGTTCGCGCCGGTTCATCTCGTCGTCGTCCTCTGGCTCCGGCTGCCGCCGCGGTGCCACCCTGCGGTGCGCCGGCTGGCTCCTGCGGGCCGCGGCGAGCTGGCCATCGGCCCCTAATACGTCATCGAGCCGCTGGGCCATCCGCTCTGAGGGCCGCGTACCGCCGCTGGCCAGGCGCGAGATCATCGCTTTGTCGCACGGGACCTTGCGGGCGAGTGCCAGCACGCCGAGACCGCGCTCGGCCATGAGCGCGGCCATCATCGTGGCAAAGTCGCCGTCCATCGCGCGTGCACCAATCGCGTGATCTGGTTGACCGCTGTTGAGTGTCAACCTGGTCAACTCTGCCAGCCTAACCGCCTGTAGCGGACAGTGGCCGCATGGTGCACGCGAATCCAGATGACATCCAGGCTCTGGAGAAGCTGGCCGCCGAGCTTGAGGCCCGCGGCTTCGCCACAGCGCTGGTCGCCCCGCAGGCCGGGGGGCCACGCTGGAAGGTCCGCAACCCGCCGGCCTCGATGCTCGCGGAAACGGTGATGTACGCCCGTGGCTGGTACTGGTGGCCATGGGCCGACCGGATCGCCCCGGCCGCCGACGTGGCGGACGCCGCGGCCAGGGTCGCCTCCGTGCTCCGCGTTGCGGGCAGCGAGCGGTGACCGGCGACGCCGCGGCACTCGATGGCCTGGTGCGCGACTGGGGCCGGTTCTACCTGATCGGCTACAGCGGCAACCTCTACCACGCGCAGCGGCGCGACAACGGGGCCCGCGTGCACGAGGCCGACCCCGCCCAGCTGCGCCGCGAGGTTGAGGCGGATTACCGTGCCCGCCCGGTGCTCCTGCCGCCCGCGTGGGACCGGGCGGCCTGGGAGGCGCGGGTGAGCGCCGCCGGGCTGTCTGCGGGCGTGCTGGCCACCGCGCTGGCGCTGGGCCGCCAGGCCGACGCCGGGGGCAGGCGTCGCCGGGCGCCGTCGTGCTGGCGAGCCTGACGGGGTGCGGCCGTAGCACCGTGTCCGCGCGCCTGCTGCGGCTGCGGTCGGCCGGGCTCATCACCCGCACCAGGGGCGGCGGCCCGGCCGGGATGGCCCGCTACCGGCTGATCGTCCCGGTCGCCCCGGACGTGGGCCAGCCGCTGCCGGATGGCGCTGGTTTCTCATGACGGACCCCCGCGCAGCCGGCCGCCCCGCACGTGCCGGCTGCGCGGGATCCACGGGGCCGGGACCCGGCGCAACCGCCAGGGCGCAGGGCCGGTGAGTGATCACTGTCCCTGCGTGCACCCGGAGCCCGGCCTGCGGCGTCTCCCCGCCGGCTTATGACCGGGGCGGGAGCGGGGAGATCCGCCGGCGTGCGGGCCGTCCAGCATCACGGCGGCGAGCTGGTTCTCGATCTGCACCAGGACCGCCGCGCGGGCCTGCCTCGCCCACCCTGGTCTGTGCCCGGGGTGATGAGCATGTTCGCGAGCAGGACGGCCAGGGCGCCGACCAGGGGCTGCGCGTCTGCGGGCGCTGGGGCGGCGGGCAGTTCACCGAGCAGGACGGCCCGGATGGCCAGGTATGCCTGCTCCAGGGCGCCCTGGGGAATGCCCGGCCAGGTCGGCTCAGTCATACAGCGCCCTTCGGCCTGGAGCCGGGCACCAGGATCCCGAGCCGGGCCCCGGAGTTCCTCGTGCCGTAGACCAGGGTTTGCTGCTGGACGGACTCGAAGATCTCTTTCCCGTCCAGGTAGGTGTGCACGGATGTCGCGTGCAGCTCGCCGCCGCCACCGCCGCCACCGGCACCCGCTGAGCGCCCTGCCCGGCCGGAACCGGCGGCGGCGAAGATGGCCGCGGGGATCCGGTTGAGCGCCTGGGCTGTCTCGGTGGCATTCAGGACCGATTCGCCGCCGTGCATCATCACCAGCTCGGGCCGCGCTCGCCGACCAGGGCCACGCCGGGCAGCGCATAGTCGGTGCCCGAGGCGTGCCCGGGGACCGAGCCCGCGGCGGCGATGGCGTGCAGGCCCTGGAAACTGACGATCTGGATGTCCACGGTCTTCTGGCTGGGGATGTCCGCGATGGCCTGGGCGAGCGCGTGGGCGTACCTCGCCGCGGTGCTCATCTGGCCCCCGGCGGTGGCAGCGGCGTTCCCGGCTTCCCGGGCGAGCCGGGCCCCCTCCTGCTCGGCGGTGTTGAGCGCGGCCTGTGCGGCCTTGGTCTGCCAGGCGTTGGAGCCGTACCGGTTCAGGTCGCTGATGTATGCCTGGGTCAGCGGTGCGATTCTTGTCGTGTTGTTGATGGCCTGCGCCATGGCCGTGTTGAGGTCGTTGCTGACCACGGCGGACAGGTTCTGGGCGGCCTGGGACATGCCGCCCATGGCCAGGGAAGCCTTGTTCATCCCCTGCGTGAACTGGTCGGCTGCGGCCTTGCCCTTGACCCCGGTCCACTCGGCCAGTTGCTGCAGGCTGGTCGTGACCGGCCCGCCCGCCTCGTGGGCGAGGTTGGACAGCATCTGCGTGGCGTCGGCGTTGCCCTTGACGAACGGCAGCATCTCCCCGACGAGCCCCTGCACAGTGGACTTCAACGCCCCACCCGTGATGACCCCCTCGGCCATCCCGGTGCGCAGCTCATCCAGGGCGCTGTTCCCCTCGTTGAGGGCGCTGGTCAGCTGCTGCCAGGACTGCATGGCGTTCTGGCCCATGCCCTTGAGGGTGTAGGTCATGCCCGAGGCGGCCCGGGAGATGGACCCGATCGAGCCCGTCAGGCTGGCGCTGGCCGCCGAGGCGTCCTGGCCCATGCCTTGCAGGGACGTCTGGACCTGGGACATGGCGGACATGGTGCCGGTGACGGAGCCAATCCACGCATCCCACGCCTGATTCAGCTGGGCGACTTTGGTGTCCGCGAGCTGGGTCTGGATGCCGATGGCTTCCATGTCGTTGCCGACGACACCGGCGGGGGCGTTCATCGCGCCGAGACCCTGGACAAGGTTGCGGATCTGCTGGTTGGCGATGAGCGCCGCCTGGCCGCCGTGGTTGAGGGCCACCTGCAGGTTGACCCCCGCCTCCTGGGCGAGCGAGACAGCCGCGGCCCCGGTCACGTGGTAGGTGCTCGCCAGGTAGCCGATGTTCCCCGTTACGGTGCGGAACGTGCCGATGAGCTGCTGCTGCGCCTGGCTGAGCGTGTTCACGTCGGAGGTCGCGGTGGAGGCCCCGGAGAAGGCGGACCACAGGTGCGCGGCGGCCGACGCCAGGCCACCGAAGGACGGGATGGCCGAGTTGATGATCTGGCTGCCGTTGGCGAGGTTCTGGGAGAAGCTCGCCGTCGTCTTGAGCGCACCCTCCAGGCCCACGCCGGTCGCAGCGGAGTACATGTTCACGGCCGCGCCAGCGGTCTGCATGGTGCCGGACATGTGGTTCAGGTCCGCCGTGGTCCGGCCGGCCGCGTTGCCCACCAGGACAAGGTTCTGCGCGATCACCGAGAGCACCTGCATGTCCGAGGCGGCGTGGACGGCCTTCACGGCGCTGGAGGCGAGCTGCTCGTTGGCGTCCTTCACGTGGCTGATCGCGACAGCCAGCCCGGCGAACGCCGCGACCGCCAGGCCGATCTCACCCATCAGGGCGGTGTTCTCCGCCGCCGACGCCATGCTTTCCGACAGCCCGGAGAGCTTCCCCGACAGCGCGCCGATGACAGGGATGTCCTCGCCCACGATCGCCCCGGCGACCCGGGCCAGCCCCGAGACCAGTTGCGCCCCCACGCCGACGATGGAGCCCATGATCCCCGCGAGACGGCTCCACAGCCCCGCCGCGATGGCGACCGGAGCGCCGGCCAGCGCCGGGAGCGCCAGCCCGATCCGGGCGATCATGCTCGCGGCCAGGCCACCCCAGCGGTAGAACTCCTCCAGGGCCATCGCGCCGAGGATCAGCGGGCGCGGGAGCTGCGAGATCCACTCGATGACCTTGGAGACCCCGTCCACGATCTGCAGCAGCACAGCCGCCAGGCCGGGCATGTCCGAGGCAAAGTTCAGGATGGCGTGGCCCAGGTTCCCGAAGACCTGCCCGATCTCGGTGAGATCGGCCACCATCCCGCCGAGCAGGCTCTGCATCTGCCCGGACTTCTGCATCTGCTGCAGGTCCACGGTGATTCTGGCGCTGAACTCATCGAACATGTGGACGACGCCGAGCCCGGCCGTCGAGAGCGACCCGAGGTTCGTCTTCGCGTCATTGACCGCGCTGCCGAGGATCTCGTAGACGCCCGGGTTGGCAGCGTTCTGGGCCTTCTGCAAGGCGTCCCCGGTGCCCAGGACGGTGCCCATGGTCTGGTGGAACGCCGCGTTCGTCGCCTCGGTCGCGGTATACAGGCTGGTCAGGTGGTTGTAGGCGTTGTTCGCCCCCTGGGCGGCCACGGCCATGCCAGCGCCCAGGGCGATCGTGGCGGGGATGACCACGGCCAGGGTTTCGGCGCTGACGCCGAGTATCCAGTGCAGGGCGCTCCAGGACAGGCCGAAGAACCGGGTCGCCGTCGTGGCACCCCGCATGCTGTCGATGACGCCGCGCAGGGCGTCCGTGGGGGTCGCTGCGGCGACTTCCTTCTCCGAGTCCGCGAGAACCTTCTCGGCGCTCGCGAGGATTCTCGCCGCCCCGGCGCTGGCGATGGTTGCCCCCACGCTGGCCAGCACGTAGTCCGTGTGCGCCTTCACCTCGGCGCCGGCAGCCTTCATCGCGGCCGACTCCTCAGCCATCGCCGCGGTCTCTGCGGCGGCGGCCCGCGCCGCAGCGGCGATTTCCGTGTCCGCCGCCATGGCCGCGTCGGCGGCCATCTCCTTGTCCATGCCGGCCATGAGCCGGTCAGCGGCGGCGAGCAGGGCGGAGGCGCGGGCGCTGTCCTCCTTGGCCGCCGTGACCCGGCTGAGCGCCGCGTCCTCGGCGGCGAGCGCGCCGATGAAGGTGTCCGCTGACTCTTTGGCGAGCTGATCCTCGGCGGCCAGGTGCGCCGCTGCCGCTGCGGCTGCATCGGCGGCTGCCGCGGCGGCGGCGGCTCCGGTCGCATCGACGCCGATATTGATGTCCTTGCCGTGCAGCCCGGAAATCGCGGCCTGCAGCTCGGCCACGCTGGCAACGGCGTCGCGATTCGCGTCCGTGAAGGCTTTTACCGCATCAATGGCTTCGGCCATTGCCGAAACATATGGCGCGGTGGAGGCCACCCATTCCTGCTCGACCGAGGGCAATTCAATGGCCATAAGTGCCTCCCCGGCGGGGAAGCGCCTGCTCGCGGGCCTGGTTAGCTAGGGGATCCACACACCCCAATCACCGCTGCCGTACTTCATTCGCTTATCCAGATCACTGCGAGCGAGGAATTGACGCCGGTCGCCACCTGCGTGCCCCAGGTGCCCGAGGTGTAGTTCTGGCCATAGATCTGGGGCGTGATGGACTCTCCGGCCTGCAAATAGTAGAGCGCCACAGCGGTGGCACCGGGCTGGTATGCCGCCAGGGAGGGGAACATCTCCTGAAACCGGTCCGGGCTGGCGCTCGGCGTCCGGCCGCCGCTGGTGGACGTCAGGAAGCCCGCGCGGATCGACGGCTGGGAGGTCGTGCCCGGGTAGGTGCCGAACACCTCGGCCACGCACAGATACCAGCCCGCGGCCTGCGCCGTGTAGTTGTTGCTGCTGCCCGGAGACCATCCCGAGTAGTTGTCGCCCGTGTCGCTGTGCACGATGCCGGCGGCCGTGTCCATCGTGACCGTGTTCCACGAGTTGTTACTGAACCCGGATTGCGCCTGGGTCTGGTAGGCGAGCAGGTAGGGCCGGCTGCACAGGAATCCGAGATCGTTCGCCAGGTGGGTCTGCATCAGGGCCGGCAGGTCGTGCCCCCGGGTGCCGGACTGCCAGCGGAACGTCACGTCCGGGGGGTTCCACAGGGTGGAGGGGACGCCTTCCAGGCCGAGCCAGACCGTGAAGATGCGCGTCTGGTCGGCAGACAGCAGGCTCAGCGCGCCGCCGGAGTTCTGCTCGCACATCAGCGAGATCGTGTCGTTGGCCTGCAGGGAGAAGATCTGCGTCTTGGTGGGGATGCACCGTCCCGCGGCTGGCGCGTTGTAGCCGGGCCCCCAGTAGGTGGTGCCGCCGTTGACCCGGATCCCGGCCCGCCGGGCGTCGTTGGCGTTCGCCGTGAAGGCGACCACCCCGTGCACGAGGTACAGCCCGCTGCGCGGGATGGTGTACGTGGACCCCGACAGGCCGCTGTAGTTGTCCACGTCAGCGGTGGCCGAGAGCGTGACCACTGTCGCGGAGTTGTTGGAGATCGACTGGCTGGAACCGATGTGATTACGGAACATCGGCGGGTTGGCCAGGAAGTTCAGCGGGCCCACGATGCCCGCGGCGCTGTTCAGGTCCACGTCGTCGCTGCCGGTCGTGCCGACCGTCGTCGCGCCCGTGTAAGGGCCCGCGTAGGGGGCCGGAAGGGCGGGCTGGCCGTAGCCGGGGCTCAGCCCGAAGTCGCTGATCCCAGCCCAGATGGTGAAGAACCGCGGGGTCTCGCCGGAGGAGTCGGTGGCATTGAACCGCGGGATGTTGGCGGTGCTGGTCGAGTCCACCAGCAGCACGGACGGCTGCCACGTCTTCCCCGTCACGTTCTGCAGGTCCAGGAAGAACGGGCACGCGTCGTTGGCCGGGTTCAGTGCCTGCAGCGAGCCGGAGCACACCAGCGCGCCGTTCGCGTACATGTCGGCGCCGATGGCATCCGTAGTCGATGAGGACGTGTTGGCCATCGGGATGAAGTGGCACAGGATCGTCCACCCGCCCGGTGTGACGCCGTCCCCGGTTCCTCCCGGGATGACAGGGGTGAACGTGTAGGCGCAGCTCCAGAACGCGCCGTCGGAGGTGAGGCCGTAGTAGCCGGCGTTGTCCACCAGGGCGATGCCCGGATAGGACGCACCGGAGTGGAGGGCGCCGATGATGTTCTCGGTGCCGGTTGACGGCGAGCTGCTGAACAGCAGGGTGTCGCCGGCCTCACCGACGACCTCGAAGGTGATGTACCGCTGGGCGTGCCACAGGATCCCGGTTGGCTGGTTGAGATCCCCCGTGCCGGTGTAGGCCGCCACGTTGAGGCTCTTGGCCGTGACCGGCGTGTTCGCCGTCCAGGGCGTGACAGGAAGCGGCATCAGCGCACCGGGCGGGCGGAA
>CAVQPP010000488.1:0-15232 GCA_963714445.1 uncultured Actinomycetota bacterium
CCCCGGGGCTGTGTGCGGCTGGTAGCGGGGCAGCGGTGAGCCCCCCGGTAGGCCCCGTAGGCGGCCAGGTGGCAGTTCCCGGGCCGCCCTCGAGCGTCCTTAGCGCGATCATCCGCCAGAGCCCCAGCCACCCTTACGACCCCACCGACCGGGGGGCCAGCCGCCGCCGGGCGATCTTCAGCCAGGGGCTCATCAGGGACAGTTCCTCCTTCAAGGAAGCGGTGACGATCGGCATGTACGCCTACCTGGACGCGGATGTCGAGATCAGCCAGGGCCTGACCGTCGATGGGAATCTCACCGTTGAGGGCGCATTCAGCCAGGGCGGTGTGACGATCGCCGGCCCGGCGGTGGCTGGCCAGTCCCCGGTCGCCCTATCGCCCACGGGGGCCGCCTGGGCATGGCCGGGACTCCAGCCCTCGGGCGACATGAGCGGGCGGCGGACACCGCGAACATCCAGGCGCTGCTCGACCTCGGCGGCATCACGGTCCAGCTGGCACCCGGGAACTTTTATCTCAGCGCGCCGCTGACGATCCCGCCCTACACCGCGCTCGCGGGGCGCTGAACAGCAGCCAGGTTACGGAGACTGACGGCGGCACGGTCCTCAAGGTCGTTTCCGGGTTCACCGGCCTCACCATCACCGACAGCGGCAGCGTCACCCTCAAGGGCGCGATCGTCCTACTCGGGCAGCCCTTCGGCGGCTACGGCACCGTGTCCGAGGAACAAAAGATCCGGAACCTGATGATCGACGGCTCGGCCGGGCCAGCGGGCGTGCAGGGCATCCTGTTCCTACGGGCGCTTGCAGCGAGTCCACCTGACCGAGTTGCTCATCTCCCAGATGAGCGGCGATGGCATCCAGCACAACCTTGACGTTGCCGGCGACCAGCCCGACGCCTTCTATGGCTTCAAATGCTTCACCCGGTTCTGCGGCGGGAAGGGCTTCAACCTTCGCTCGGCTGACTCGACGTGGATCCTTTGCGTGTCGTCCAACAACGGCGACACCGGCACCGACTGGCTCATCAACACCACCAGCAACAGCAAGTACATCGGGTGCCGCAGCGAGCACGCGGCCGGGCTCGGCTTCGGCTACGTCTGCACCAACAGCGGCAACAGTTCGGGCGGCGTGCTGTTCCAGGGGTGCTCGACCGACCAGTCGAACCTGTACGGCTTCCAGGCTGGCGGCACCATCAGCAGCGTTGCCAGCAACGTTCACGCCACGTCGATCCTGCTCGACGGGTGCATTTTCCGCCGCGACGGCGCGAACGGCGGTTCGGGCAGCAGCATCTACTCCGGGCTGTACGTGAACGGCTACGGCGGCCAGGTGACGGTCTCGGGCCTCAACATCTGGCCCGGGGTCGCCGACAACGGATCGGGCGTGAACTCCCCGCAGTACGGCATGTCGGTAGTGTCCGGCTCCCGGGTGAACCTCACTGGCGCCTACATCCAGGGTGCCGGGACCGCGATCTTCGATGACGGCACCAACACGATCAATTATGACAACAGCGTCGTGACTGCGGTCGGCTCCACCAGTTCGCCGACTATCACCGCGTCGCCGGACATCGTCAACTACCAGGGCAGGACCCTGTCGCTGGTGCCCGGCTCGGCGCCATCCACTGATCCGCTGTTCATCAACTCCAACGGCAGCGGGAACAGGGCCTTCGGCGTCCGGGTCGTCGGCCAGAACAACGACACGTTCAAGCTCACCTCTGACGGCAAGGTCGCGCTCGGGCCCGGGAGCACGACCCAGGATGTCGCGCTCAACCGGCCCAGCGCCGGCATCGTGGCGGTCACGGACTCAGGCATCGGCGGCAGCGCCATGATGCGCGTCTCCGCGTCCGGCTCCCAGTCATCGACCACCGAACTGTTCTCTGCGGTCTGCAATGCGTCCGCGGATGTCGGCTACATCGCCAAGGTCAGCGGCGACACCTTCAACCGCTATGTCGTGGACTCGAACGGCAAGCAGTCCTGGGGCCCGGGGACCGGCACGCAGGACACCGACCTGTACCGCTCTACTGCCGGGAACCTCAAGACCGACGACTCCCTCGAGGTCGGCACAAACCTGCTGGTGGACGGCACCGCCACGGTGGACGGCTCGCTGACAGTGGCCGGCAATGCGCTGTGCAACGCGCAGCCTGCCGACCTGGCGCTGCTCGGGTGGTCCTGGGATCCGGCCAGCAACGCCGGGACCGGCGTGCAGCTCGGCCAGACCGGCACCGCAGGCGCGGGCGTCCTGAACCTGATCAAGATCCCGCTGTACGGCCAGTCAGTGTCCACCACGGGCGTGCGCCTGGACCTGACCACGACGGGCAGCAGCCTGACCAGCACCGAGAACTACGTGTTCCTCTTCAACTCGGGGGGCACGTTCGTCGCTGCGACCGCTGACCAGACGACTGCATGGAACACCGGGGCATCGACGGGTGCGGTTAACGCGAACTGGGCCAGCGGTCCGTACACAATATCTGGGGCGTTCTGCTGGGCTGCTGTGCTCTACAACGGCGGCACCGCGCCGTCGTTCCTGCGTGGCAGCAACCTGACCGCAGGCATGGCCAACGGGAAGCTCACGGCCGCGGACTCGCGCTACGGCTCAATCCTGTCGGGCATCACGACTAACACCCCGGGCAACTTCACGCCGTCGTCAATCACGCAGCGCGCGGCGACGGTCTGGGGGGCGATCTTCTGATGAGGGCGCCGCTTCCCCGCCGGGGAGGCACTTATGGCCATTGAATTGCCCTCGGTCGAGCAGGAATGGGCGGCCTCCACCGCGCCATATGTTGCGGCAATGGCCGAAGCCATTGATGCGGTAAAAGCCTTCACGGACGCGAATCGCGACGCGATTGCCAGTGTGGCCGAGCTGCAGTCCGCGATTTCCGGCCTGCACGGCAAGGACATCAATATCGGCGTCGATGCGACCGGAGCCGCCGCCGCCGCTGCCGCGGCTGATGCTGCCGCCGAAGCGGCGGCAAAACTGGCCGCCGAGGACCAGCTCGCCAAGGAGGCGGCGGACACCTTCATCGGCGCGCTCGCCGCCGAGGATGCCGCGCTCAGCAGGGTCACGGCAGCCAAGGAGGACAGCGCCCGCGCCTCGGCGCTGCTCGCCGCTGCCGACAGGCTCATGGCCGGCATGGACAAGGAGATGGCCGCCGACGCGGCCATGGCGGCAGACACGGAAATCGCCGCTGCGGCGCGGGCCGCCGCCGCTGAGACTGCGGCGATGGCTGAGGAATCGGCCGCGATGAAGGCTGCCGGGGCCGAGGTGAAGGCGCACACGGACTACGTGCTGGCCAGCGTGGGCGCGACGATCGCGAGTGCCGGGGCGGCGAGAATCCTCGCGAGCGCCGAGAAGGTTCTCGCGGACTCGGAGAAGGAAGTCGCCGCCGCAACCCCCTCGGACGCCCTGCGCGGCGTCATCGACAGCATGCGGGGCGCCACTACGGCGACCCGGTTCTTCGGCCTGTCCTGGAGCGCCCTGCACTGGATACTCGGCGTCAGCGCCGAAACCCTGGCCGTGGTCATCCCCGCCACGATCGCCCTGGGCGCTGGCATGGCCGTGGCCGCCCAGGGGGCCAACAACGCCTACAACCACCTGACCAGCCTGTATACCGCGACCGAGGCGACGAACGCGGCGTTCCACCAGACCATGGGCACCGTCCTGGGCACCGGGGACGCCTTGCAGAAGGCCCAGAACGCTGCCAACCCGGGCGTCTACGAGATCCTCGGCAGCGCGGTCAATGACGCGAAGACGAACCTCGGGTCGCTCTCGACGGCCGGGCTCGGCGTCGTCCACATGTTCGATGAGTTCAGCGCCAGAATCACCGTGGACCTGCAGCAGATGCAGAAGTCCGGGCAGATGCAGAGCCTGCTCGGCGGGATGGTGGCCGATCTCACCGAGATCGGCCAGGTCTTCGGGAACCTGGGCCACGCGATCCTGAACTTCGCCTCCGACATGCCCGGGCTGGCGGCCGTGCTGCTGCAGATCGTGGACGGGGTCTCCAAGGTCATCGAGTGGATCTCGCAGCTCCCGCGCCCGCTGATCATGGGCGCGATGGCCCTGGAGGAGTTCTACCGCTGGGGTGGCCTGGCCGCGAGCATGATCGCCCGGATCGGGCTGGCGCTCCCGGCGCTGGCCGGCGCTCCGGTCGCCATCGCGGCGGGGCTGTGGAGCCGTCTCGCGGGGATCATGGGCTCCATCGTCGGCGTGGGGGCGCAACTGGTCTCGGGGCTGGCCCGGGTCGCCGGGGCGATCGTGGGCGAGGACATCCCTGTCATCGGCGCGCTGTCGGGGAAGCTCTCCGGGCTGTCGGAAAGCATGGCGTCGGCGGCGGAGAACACCGCCCTGATGGGTGAGATCGGCCTGGCGGTCGCGGCGTTCGCCGGGCTGGCTTCGGGATCAGCCACGTGAAGGACGCCAACGAGCAGCTCGCCTCCAGCGCCGTGAAGGCCGTCCACGCCGCCTCGGACATGCAGGTGCTCTCGGTGATCGCGCAGAACCTTGTCCTGGTGGGCAACGCGGCCGGCCGGACCACGGCGGACCTGAACCACATGTCCCGCACCATGCAGACCGCTGGCGCGGCCGTCAACATGTACTCCGCTGCGACCGGCGTGGGCCTGGAGGGTGCGCTCAAGACGACGGCGAGCTTCTCCCAGAACCTCGCCAACGGCAGCCAGATCATCAACTCGGTCATCCCGTCCTTCGGTGGCCTGGCGTCGGCCGCCGCGCACCTGTGGTCCGCCTTCTCCGGGGCCTCCACCGCGACCTCCGACGTGAACACGCTCAGCCAGGCGCAGCAGCAGCTCATCGGCACGTTCCGCACCGTAACGGGGAACATCGGCTACCTGGCGAGCACCTACCACGTGACCGGGGCCGCGGCTGTCTCGCTCGCCCAGGAGGCGGGGGTCAACCTGCAGGTGGCCCTCAACCACGGCGGCCAGGCGGCGCTCATCGCCAACCAGCAGATCCGCAACCTTGTCCAGGGTCTCGGCGCGAGCAACGCCCCGCCGGTGTCGTCGGCAACGACATGGAAGCCATCGGCATCCAGACCCAGCTCGCGGACACCAAAGTCGCCCAGCTGAATCAGGCGTGGGATGCGTGGATTGGCTTCGTCACCGGCACCATGTCCGCCATGTCCCAGGTCCAGACGTCCCTGCAAGGCATGGGCCAGGACGCCTCGGCGGCCAGCGCCAGCCTGACGGGCTCGATCGGGCCCATTTCCCGGGCCGCCTCGGGCATGACCTACACCCTCAAGGGCATGGGCCAGAACGCCATGCAGTCCTGGCAGCAGCTGCCAGCGCCCTCAACGAGGGGAACAGCGCCCTGGATCAGCTGCGCACCGGGATGGCCGAGGGGGTCATCACGGGTGGGGCGTTCAAGTCCACTGTGCAGGGGCTCGTCGGGGAGATGCTGCCGTTCGTCAAGGGCAACGCCGACGCCACGCAGATGCTGTCCAACCTCGCCCACGAGGCGGGCGGGCCGGTCACGACTAGCCTGCAGCAGCTCGCCGAGTGGACCGGCGTCAAAGGCAAGGCCGCGGCCGACCAATTCGCGCAGGGGATGAACAAGGCGAGCCTGGCCATGGGCGGCATGTCCCAGGCCGCCCAGAACCTGTCCGCCGTGGTCAGCAACGACCTCAACACGGCCATGGCGCAGGCCATCAACAACACGACAAGAATCGCACCGCTGACCCAGGCATACATCAGCGACCTGAACCGCTACGGCTCCAACGCCTGGCAGACCAAGGCCGCACAGGCCGCGCTCAACACCGCCGAGCAGGAGGGGGCCCGGCTCGCCCGGGAAGCCGGGAACGCCGCCGCCACCGCCGGGGGCCAGATGAGCACCGCGGCGAGGTACGCCCACGCGCTCGCCCAGGCCATCGCGGACATCCCCAGCCAGAAGACCGTGGACATCCAGATCGTCAGCTCCGAGGGCCTGCACGCCATCGCCGCCGCGGGCTCGGTCCCCGGGCACGCCTCGGGCACCGACTATGCGCTGCCCGGCGTGGCCCTGGTCGGCGAGCGCGGGCCCGAGCTGGTGATGATGCACGGCGGCGAATCGGTCCTGAATGCCACCGAGACAGCCCAGGCGCTCAACCGGATCCCCGCGGCCATCTTCGCCGCCGCCGGTTCCGGCCGGGGCGGTGGCTCAGCAGGCGGCGCAAGCGGACCTGGTGGCAGCGAGTTGCACGCGGACATCCACTCCCACGTGTACCTGGACGGCAAGGAGATCTGGACCGGCATGCAGACACAGACCCTGCAGTACGGCATCCGGAACGGCTCGGCCCAGACCGGGACCTGGGCACCGGGTACTGGCCGCGGGAGATGACGTGAGCGAGCCAGCGTGGCCCGGGATCCCGCAGGGCGCCCTGGAGCAGGCATACCTGGCCATCCGGGCCGTCCTGCTCGGCGAATTGCCAGCCACCCCGGCGCCCGCGGACACGCAGGCCATCGTCGGCGCCCTGGCCGTCCTGATCGCGAACATGCTCATCACGCCCGGCACAGACCAGGGCTGGGACGAGGCAGAGGCCCGCGCGGCGGTCCTGGTGCACATCGAGAACCAGCTCGCCGCCGTGATGCTGGACGGCCCGCACGCCGGGCGGATCTCCCCGCTCCCGCCCCGGTCATAAGCCGGCGGGGAGACGCCGCAGGCCGGGCTCCGGGTGCACGCAGGGACAGTGATCACTCACCGGCCCTGCGCCCTGGCGGATGCACCCGGGCCCGGCCTCGTGGATCCCGCGCAGCCGGCACGTGCGGGGCGGCCGGCTGCGCGGGGGCCCGTCAGGAGAAACCCGCGCCATCCGGCAGCGGCTGGCCCACGTCCGTGGTGACCGGGATGACCAGCTGGTAGCGGGCCATCCCGGCTGACCCGCCGGCCCTGGTGCGGGTGATGAGCCCGGCCGACCGCAGCCGCAGCAGGCGCGCGGACACGGTGCTACGGCCGCACCCGGTCAGGCTGGCCAGCAGGACGGCGCCAGGGGACGCCATGCCCCCGGCGTCGGCCTGGCGGCCCAGCGCCAGCGCGGTGGCCAGCACGCCCGCAGACAGCTCGGCGGCGCTCACCCGCGCCTCCCAGGCCGCCCGGTCCCACGCGGGCGGCAGGAGCACCGGGCGGGCACGGTGATCCGCCTCAACCTCGCGGCGCAGCTGGGCCGGGTCGGCCTCGTGCACGCGGGCCGCGTTGTCGCGCCGCTGCGCGTGGTAGAGGTTGCCGCTGTAGCCGATCAGGTAGAACCGGCCCCAGTCGCGCACCAGGCCATCGAGCGCCGCGGCGTCGCCGGTCACCGCTCGCTGCCCGCAAGGCGGAGCACGGAGGCGACCCTGGCCGCGGCGTCCGCCACGTCGGCGGCCGGGGCGATCCGGTCGGCCCATGGCCACCAGTACCAGCCGCGGGCGTACATCACCGTTTCCGCGAGCATCGAAGCCTGCGGGTTGCGGACGTCCAACCATGGCGCCTTGCCGGGCGGCGCTATCAGCGTCGTGCCCAGGCCGCGGGCGCGCAGCTCTGCGGCCAGCCTTTCCAGGGTCATCACCGGGTCGTCGCCGGGCGCGTGCACCATCGCGTCCCCCTCGTGCATTCGTGTTCATTGCCTGACAGGCAGTGAACTCCAGTGCGGGGCTACGCTGGAAGGCGTTGCCTGCTGCCTCCTGCGGCAGGCCACGGGCTGCAGCCGACGCGAATGGTGCACGCGATGACAGGCTTTGGCGAGGAATTGCGCCGCCTCCTGGCGGAACGCGGGCTGTCGCTGCGCGAGGCGGCCCGCCAGGCCCCCTGTGACTGCGGGTACCTGTCCAAGGTCGCCCGCGGGCAGCGGCGGATATCCCGGGAGCTGGCCGCCCGGTTCGATGACCTGCTCGGCGCCGGGGGCGCCTTACTGGCGCTCGCCCCGCCACCTGCCCCGGCCGCGCAGCGTGCCCTGTTCGCCCCCGACGACGAGGAAGACGTGAGACGCCGCACACTGCTTGCCCTGGGACTGACCGCGGCAGCGGGGGCACCGGGTGCCCTGGAGATCCTGCGCCAGCACACCGATATCGCACTGAACGCGGAGACGTCCGGCCGCGACGCCGGCGAGTGGGAGCGCACCGCAGCCGAGCTGGCCGGCGACGTCGGCCAGCTGCCGCCCGGCCGCATGCTGCCCGGCCTGCTCGCGGACCTGCGGGAAGCCGGGGCCCGGCTGGCCGGTGCGCGGGATGACGGCACGCGGCGGCGGATGACGCGGGTGTGCGCGCAGATGGCCGCGCTGACAGCGATCACGCTGTGCGACCTCGGCGACCCGGATGCGGGCCGGTACTGGCGCACCGCCGTGCGGGCGGCCGACCAGGCGCAGGACCGGCCGCTGCAATCGCTGCTGCGAGGCCGCCGCGCGGTGTTCGCCCTGTACGGGCGGCATCCGTCCTCGGCCCTGGGCATGGCCGGGGAGGCGCTCGCGGTAGGCGGGGCGCCGGGGGCCGGGACGGTCAGCGCGCACGCCGCCCGGGCGCAGTCGCTGGCCCGGCTCGGCCGCCACGGGGAGGCCCGGGACGCGCTCGCCGACCTGGAGGACTCGTTCACCCTGCTGCCCGCCGCGGTGACCGCAGACCGCCGCGGGCAGTGGGGATGGGCGGAGGCCCGGCTGCGGCACGTCCAGAGCGAGGTGCACTCGCGGGCTGGGAGCCTGCGGGAAGCCTGCGCCGCCCAGGATGCGGCGCTGGCGCTCTACCCCGACCACTCATCCCAGGGAGCCGTGCAGGTGGAATTGCACCGCGCGCTGTGCCTGATCACCGCCGGGGATCCGGCCGAGGGTGCCCGGCACGCCGTGCGCGCGCTGCAGGGCTTCCGGGCCGGTCTCCTCACGCCCGGCGGCCTGGTCCACCAGACCGCCGTGGCCACCCTCGGCGCCGTGCCGCCGGGCGCGAGCCTGCTGCCGCCGGTCCAGGAAGCCCGGCAGATGCTCGCCCTCCCGGCAGGGCAGTCATGACCGCGGCGGCCGGGCTGGTCTTCGCCCATGATGACGGCGAGTCAGCCGCGAGCGTCCTCGATCCGGTGGTGGTCCCGGTCGACGAGGCCTCGCACGCCGACGTGATCGCCGATCCGTTCTACAGCGCGGCCCGGTTCGTGGAGCGGGTACGCGCGTACATGAAGGCCCCCGGCTTCGAGCTGGTCACCGCGACCGCCGATGGCCTGGCCGGTGGGCCTGGCGCTCGGGTATGCGCTGCCCGCCGGGGCGCGCTGGTGGGCTGGGCTGACCACGCCCGCGGAGCCGGGCATGACCGAGGAGACCGGGCGCCGGACGTTCGCCCTGAACGAGCTGATGGTCAGCCCGGACTGGCAGCGCCGCGGCGTCGCCCACGCCCTGCATGACGAGCTGCTCGGCCACCGCGGCGAGGACCGCGCCACGCTGCTCGTGCGGGAGGACAACACCACGGCCCAGCGGGCCTATGGGCGCTGGGGCTGGCAGAAGGTCGGCAAGGTCCAGCCCTTCCCGGACTCCCCGCACTACGACGCGCTGATACTGCCGCTGCCTGTCCGGGGCCGGCCTAGACTGGCTGGCGCGTGCACCACACGTAGAACGGCCCCGCCGCCCCTCACGGGCTGGCGGGGCCGTTCCTGTGCGCGCCCGGTACGGACTCCCCAGTGCCTTGCCGGCCAGCATCCGGGGCGGGCGCACGCTCACACGCCGCACAGCGGGCAGGTGCCAGCCGTCCCGGTGTGCAGGAACGTGGCGCCGCACCGGCAGTTGCTCACGCCCACCCCGGGGCGCAGCTTCGCCGCGGCGGCCTTCCGGTCCACGACCAGCTCGCCGACAGGCGCCCCGGTGCGTGAGTGCCGTGGTGGCCGGTCCATCTGGTTCCTGCGCCTGAACATGTCATCTCCTCGGTGGCGGAACTTCACGGCCAGTGAACCCGGCCGGGGCGATGGGGAAGCTCGCCCCGGCCGGGACGATCGGCACTGGGGCTACAGCCGGTGCCCAACGCGGAAGCCGCCGGGCAGACGGACGCTGGCGTACGGCCCACGGACCGAGGACCAGTAGAAGTTGGGCGAGAGACCCTGGGCCTTGCGGTGCCGGTAGTGGGCGTGCCCGGCGCCGAAGTGGAACGCGGCGTAGATGAGCACGGCGGCGATGATGACGGTGATCAACGGTCCTCCTCGATGGCTGGCCGGGCCTGGCGTCTCCGCCCGGCGGATGATGGTGGCCGCGTCCTCCGTGGACAGGCCGTGGAAGTGCAGGTGCAGGTGCAGGTGCTGGGCGACTGGGGCCTCGATCGCCCGCCGCGGCGCGGAGATGGCCCGCACGGCTGCGGGCAGCGCGGCCCGGTGGGCGGCGAAATGCTGCTCGGCCAGCTCGGGACGCGCAGCGCGGCGCATGAGGACCAGCACGGTGCCGAGCACCGCGGCGGCGACAGCGGCGCAGAGCCCCAGCAGCAGCAGGTGCGCCAGGATGAACGCCACCACGGCGCCGATCGCGGCGAGCCCGGCGAGGATGAGCACCGGGCCGCCGCCGCCTTCGGTGATATCGACCCGGGCGGGCCGGATGTAGGTCGGCATGGTCAGCTGTCCCTCCATTCGATGTAGCGGCGGATGATCAGCGCCTTGCCGCGGTGCACCAGGCGGGCGCCCGCCCGGAACCGGATGCCGGTCGCGCCGCAGCGCGGGCAGGACTTGCGGCGCCGGCCTTTGACGCCCCAGCCGCGGCAGCGGCGGCAGGGCTTGTCCGGGTGGATGAGCAGGAACACGGCGTAGGCGCCGATCACCGCCAGGGCCAGCAGGATGTGGTTCATCAGGTGGGTCATGGGGCGCACCTAGATCTTGTGGGGCCGCGGGCAGGCGCGAATGCCATCGGGGAAGCCGTTGTCGTAGCCGAACACGTAGCCCTGCTCGTAGCCGTCCTGGTGACCGGTCTTGTAGCCGGTCTTGAACGCCACGCACACCGGCCGCTGGCAGTCGCCGTCCGTGCAGGTGAGGTAGTCGTGCTTCGGCTTCGCAGGGCCGCGCTGGCGGCTCCGCTTGACCTTGGCCAGCGAGCGGCCTGCGCGCGCCGGTCGGCCTTGTCCTGCTTGTCGGCGGCGGCGCGGCGGCGCTTGTAGTCGGACTTCGGCGCGCAGGTGTGCGCCAGCGGGTTGGTGACCCTCTTGCGGCACTTCGGGCACTGGCCGAACGACCAGCCCGCCTTGACGGTGGCCTTCCGGCTGCTGCGCGAGATGCACACGTGGCGCAGGCCGCGGGGTTTCCCGCACCGCCCGCAGGTGATGTTGAGTTGCGGCGTCCAGGCCACGGGCGCTGACCTCCATGTGTCCGGCTGGCCGGGGATCGGGCCGCGGGGCCGCAACATCGCAACATCCCAGGTCAGAGCAGGTGCGTGATGTTGAGGCCGTTGCGGCCTTGCGGTGTTCGCGCAGGCCGGGGCGTGTTGCGGAAGCGCAACGCTTCCCGGGCTGGCCGCTACGCACCGGACGTCCCGGCCGCGGTCTCGACGTCGGCCCGGTAGCAGCCCGACCGGCCGCCCTTGCCGGACTCCCGGACGGTGCCGACCTTGATGCCGAGCCCGCGCAGCTGGCTCGCCGCGGCGTCCTTGGTGATGTCGGCGTAAGCGCCCGGCAGCGACTCGGCGAGCCGGGCGGCGATCGTCTCGCACCACAGCGCCTTGGCGTCGCCGAAGATGACCAGCACGTCGGCGGCGAACGACCGGAGTCATCCTGGTCGATGTCGGTGCCGAGCGCGTAGCCGGTCAGCCGCCCGGCGCGCTCCCGCATGATCCGGGCCCGGGCGACGATCTCCTTGGACTCCGGCCCGTCCAGCTTCTGGCCGCGGGCGATGCGCGGCGCGCTGCCCTCGCCGGAGAAGTAGAAGATCCCCTTGTCCTCGAAGTCGAGCATCGTGGCCCGGACGCCGTTGCGGTAAGCGGAGGTGCCGAGCACCATGTCGTTCTCGACCTGGCCCATGACCTTGAGGCACATCCGCAGCACAGCGTTCGCGGAGATCCCGGTCGGGCAGCGACTTCGCGTCCGGCCGCTGCGTGGCCAGCGCCTGGACGATGCCGAGCGCCGGGCCGCGCTTGCCCAGGTCGGTGCAGATGGTCTCCAGCTCGTCGCCGTACAGCGGGTGCTCGAAACCGACCTGGCACTCATCCACCGCGACCACGATCGGGTGCAGGCCGAGATCCTTGCGGCTGGCCAGCTCCGGCGTCACCTTGTTCTCCGGGCACAGCTCCGGGTGCTCCTCGGCCAGCTGGCGGATCACCTTCGTGCGGCGGCGCATCTCGGTCGCGGAGCTGGCGGAAGTCGGCCACCAGGTAATCCATGTCCTCCGGTTCGTCACCGGCCCGGTAGCGATGCGCGACCGGCCGCAGCGGCGCCAAGTCACCGGTGCCTTTCAGGTCGTAGACGTGCAGCTCAGCACGCACGTCCAGGGCGGCGATCAGCAGCAGCAGCCGCAGCAGGAACGTTTTGCCCATCCGGGGGATCGCGCCGATGATGATCGACACGAACATGAGCGTGATCGTGACCGGCCGGCCGCGCTGGTCGGTGGCGAACGGCACCGGCGCGAACAGGTCCACGCCGCCGCGGCGGGCCAGCGGCCACGCTGGCTGCTCAGCCTTCGACATGTCCTCGTCGCCGACCCACAGGACCAGCGCGCCGGGGTGGCGCTTGCGGTCGTTCTCCGGCCACACGCAGCCGATCTGGCGGCGCAGCCCCGACGCCGGCTTGTCGCGGCGGTCCATCACCTCGGCGGCGGTCACCCCGTGCGGGCAGGTCGGCGACCGCCCGCCAGCCGGGGCCGTCGCGGACGATCGGGTCGCGGAACTCGATCACCCGCTCCGGGTCGTCCGGGTTCTTCGCCAGCGCCTGGTTGATCAGGGCGATGCCCAGGCTGGCCAGCGCGCGGATCACCACGTCCTGGGTCAGCGGCTCGACGTAGGCGGGGACGACCGCCGTGCTGCACGATCGGCTTGCTGGCCGGGCGGCCGATCGTGGCCAGCCACGGCAGCACCGCGGCGGCGATGAGCAGCCACGCCCACACCGCGTATGCGGTGATCAGGCCGGCTGGCGACGGCGAGGAACACGAGCTCGCCGAGCAGGACCAGGCCACGCAGCAGGCGCGTTTCCCGGGCGTGCTTGTGCAGGTCATCCAGGCCCGGTGATCCCCTGCGGCGATCGCCTCGGACCGCAGCCAGGTCTGCTCGGCGACCCACCACCAGCCGATCTGGGCCAGCGCCAGGCGGCCGGCGCCGACGGCCGCCCACACGACGGCCTTGATCACGTACGCGGGGGCGCGCAGCCCGTGGAACCGGGCCCGGTGCCAGCTCAGCGCGGCATGGTGGCGCACCGTCGCGCGGGCGCTGGCCCGCTGCCACTGCTCCGGGATGATCGGCCGCCGCTCGCCCGGCCCGGGTCCGGGTGCGGACGTAGGCGCCGGCGGCGGCCCTGGCGGCGGCGCTCCGGGCGGAATGACCGCGGTGGGGTGAAGCTCGACCACCTCGGCCCCGGGGTGGTCATCAATCGGATCGGTTGACACGATGGACTCCTCATTTCGGTGAGACCCGGCCCGGGGCTGACTTGGCGGTTGACCCGGGCCGGGACGGATTACCTAGGTGTGTGCGGGCGCCTCCTGCGGGCGCTCGTGTGCGGTCCTTTCTGCGGGGTCGGCTGCGGGAGAATCCGCACCGAGCACCGCACGGCGGGCGTCCGCAACGACGGATTCGCACCACCGCTTGCGCCGTCCCGTGCGGGCCATCAGTGCGGAGTAGTCCGGATGCCAGGTCTCGTCCGCGGCGGCGGCGGTCAGGATCTCCGTGGCCAGGTCAGCGACTACGGAGTCACGGTCAGCGGCGGGCACACCGGCAGGGTCGTGGTCCTCGGCGCGGTCCGCAGCGTGCGGTGCGTGCCCGTTCGTGCGGTCCGCACCGTGCGGGCTGCCGTTCCGCACGGCTGCGGATTCCAGGCCCGCACGTGCGGTCCGCACGGCCTCCAGCTCTGCGGCCAGTTCGGCCCGCAGATCCCCGCCCGCATCCGCACCGTGCGGAGCCTGTGCGGGCTGCTCTGCGGTGGCCCACGGGGCGGGCGGGTCAAGGTCGGCCAGGGCCGCCGCGCCGTTCAGCGCGCCCAGCTGGGCCAGCAGCGCCGACTGCCGGGCCGGGTCGGTCGGCCAGGTCCGCGAACTCCACAGCCCGGGTCATCGCGGCGTCCAGGCGACCGGGTGGCCCAGCGGACCCGCCAGCCGCGCGCCCCGCTGGCGCGCAGCAGACGCAGGCGCTTCGCCGCCCGGGCCAGCACAGTCAGCCGCCGGGCGGCGGCCACCTCGCTCGCCTCGCGCTCGGTGGGGTCGGCCAGGCCGAGGCGCACCAGGATCCGCTCAGCGGTCAGCCGCCAGTGGATGGCCCGGCCGGTGGCCCGGCGCCGCGCCAGGGCCAGCCCGCGGTGCCACAGCCACGCGGCCACGAGCGGCATGGAGAGCCGGAACGCCGCGGCGGCCAGCGACCCGGCCGACCAGGCGGCCAGCACGCCGGACAGCGCGGCCAGCGCCCACATGGCGGCACCGTCCTGCCCCGCGGTGCCGAACTCGCGCATGTTGCGCTTCGCCCGGACCGCCTCAGCGAACGTGGCCAGCTCGAGCACCGCGGCGAACCCGGCGCGCTCGAGGCCGCCGATGTGGAGCACCACGTCAAAGAACCGCCACATGCCGCTCACCGCGACCGCCGTGGCGACCCCCGCGACGGCGATGGTCAGCGCGTCATCCGCGCGTGGCTGGTACTTGCTAGCCGCCGCGCGAACCGCCCGCCATCCCAGGACACCGAGGACCACCACAGCGGCGGCGCTCACAGCGGCGGCGGTCAGATGGGCTGAGGTCCAGGCCAGGGCCGTATGCAGTGCCGCGCTCATCGACGCCCCGCCTCCTGTTCTGCGTCTGCGAACTTGGCGAGGACCGGCCAGAGCAGGTCATCGCTGCCCCAGGCCAGGTCCACGATGGTCACCCGGCTGGCGGCGCAGAGAGCGCGCACCGCGTCCCGGTGGCAGGTGCCGTAGCCGACGTGCGGATCCCTGATGTCGCGGCGGGGCAGCTGGGCGCCGAAGCGCGTACAGGGCTGGCCATCGCATCGGGTGACGGTGATGGCGTGGCCGCTGTGCACCCGCCAGCGGGATGCAGGCTGGACGCGGGCGAACAGGCGGGCGTCCTGCGCGGCGCGGCGGAGGCGCTCAGCCAGCTCCCGGGAGGCGAAGCCTTCCACGGACGCCCAGCAATACGAGACGGAGCCAGTAGAGACGACATAAC
>CAVQPP010000489.1:0-3558 GCA_963714445.1 uncultured Actinomycetota bacterium
TCCTGGCATTTGGCGGCGATCGACTGTGCGTTCTGTTCGGCGCGGCTGGCTGGCAGTACCGAACATCGGGTCCACCGAGGCGGCATTTCATTCACCGGTGCCGGATTCTTCCGCGAGCTGGTGGAAGATCCTCAGCAGCTCGCGGACCGGTGTGCTCGGATCGCGGTCGGCGACGGCCAGGGACATGACGAATCGGGGTGCGTGCCGGGCGATCGGCACGAACACCAGGTCGGAGGGGACGAACAGGGGTGGGCTGATCGCGACGCCGAGACCGTGCCGGACGAAGTCGAGCACTCCGTGGTTCTCGGCGATCGTGTAGCGGATGGTGCGGGTGGCGCCGGCCCGGATGAAGGCCCGGTCGATGGCGATTCGGGTACCCCAGGACGGCGTCGTGTCCACGAACGGCTCGTCGGCCAGTTCGGTCAGCTCGACCTGTTCGCGGTCGGCGAGCCGGTGGCCGACGGGAACTACCAGGCCCATCGTCTGGGTGCACAGCGGGTGCAGTATCAAGCCGGTGGTGTCCTCCGGCGGCAGGGCGAGGTACGCCAGGTCCAGTCGGCCGCGGCGCAGTGCCTCGGCGTGGTCGCCGCTGGTGCCGATCTGAACGGAGAACTCCATGTTCGGATACTCGGTGACGAACCGGGAGATCAGCCGCGGCGCGCTGACGGCGATTTCCGGGATGAACAACATGAGTCCCAGGTGCAGCGTGCCGCGTAGGCCGCCGCGCACCTGTTGGATCACGTGGCCTGCTTCCTGCGCGGCGGCGAGCGTGCGCCGTGCCTCGGGCAGGAAAAGCCGGCCGGCGTCGGTGAGCTCGACCTTGTGAGTGGTGCGCGAGACCAGAGCCACGCCCAGTTGCCGCTCCAGGGTTCGCAGCGTCGCAGACACCGCCGACTGCACGACGTTCTGCCGCTGGGCGGCCCGGGTGATGCTCAGCTCCTCGGCGACCGCGACGAACACTTCCAACTGCCGCAACTCCATGCTTATCTCCCATCGCGATAACCGCTAGCTCGATCTTTCGCTTCTCATGCACATCACAATGGGGTTTCCTGGGCTCGTCAACAAGTGCTCGCACCTTGTGGTGGCACCCGCGCGCCGGTAGCGCGGTCGCCGCCTCGACGCCGGTCGCACCAGGGCCGCTGCGTGCGCGGGCGCTGAGCCAACGATTGGAGCAGCGGTGATGCGCACCCTGAAAGGCAAGACGGCACTGGTCACCGGAGGTTCACGCGGCATCGGTGCGGCGGTCGTGCGCAGGCTGGCGCAGGACGGGGCGGCCGTCGCGATCAACTATCGGGCCCAGGCCGAGGCGGCCGAAGGCATCGCGGCGCAGATCAGCGAAGAGGGCGGCCTAGCCGTCGCGGTGCAGGGCGACGTGTCCGTGCCGGATGACGTGCGCCGGGTCGTCGACGAGTCGGCCGACCGGCTCGGTGGGCTGGACATCCTGGTCAGCTGCGCTGGCATCGAGCATTTCGGCGCGCTGGATGACTAGTCGACACCCAGCACTCTGACACGCGAAAGGGAAGACCATGCGCAACGAACAGCAGCAGCGCGACGATCTGATCGCACGCAACCTGGCGGCAGTCGAAGCCCACTTCCACAACGAGAATCCCGACGACGTGGACAAGGCGGTGGCCCTGTACACCGACGACATCGTCTGGGAGTCGCCGGCACGCGGCCAGGTGTACAGGTCGGCCGCCGAAACCGAGGCGGCCTACCGAGACATCTTCAAGTCGATGCGCGTCACCTCGATAACCCAACTGCGGCAGGTCGCGACCGAGACCACGGTGTTCACCGACCACATCATCGAGGCGAC
This sequence comes from uncultured Actinomycetota bacterium, assembly GCA_963714445.1. Lineage (GTDB taxonomy): Bacteria > Actinomycetota > Actinomycetes > Streptomycetales > Catenulisporaceae > Actinocrinis. The sequence goes on from CAVQPP010000489.1 coordinate 1,814, forward strand.
CATGATCGATGACCTGATGCCCAACCTGCCCTTGGGCGTCGGCACAAAGATCAGCTGCCGGCTCGCGCACCTGTTCGAAATGCGGGACGGGAAGATCTCACGCGAGATCGCCTACGAGATGTGGCGGGAGGCCGGCGGCGGCATCGACCACGACGACATCCCGCCGACCGCGATCTCGCTCCCGCTGTGACCGTTCCGCGATCCGACCGCACGCGGTTGCGGCGTCAGCCGTTTCGGCGGTTTCAACCACGGCCCTCGCAACCTGAACACGGCGCACGGCCGGCCGTTCACGGCTGCGATCCACCCAACACCAAAGCAACGAGGAGTGACGCAGAACATGGCGACAATCGACCAGCCTCTCGCCGACGCGCGAGACATGGCCGCGGCGCACCGGATGTTCCGCCGCGAGTTCGGATTGATGCCCGGCCTGGTCAGGGGCGTCGCCGCCGGCGACCGGGAGCGCACCGCGCTCGTCGCGGCTCATATCGCCCTGGTGTCCTCGGTGCTGGAGCACCACCACTCGGGCGAGGAGCAGTATGTCTGGCCGCTGCTGCGGGAACGCTGCCCGCAGGAGCCCGCGCGAGTCGACGTCGACGTCATGGAGAAGCAGCACCAGGCGATCCACGAGTGGCTGATCCGCGTGAAACAGGACGTGGCGGCCTGGAGCGAGAGCGCGTCCGCGGACGCGCGCGAGGCCGCGGCCGACGCGATCGACCAGCTCATCCCGGTGATGAAGGAGCATCTGGCGCTGGAGGAGGAGCGCGTCGTACCGCTGATCGAGAAGTACCTGGCCGATGCGGAATACGCACGCGTGGGGCAGGGTCAGGCCGTAGAGGCCCCGCCAGAGAAACTCACCACCATCTTCGGCATGTTCGCGTACGAGACCGCACCCGAGGTCATCGACATGGTCGTCACCCACACACCCGCCGAGATCCAGCCGGTCATCAAGGACCTGGGCACGCAGGCCTACGCCGCCTACGCCCAGCAGTTGTACGGAACCGCCACGCCCGCTCGTGCGGACGGCTGACCCCGCCGCGTGCGAAGTCCCCTGACCAGCCGACGAGAAGAAACGAGACCGTAGAATCCAGCACGAGGGAGCGCCGAGCGACCCTCACTGGGTCGCGAACCTCGAAGTCAGGCCCGAACTCACCCTCGAGTTCGGCGACCGCACCGAACGGGTGAGGCCCGCAGTTCGTGCGCGCAGCAGAACTGGAGGTATGGCCGTGACGTAGCGGGAAGGATCTTGCCCGGCTCGTGCACGAACCGCGCCGTGCGCCACGATGTCAGCGCCTCGCGAAGCACCGACTCCAGCCCGGCGCGCCGGGCGGTTTCCACCAGCAGCACGCCCCCGGCATGCGCTCCCACGCCCGCGCCGTCGCCGATATCGTGACACGCAGATACGACCCGCCCGACGCGCTGCGGCGATGGACCACGCGGCAGTAGACCAGAGAGGTCAGTGAAGACAGCACCCGGAGAGACACCACGGCTCGCGCTAGAAGGCCGGCGATGCCGAGCACGGTCAGTGCCGCGCCGGGAACGAAGAGCCGGTGGTCGGCGAAGATGCGCGCCAACGGAAAGAAGTGAAGCCCGACTACGACTGCGACCAGAGGCGTGATCAACCCTGGAACGCCGCCCACACCGCAGCTTGCGGCAATGACAGCGATCATCAGCCATTGCGCGGCGCCAAACCGGCGCGCGTCGGGCAGAAGGCCCGCAGTGTCCAGCCGGCTCTGCCATTCCGACCC
>CAVQPP010000490.1:0-3543 GCA_963714445.1 uncultured Actinomycetota bacterium
CACGTGGCTGACCCGGCATGGCGTTGACACGAGCGCCGTGCGGATATCCGCTCAGCAGCACACGGCACGCTTCATGTGCACCACCGATCGCGACCACAACCAGATCGCGACCTTCTACGCGGGCGCCATGCGGGAGGCCCGGCAGATCGAGCTGGCCGGGATCGCCCGCCGGGTCGGCGGCTTCGCGATCACGGTCATCAGCGCGAACGATCCCGAGGCCATGCTGCGGCACACCAGCGAATGCCGCGAACGCGGATATGTCTTCCTGGCCGACCCGTCGCAGCAGCTGGCCTGGATCGCGGAGGCTGCCGCGCGGGCCCTGATCGACGGGGCGGCAGGCCTGTTCACCAACGAGTACGAGCGGGAACTGCTGGAGCGCAAGACCGGGGTGGCTGGCGAGCCGCATCCTGGACCAGGTCGGGGTGTGGGTAACGACTCTCGGCCCGCGCGGCGTCCTGGTCGAGCGGCCGGGCGCGCCCACCATCCGGGTGCCCGCCATGCCGTCCGGCCGGGCGGCTACCTGACCGGGGTCGGTGACCTCGTTCGGCTGGCTTCATCGCCGGGATGACCTGGGACCTGGGTGATCTGCGATCAGCCCAGCTCGGCTGCGCCGTCGCGACGCTGGCGCTGGAGGCAGTCGGGCCGCAGGAGTGCTCGCGCTGGGCCGGGCGGATTTCCGGCGGCGCTCGCCGCCGCCTACGGCGAGCCTGCCGCCGCGGAGGTCGCGCCGTGTATCCAGGCCGGCTCGGGGAGAAACACCGACCTGGACCTTAAGTAGGCGTGGAGGCATTCGGGCCCGTAGGCGCTGCCCTGTCCGCTCGCCCCGTGGCCCCACGGGGAGCCGAGATCCGGGATGTACACGTTGACCCCGAAGGTGCCGGCCTGGATCGCCGGGCAATATCCAGTCCGTGGGCGCGGTCCGAGGTCCACACGCTGCCGGCCAGGCCGCAGCCCCCGTCGTTGACGATCGCCACCACCTCAGACTCCCGGTCGTACGGGACCACCGTGACGACCGGGCCGGGAAACCTCACGTGGGGGGCTGAGCCCACCGGCCGGCCAGCACCGTGGGCTCGTAGTAGTAGCCCCGGACCGGCGCGGCCGGCGGCCGCCAGCCATCACGCGCGCGCCCGGCCGCGGCGGCCGCGACGTAGGACTCCACCTCCGCCCGGTGCTGCGGGCTGACCAGCGGCCCGATGGTCGTGTCCGGTGACATCGGGTCGCCGATCACGTTGCCCGCCGCCTCATCCGTCAGGCTCGCCACCGCCTCCTCGTAACGGGATCGGGCGCGAGCACCCGGGAGGCAGCGAAGCAGGTCTGCCCGGCGTTGGCGAAAGCGAGCTGGCCCAGCGCCGCCGACGTGGTGCCAAGATCGGCGTCCTCGAGCACGATCGCCACGGATTTGCCGCCCAGCTCCAGGTTCACCGGCTTGAACGTCGCACCGCAGGCAATGGCTACCCGGCGGCCGACCGAGGCGGGCCCGGCGAACGCCACCTTGTCCACCCCCGGATGCCGGGCGAGCATCTCGGCCACCTCATGCGGGCCGGTCACCAGGTTGAGGACACCGGGCGGGAAATCCGCCGCCCTCGATCGCCTCGGCGAGGATATAAGCGCTCAGCGAGGTCTGCAGCGCTGGCTTGAAGACCACCGTGCAGCCCGCCGCCAGCGCCGGTGCCAACTGCGAGACAGCGATGGTCAGCGGGTAATTCCACGCCGCCACCACGGCCGCCACGCCCACCGGCTCCCGCCGGACCAAGGTGTGCCCGCGGAAATTGACCGCCACCCTGATCTCCTCCGGCTCGAGCGCGCGAGCCAGCGCGGCGTAGTAACGCAGGATGGTGACCGGCACCTCCGCGTTGTGCACCAGGGAGACCCGGATGGGCATGCCCATCTCCGCGGTCACCAGCCGCGCGGTGTCCTGCGCCCGGGCCTCCAGGGCCAGCGCGAGGCGGTCCATCGCCGCGGCCCGGTCCGCCTGGTCCGCCCGCGGCCGGGCCGGCGTCGAAGGCCTGCCGCGCCGCGCGACCGCGGTGTCCACGTCCTGCTCGACCGCGGCCGGGGCGGCGCCCACGAATTCCTCGGTGGCGGGGTTGGCCACCGTGACCGCGTCGAGCGACGCGGAGGGCAGCAGCCGGCCGCCCGCGTAGATATCCCGGTATTCGAGCATCCAGGCCGCCTCCCGGCCAGCCGCCTGCGGCTCAGCGGGCGCCCAACCGGTGGACCAGGGTGGAAGTTAACTCTCCTGAAATGTGCGCGGCGGGCGCCCGTCTTGTCAAGATGCTTCCCGGGAGACGCAGCAGACACTCAAGGACTTGACGCCGAGTTTGTCGTCTCGCACAAGACTAGATTACGGCAACGGTCATATGCTGGATAATCATGACAGAAGGACATCCGGCTGCCGTCCGACGTGTCGTCAATTCTGGCCCTCAGCGGGACCTCGGCCGGGAGAACATGGTGCTCCGCGAGCTGGTGACGGTCTACCGCCAGCTCTCGGGCCTCGCCCTGCAGGATGCCGACCTGGCCAGCGTGACGCAGCTGATCGCCGACCGGACGATGGCTACGGTGGCGGTGGTGAGCCCGGTCATGGACGTCATCGCCGCGGCGTCCCCCGGCACACCGCCCGAGAAGGCCGCGGACATGGTCCGCGAGGCGGTTGTCCACCCGCGGCTCGGCCAGGTGCTGAGGGCATCACGGCAGGGCCACCGGCCGCTCTGGCTGCCCAGCGTCGGCGGGATGCCGGCCATCATCGTCGCGCCCGTCCTCGTCGGCGACGAGGTGCCAGCCCACCTGATCACCATGGACCCGGCGGATACGGACGCAGCGGAAGACATGCGCCTCCTGGTTACCGAGCATGCGGCCACGATCTGCGGGATGATCCTCGGCCGGGAGCACGTGGTCGCCGCGGCCGCCAGGCGGGTGCGTGACGACCTCGTCGAAGGTCTGCTTCTGGGCCGGGGCCGCGACGAGAACGAGACCGGGCGGTGGGCCGCCCACCTCGGCTATGACCCCACCCGCGAGCACAGCGTGCTGGCCATTGCCTTCGATGTGCCGGCTCCCCGGGCCGCCCAGGACGCGGATGCCCTCCGGCAGCGGGTCCGGGACGTCATCGAGCACTTCTTCGCCACCCGGGCCCCAACGTGATCATCTCGGCCCGGGAGTCAGAGGTGGTGCTGGTCACCGTGGCCGCCGACGGCCAGCACGCGGCTGGCCCGGACGCGCGGCGGCTTGCGGACATCTGCATCGCCCGCCTGGCCGAGCTCTTCCCGGACACCAAGGCCATCATCGGGATCGGCGGGATGTGCCGGGACCCGCGGGAGATCACCCGGTCCTATGAGGAGGCGCGCCGGACGCTGGAGACGCTGCGCCGCCTCGGCCGGTCCGGCAGCGTCACGGCCTTCGCGGACCTGGGTATCCACCGGCTGCTGCTGCAGGTACCCGACCTGTCCGAGCTGCGGGCCTTCGCGGACGACGTACTCGGCACGCTCAACCGCGCTGAGCGCGACCGGCGCTGCGAGTACCTCACCACGCTCGCCTGCTACCTCAGGG
>CAVQPP010000491.1:0-12347 GCA_963714445.1 uncultured Actinomycetota bacterium
TTGTCTGCTTGGCTCAGTTTCCTGTACGAGTCTGGAGCGAGTGCACTTTGACCGGGGCTGCCTTGCCGACTTCGGCTACCCCCGCATGCGTGCGGGGGGAGGGATTCGAGCCCTCACTGGGACCCCGGAGTTCAGCTTCGGCTTCAGCGTCAGCTTGCGCTCCTAGCGCATCCCTCCCGCTCGCACGGGAGGGAGTCTGTGTGTTATCCGAATGCGTTATCCACGCGTGTCATCCGAACAGGTAGCCGAAGACGGCCTCACCGACGTGCTGGTCGGTGACCACCGTGCCGTTCGCCTCCTCGCGCGCGAACTTGACCGCCTCCTGCAGCGCCTCAACCCGCTCGAGCAGTTCGTTGACGCGCCGCGCGGGCAGCGCGCCGGAGAACTTGACCGTGGTCCAGTAGCCGACCGGGATGTCCTCGTAGTACACCTCGACCTGCGCCGGGTGCTTCTCGGTCGCCTCGGCCTTGACGTGGTTGCGCGGCATCTTCTTGGTCTTGATCGTCTTGACCGGCTCGGTCTTCCACGCGTCGCTGGACGGGTCGTGCAGCCACGACTCGGCGGCGTCGAGGACCGGCAGCTTCTTGACGAAGGTGTGCAGGTCGGTCAGCTGCTTCTCCAGGAACAGCAGGTAGCTGACCGGCACGTCCTTGGCCAGGGTGCGTCCGTCGACGGTCACGTCGCCCTTCGCCACGCAGTTCGCCCAGTCCTTCGTCGCGGTCACGTCGAACAGGCGGGTCAGCGTCGCGGCGGTCTGCCGCAGCACCTCCTCGGCCTTGATCTGCACGCGAGTGGACTCGGGCGGCAACTGCTCGCCCTCTTCGTCCTTCGGCTGGTAGGTCCGCGAGATGCCGGACAACAGCGCGGCCTTCTGTACCGCGTGGTGCGCCTCGGTCAACTCCTGGAAGGACTTGCTCTTGACGCCCTTCTCCACGGCGATGATCTGATTCAGCTTCGTCATCCGCCCCCGAGCCCCTTTTCCCGTTCTACGTTCCATGTCCACGTTCTGCGTTTCGCTGCCGGAACGTTAGCAGCAAACATCGAACGAGTGCTCGGGAGTTTCCGATTCGGAGTGGTGTCGTCGGATTGGCGTATCAGCCGCCGGAATCGTCGCTTTCCGCACCGGTTGGAGGCGTTGGGTCGTCGCGGTTTTCCAACCAGCCGTAGGGCAGCGTTACGCGCCGTTCTGATGCGTGACTGCGTCCGCGCGGCGAACCCTCGTTGATCTCAGGCCACGACTGCTCGTGGTCCAGCTTGGCGAGTAGTTCGTCGAGTTCGGCGAGGTTCGAGGCCTGAGCGAGCTTGCCGCGCAGTTCCGAACCGACCGCGAAGCCCTTGAGGTACCAGGCGACGTGCTTGCGGAACTCGCGCACGCCGTGGTCCGACTGGTGCATTTCGACCAGGCCGACGGCGTGCCTGTGCATCATCGCCGCCACTTCGCCGAGGTTGGGGCGCACGCGCTCGCCGCCGAGGAACGCTGCCGTCAGGTCCGCGAACAGCCACGGCCGTCCGAGGCAGCCGCGGCCGACGACCACGCCGTCCGCGCCGGTCTCGGACATCATCCGGACGGCGTCCGCACCTTCCCAGATGTCGCCGTTGCCGAGGACGGGGACGTGGTCGAGCTCCGCCTTGAGCTTCGCGATCCGGTCCCAGTCCGCCTTCCCCGAATATCCCTGCGCTCCGGTTCGAGCGTGCAGTGCCACGGCAGCGACGCCTTCGTCCTCCGCGATCCGGCCTGCTTCGAGGTACGTCTCATGATCGGGGTCGATGCCTACGCGCATCTTGATGGTCAAGGGCAGATCGCCGGCGTTACGCACTGCCGCGCGCACGATGTTGCGGAACAGGACGTGGTGGTAGGGCAGCGCACACCCTCCGCCGCGCCGGGTGACCTTGGGTACCGGGCAGCCGAAGTTGAGGTCGATGTGATCGGCCAGGTCTTCCTCGGCGACGATGCGTACCGCGCGGCCGACGTAGTCGGGGTCGACGCCGTAGAGCTGCACCGAGCGGGGCTGCTCCTCGGGCCGGAAGTGGATCATCTGGCGGGTCTTCGGGTTGCGCTCGACCAGGCCGACCGTCGTGACCATCTCGCACACGAACAGCCCAGCCGGCTGCTGACGAGCGGCATCGCCGGCACTATCAACAGGGGCGTCAGGCACGCGGCTCGCCGCCTGCTCCCGGCACAGCGCCCGGAACGGCGGGTTGGTGATCCCCGCCATCGGGGCGAGGACCACCGGCGGCCAGACCTGGTAAGGGCCGACCGCGAGCGGCTGGTGCGTGACAGGCATGTAATAGTCCTCGGAGACTGCTCGGGCTGGGCAGCTTCAGTGTCCCAGATTCGCGGCTGGGGCTCGGAGAGAGGAAACGGACGTGCAGGTTCTGGGCATCGACATCGGCGGCTCCGGGGTCAAGGGCGCGCCGGTTGACACCATCCAAGGCGAGCTGACGGCGGAGCGCTTCCGCCTCGACACCCCTCATCCGGCGACGCCTGACGCCGTTGCTCAGACCGTCGGCGAGGTGGCTGCGCACTTCGAGTGGACCGGTCCCGTCGGCGTGACCTTCCCCGGCGTGATTACGGGTACGCACGGAACGGTACGTACCGCCGCCAACGTGGATCACTCATGGATCGGCGTAGACGCGTCCACGCTGTTCGCGAAGGCGCTGCCTAATGGCAACAGCAACATCCCACGGGTACTGAACGACGCCGACGCCGCCGGTGTGGCCGAGATGGCGCACGGCGCCGGCCGAGGGCGTAAGGGCGTCGTGCTCATGCTCACCTTCGGCACCGGCATCGGCTCCGCGCTGTTCCTCAACGGCCAGTTGGTGCCGAACACCGAGCTCGGCCACCTCGAGCTGCACGGCCACGACGCCGAGGAGCGCGCGTCGGCCCGCATCCGCGCGGAGAAGGAGCTGAGCTGGCACAAGTGGGCCGAGCGTGTTCAGGAGTACCTGTCGCTGATCGAGAAGCTGCTCAGCCCGGATCTGATCATCGTCGGCGGCGGCGTGTCCAACCACGCGGACAAGTTCCTGCCGCTGCTGACGCTGCACGCCGAGATCGTCGCGGCGCAGCTGGCCAACACGGCCGGTATCGTCGGCGCCGCGATGGCGGCCGTCCCTGCGTAACCGCCTGAAGCACTGCCCCTGAGCAGCCATCCTGGAGTAACTGTCCAGGCGTAATAGGCACTCCGGTAAATAACTGCAACTTAGCCGCCGGATTCGCGTCACTATTGAAGAAGCGGGTAAGTGGCGCCCCGACTACCCTAAGTCGGTAGATCGCCACTTTAGGCGATCTGTCTAAACGGGGTACTTGGGACTGGTGAACGTGGCGGGCCAGAGGGCTGTGCGTGCGTTGGCTGTGGCGCTGGCATTACTCGTGCCGCTCAGCGCTGCCGCCGCGTGCGCGTCCGAGCCCCGGCCGACGCCCGATCTCAGCCCGACAGCCCCCGCGGCCGTACCGGTCGACGAGCGGATCACGCTGCCGACGACGATGGGACTCGCGTTCGACCACCCACGACTCGCCAACCGCACCGAACATCAGATTCTTTACACCGTTCAGCAGTCCGTCCGCGCACAACTGCACGCCGAATACGGCGCCGGTGGGGCCGATCCGCTGCTGCCGGTGTACTGGTCGGGGAGCGCGTTGACGGCCATAAAGAGCGATATAGCGGCTTGGACGGCTAAGCACGAGCAGCCGGTAGGCGTCCTCGTCGTGTCTAATACCACATACGCGCCGCCTGGCACGGCCGGTAAGGCCACTGTGTCGTACTGCGCGAACTGGCGGCATGTCGTGCGCGGTAACGCGACTACGCATGTCGTCGGCTCTGCGGTGCAGAAGCCTGGTACGCCTGGCACCTACACGACGCTCACGCTCAGCCGCGACCAGCACAGCCGTTGGCAGGTCTCCGGAATGAAGCAGGCCGAGCACTCTCCCATGTGCCCGGCCGGCAAGTAATCAGCCGAGCCGTCAGCCTCGTCAGTTCAGCAGCCGACTAGCCGCTCGCCCAGGTACGCCTCGACCCGGTCCAGCGACACGCGCTCCTGCTCCATCGAGTCGCGCTCCCGCACCGTCACCGCGTTGTCCTCAAGGGTGTCGAAGTCCACGGTGACGCAGAACGGTGTGCCGATCTCGTCCTGGCGCCGGTACCGGCGGCCGATCGCCTGAGCGTCGTCGAAGTCGACGTTCCAGTTGCAGCGCAGCGCGTCCGCCAGCCCGCGCGCCTTCGGCGAGAGGTCGGTGTTGCGTGACAACGGCAGCACGGCGACCTTCACCGGCGCGAGCCGCCGGTCGAGCTTGAGCACCGTGCGCTTTTCCATCACGCCCTTGGCGTTAGGCGCCTCGTCCTCGATATACGCATCGACGAGGAACGCGAGCATGCACCGGTTAACGCCCGCCGCCGGCTCGATAACGTACGGCGTGAACCGCTCGTTGTTCGCCTGGTCGAAATACGACAGGTCTTGGCCCGAGTGCTTCGAGTGCGTGGTCAGGTCGAAGTCGGTCCGGTTGGCGATGCCTTCGAGCTCGGAGAACTCGCTGCCGCCGAAGTTGAAGCGGTACTCGATGTCCACGGTCCGCTTCGAGTAGTGCGACAGCTTCTCCTGCGGGTGCTCGTACAGGCGCAGGTTGTCCGGGTTCACGCCGAGGTTGGTGTACCAGTTCCAGCGCTGCTCGATCCAGTACTCGTGCCACTGCTCGTCCTCGCCTGGCTTGACGAAGAACTCCATCTCCATCTGCTCGAACTCGCGGGTGCGGAAGATGAAGTTGCCCGGGGTGATCTCGTTGCGGAACGACTTGCCCATCTGGCCGATGCCGAACGGGATCTTCTTACGTGCGGTCTCGAAGACGTTTTTGTAGGACACGAAGATGCCCTGCGCCGTCTCCGGACGCAGATAATGCAGCCCCGAGCCATCCTGCACCGGGCCGAGGTGCGTAGAGAGCATCCCGTTGAACATCTTCGGCTCGGTGAACTGGCCCTTGTTCCCGCAGTTCGGGCAGTTGACGTCGGCCAGACCATGCTCAGGCGCGTGCTTGTGCTTGTTCTCGTACGCCTCTTCGAGGTGGTCGGCGCGGAAGCGCTTGTGGCAGGAGAGACACTCGGTGAGCGGGTCCGCGAACTCCTTGACGTGCCCGGAGGCCTCCCAGACCTCGCGGGCCAGGATGATCGAGGAGTCGAGACCGACCACGTCCTCGCGGCCGCGTACGACGGATTGCCACCATTGCCGCTTGACGTTTTCCTTCAGCTCCACGCCGAGCGGACCGTAGTCGTAGGCGGCCCGGGAGCCGCCGTAGATCTCGCTGGACGGGAAGACGATGCCGCGCGCCTTTGCCAGGCGGACGATGGTGTCGATCTTGTCGGCGGGCACGGTGTGCTCTCTTGTCTGCTCTGTTCGCCATCACACCCGGCTGGCGTGCGGTCGACTCGGGGACAAAGCGTACCGAGCGCGGGCGCCGTGGATCCAACGCGTTCCGGCGTCGTTCCAACGCATTCCAGGGGGCCGCAGTGGCACAATGGGAGAAATCCAGGCGCGGCGAGGAGCACACGATGAGTGAGACGGAGACCCACGGGTCACGCACATCGGTGCCCGCACCCGGCCGGTCTACGCGTCAGCGCGCGGCGGTATCCGCGCTGCTCGAGGAGACCGACGACTTCCAGTCGGCGCAGCAGCTGCACGACCGCCTCAAGCACCGTGGCGACTCGGTCGGCCTCACGACGGTGTACCGCACGCTCCAGTCGCTCGCCGACGCCGGCGCGGTGGACGTCGTACGCACCGACGACGGCGAAGCGGTCTACCGGCGGTGCAGCTCGGGTAGCCACCACCATCACCTGGTGTGCCGCAAGTGCGGAAAGACGGTCGAGGTCGAAGGCCCCGCCGTGGAGTCCTGGGCCGACCGGATGGCCGCCGAGCACGGATTCACCAACGTGGCGCACACGCTGGAGATCTTCGGCACCTGCGCGGAGCACGGCGAAAACTGACCGCTAGCCGGCCACAACTGGCAGCCAAGCGTCAGATCAAGCGTCCCGCTCTTTGATCCAGAACATGCCGTGGCCCGACTCGGCGGGCGCGGTGATCCCGTCCTCCTCGATCCGATCGAGCCGATAGCCGAGCCGTTCCGGGACCGCAGCGCTACGCACGTTAGCCGCGTCGCAGTGGATCTCGACGCGTTCGATGCCTTCTAGCTCAAGCAGAATGCGGGTGAGTTCACGCGCGGCTCGCGTGATTACGCCCTTGCCGGTGTGTGCGACGTGGCACCAATAACCGATCTCCAGCGCGCCGGGGCCGACCCGGTCATGCACGCCGATGGCGCCTACCACCGTGCCGTCGGCGATGTCGAAGATGCCGTAGTTGCACGCGCGCTCCGCAGGCCACGAGCTGCAGAAACGATCGAAGAACTCGCGCTGCTGCTCCATGGTGCGAGGCTCTGGCAGCCAGTCCATCCAGGCATGCAAGTGCTCGAAGGACGCGTTAATCGCGTCGAGGCTGGCTTGCAGGTCGTCCGGCGCCCAGCGGCGCAGTAGCAGCCCGTCAATCTCAATCCGCTCCGGCGGCGCGATCCCCGGGGTGAGCGCCGGGGGCAAGGTCTTCGGCTCCATCGCCAGATCATGACCGGGACACGCCCGTACGCGCAACGAAATATTCGGCAACGGAGATATTCGATTCGCCGGAATACCGGCTCGCTGATACGGCCGCACAGCGCCCCGTACGCCCGCCTCCACAACGTGCGACGGGGCGCCGTGCAGCCTCTAGGGGGCCGGACCCGGCCCCGTCGCCACTGCCGCGCCGGGCGTGACGACCTCATCAGAAGACGATATTCAAACCGTCGCAGCACGCCTGGAGCCAGTCAACGCATTCACTGGAAAATCTCAGCCGAAATTACCTGCTTGTAACACTGGCTGAAGCTATTCCTCGATAGCCAAGATAAACGCGACGCGAGATATCAGCTGACCGTCACACCATCACGGCCGCTGCGTCATCAGCCGGCAGTATCGGACACAACCGCGTTCGGGATCGCGCCGCCGAAGCGCCGGTCGCGCTCGGCGTAGATCTCGATGGCCCGCCACAGGTCCCGCCGGTCGAAGTCCGGCCACAGCGTGTCGAGGAAGACCATCTCGGCGTACGCGGCCTGCCAGAGCATGAAGTTCGAAGTGCGCTGCTCGCCCGAAGACCGCAGGAACAGGTCGACTTCCGGCAGATCCGGCTCGTCGAGGTAGCGCGCGATGGTGCGCTCGTCGATCCGGTCCGGGTTGATCTTCCCGGCGATCGCGTCACGAGCGATAGCCGCCATAGCGTCCGCGAGCTCCGCGCGACCGCCGTAGTTAACGCACATCGTCAGCGTGAACCGGTCGTTGTAGCGCGTACGCTCCTCGGCCATCTCCAACTCATCGATGACCGACTTCCACAGCCTCGGCCGCCGACCGGCCCAGCGGATACGCACGCCGAGCTCATCCATCTCGTCGATCCGCCGACGGATGGTCAGCCGGTTGAAGCCCATCAGCCAACGGACCTCGTCCGGCGAGCGCTTCCAGTTCTCGGTGGAGAACGCGTAGGCGGAGATGTGCGTAACGCCGATCTGCACCGCGCCCTCGACTACGTCGAACAGCGACTTCTCGCCCTCTTCGTGGCCCCTGATGCGCGGCAGGTTACGCGCCTTGGCCCAGCGACCGTTGCCGTCCATCACGATCGCTACGTGCTTAGGCACCAACTCGGCGGGGATCTTCGGCGGCTCGGCGCCGTCCTTATGCGGCTTCGGCTCGCGGTACGTCCGCGGCCCGCGCGGATCACGCGCGCCGATTGCCTTCGCTGCCTGGTTCCTACGTCGCACTTCGAACTTCCTTACCGTTCCACCAGTCGCAGCGACCTTAGCCCACGCTCGACGTGCCACTGCAGATACGCCGCCACCAGCCCGCTGCCCTCGCGCCGATGCCGTTCCTCGCTCGCGTCCGCGATCTCCCACTCCCCCGCGAGCAGCGCGCCGAGTAAGTCGAGCGTGGCGCGCTGAGGCACGGCCGAGGCGGCCGGCTTGCAGGAGGCACAGACCACGCCGCCAGCCGCCACGGCGAAGAAACGCCACGCGGCGCCCTCGGGCGGCTCTGCCCCGCATTGCGCGCAGTCGTGGAACGAGGGGGCATATCCGGCTACTGCCAACGATCGCAGTATGAACGCGTCGAGCACCAGGCCCGGTGCATGCTCCCCCGCCGTCAGCGCGCGCAACCCGCCCAGCAGTAATAGGTATTGCTGCACCGCGGGCTCGCCCTCGGCGTCCGTGAGCCGTTCCGCCGTTTCAAGCATCGCGGTGCCGGCGGTGTACCGCGCGTAATCCGCGACTATCCGCTCGCCGTACGGGACGATCGTCTCAGCCTGCGTGATCATGTCCAGCGAGCGGTTCAGCTTGGAGAAGACCTGGAAGTCCACGTGCGCGAACGGTTCGAGCCGCGCGCCGAACTTCGAGGTGGTGCGCCGCACACCCTTGGCCACCAGCCGTACCCGGCCGTGCTCGCGGGTCAGGATCGTGATGATCCGGTCCGCTTCACCCAGCTTCTGGGTGCGCAGGACGATCCCGTCGGAACGATGCAGGCTCACTTGCTGATTCTCGCATGTCCGGCGCCGTTTACGTGTTGTACGTGCAGTTCTTCACTGGGTCTCTACGTTTACGCGGCCTACGCAGTTAGGCACGTGCCGATTGCTCAGCCACCGCGATAACACCGGCGGTGTGCGTCGCGGTCATGCCGAGCGAAGCACCGGTCGAGACGAGCACCTGCCGCTCCAGGTCGTTCAGCGGCCCATCGGCGAGGGCGACCCGCGCGGCCGAGCCGAGCAGCCCCTCCTTTCCGGTGTCCGCCAGCTGCTGCCCGAGCGCGGTGAGCAGCTGCGAGAGGTCGCCGGGCACGACGCCGAGGTCGGCGGTCAGGTCCTGGTCGGTGTAGTTCGGCAGCCCGGCACGCATGATTTCGCCCACCGCGACGGCCCGCGCGTCCGCCGACTCAGCCGACCCGGTGCGCAGCACGTGCACGATCACGCCGCGCGCGCCATCGATCAGCAACGACGACAGCTGGCCGGAGGTCGGGCGGCTGAGCACGGCCTCGGTGTACGAGGTCTGGCACACGCCGCAGCGGACCTGCTCGCCGAGCGTCGAGGTCGGGAACAGCGGGATGTAGTAGAGGTGGAACCAGCGCTTGGCCAGCCGCCGCTCGTAGGGACGGTCGCCGCCGCAACGCGGGCAGAAGAAGGTGCCGGTCGTGACCGTCTTGAAGCGGACCTTCATCCCCCAGATCAGAAAGAAGAACACGAAGCTACCCCCAGCAATCACCGACACGGACGGGCCACGCCCGAAGACGTGGCCCGTCAGCCTATTGGTTGCGCATCCGCGCAGGAAAGGCTTACCTACCTCACTGCGCGGTTAACCGCCGATACGACTGCCTTAAGCGACGCGGTGACGATATTCGCATCCACGCCGACGCCCCACAGCACCCGGTCGCCGATAGCGCACTCGATGTACGCCGCCGCCTTCGCGTCGCCACCCGCCGACAGCGCGTGCTCGGCGTAGTCGAGGAAGCGCATCTCAACGCCGAATCCGTCCAGCGTGCTGACGAACGCGTCGATCGGGCCGTTACCGGTCGCCTCGACCGTGTGCAGTTCGCCTTCCACGACGAGGTCCACCGAGAGCGCGTCCTTGCCGTCCACGGTGGCCTCGTTACGGTGCCCGGCGAGCCGGAAGCGGCCCCACGGCGCGTCCGGCACCGGCAGGTACTCGTCCGCGAAGACCGCCCAGATCTGCTCGGGGCTGACCTCGCCGCCGTCCGCGTCCGTCTTGGCCTGGATGACCTGCGAGAACTCGATCTGCAGCCGACGCGGCAGGTCCATCTGGTGGTCGGCCTTCATGATGTAGGCGACGCCGCCCTTACCCGACTGCGAGTTGACACGGATGACGGCCTCATACGTCCGGCCGACGTCCTTCGGATCGATCGGCAGGTAAGGCACCGCCCACGGAATGTCATCGACGCCCTTACCCGCTGCGGCCGCGTCGCGCTCCAGGTGTTCGAAGCCCTTCTTGATCGCGTCCTGATGCGAGCCGGAGAAGGCCGTGTAGACCAGATCGCCGCCGTAAGGGTGCCGCGGGTGCACCGGCAGCTGGTTGCAGTACTCGACGGTGCGCCGGATCTCGTCGATGTCGCTGAAGTCGATCTGCGGGTCGATGCCCTGCGAGAACACGTTCAGCCCCAGCGTCACCAGGCACACGTTGCCGGTCCGCTCGCCGTTGCCGAACAAACAGCCCTCGATGCGGTCCGCCCCGGCTTGGTAGCCCAGCTCCGCCGCCGCGACCGCCGTGCCACGGTCGTTGTGCGGATGCAGCGACAGCACGATCGAGTCGCGGCGCTTCAGGTTCCGGCTCATCCACTCGATCGAGTCGGCGTACACGTTCGGCGTGGCCATCTCGACGGTCGCCGGCAGGTTGATGATGACCTTGCGGTCCGGGGTCGGCTGCCATACGTCGTTGACCGCGTCGCATACCTCGACCGCGTACTCCAGCTCGGTGCCCGTGTACGACTCGGGTGAGTACTCGAACAGCACCTCGGTCTCAGGCATCTGCTCGGCGTACTTCAGGCACAGCCGCGCGCCCTCCACCGCGATTTGCTTGATGCCCTCGCGGTCGAGCCCGAAGACCACGCGCCGCTGCAGCGTCGAGGTGGAGTTGTACAGGTGCACGATCGCCTGCTTCGCGCCGCGAATCGACTCGAAGGTGCGCTCGATCAGGTGCTCGCGGGCCTGCGTCAGAACCTGGATGACCACGTCATCCGGGATCCGGCCTTCCTCGATGATCTGCCGGATGAAGTCGAAGTCGGTCTGGCTGGCCGCCGGGAAGCCGACCTCGATCTCCTTGTAGCCCATCTGGACCAGCAGCTCGAACATCTTCAGCTTGCGGGCCGGGGACATCGGGTCGATCAGCGCCTGGTTGCCGTCGCGCAGGTCCACCGCGCACCATCGCGGGGCCTCGCTGATCACTCGATTGGGCCAAGTGCGATCGGTGAGCGCGATCGGCTTGAACGGTACGTACTTCTGGATCGGCATCGTCGTGGGCTGCTGTTCGGTGCCGCCCCACGCAGCGCCAATGTGTACAGGGCCTACATGTGCGGGGCCACCATGCGCGGTCGTCGATTGCTCAGTCATGCGGGTGCTCTCCATCGCCTGTCGAAACGGGACGACCGGCGTGCGGAACACGAAAGCAACGACCATCACCGCGGCGAGGGTGCCGGTCTGTAGGTCTACAGGCCCCCGCCGCGGCAGGTAAGAAGCAGCCGCTTGGCGAACATAGGACACCCACGGTAGCCGACCCCACTACGCGGAGGCCACTCTTCCGCCTCAGACGTCCAACATGCGGACGCGCCGGTAACGGCCGTATGGGTGTCCCTCAACCACCCCTAACGGAGTCACGATGTCACTGATCCCGCCCAACGCATGTCACCGGTCCCGCCCAATTTCTCGGGATATCGCACATTCCCCGGGCGTTTCTGCTCGATAGCCGACCGGTCCGCGCTGTGTGATGGGTTCCGTGCGCAGCCTCTTCGCCCCCGCCGCCCTACCCCGCCGTTGGCGGGTGACGGCTGTCGAGCTGGGGCAGGGCGGCCCGAGCCCGGCCGAGCTCGGCTGGGTGCTGGCCTGCCAACACGCCGCCGACCTGGCCGACCGCCCGGGCGAGCCGAGTATCAGCGCCGCTGAGCTGCGCAGTCTCCTAGCGCCGCCCTACTGCGGCCGGCGCATGCTCTTCATCGCCGAGGACGTGACCGGACGCGTCGTCGGCTGGGCGAGACTCGGCCTCTATGAAGCGTTTCACCGCGACCTGGCACACGCAGCGATCACCGTGCACCCAGCGGCACGCCGCTGCGGCGTCGGTTCAGCACTCCTCGACGCGTTAGCCCACGCCGCACGCACTTGGCACCGAACCCGCCTCATCCTCGACGCCCCGCGCACCGGCGCGAGCGAAGCGTTCGCGATCCGGCACCACCTCTACGTCAGCGGCCGCGACCTACGTTCCCGCCTAGAGCGAAACGGCCCCGAACTCCCCCGCCGCCTAGCCGCCGTCGCGAACCGCACCGGCAGCGGGCTCCCCCGGCAGCGCCGCCGCCACGCGCGTCCGAGTTTCACGTCCAGCCCCGGTGACGGTTTCGCCGCGCTCGGCTGGACCGGGCCGTGCCCAGACGAGTTCCTGGACAGCTACATCACAACGCTGGACCACCTGCACACGGCTCCAGTCCCGAGGCGAACACCAAACCTGACGCCCTTCTCGGCTCCGCGTCCCGCCCCCGCGTCCACCCCGATCCAGACGCCTTTCACGCGCGCCGAAATCCGCCACCGAG
>CAVQPP010000492.1:0-9524 GCA_963714445.1 uncultured Actinomycetota bacterium
TGGCGCCGGTGGTGTCCCGGGCCGTCACCGTCACGCTGCTCGTGGCGGCGGTGGTCGGGGTGCCGGAGATCAGGCCGCTGCTGCTGATCGACAGGCCGGCCGGAAGACCGGTTGCCGAGTAGGTCAGCGTCTGGCCGGACGCCGAGTCCGAACCGGTGATCTGCAGCGAGACCGCGCTGCCGACCGTGCTGGTCTGGTTACCCGGGTTGTTCACCGTCACCGTGTTGCCGCCGGGGTTGTTGACGGTCCAGGTGAAGGACGTCGAGCCGGTGGCGTTGGTGGTGTCCTTCGCGGTCACGGTCACGCTGGAGGTGCCCGCGGCGCTCGGGGTGCCGGAGATCAGGCCGCTGCTGCTGATCGACAGGCCGGCCGGCAGGCCGGTGGCCGAGTACGTCAGGGTCTGGCCGGAGGCCGAGTCCGTGGCGTGGATCTGCAGCGAGACCGCGGTGCCGACCGTCGTGGTCTGGTTGCCCGGGTTGGTGACCGTCACCGTGTTGCCGTGGTTGAGGATCGCGTGCGAGATCGCGCAGTTGTTGGTGTCGTTGGACCAGCTGGCCTGCTCGGCGTAGGTGCCGAAGGAGCCGAAGCTGATGTTGGCCGCGCCGCCGGCGGTGCCGGGGCTGATCCAGGCGCACTCGTCCGAGTTCTCCTGGCCGTTGAACGAGCTGCCGGTGTTGTTGGTCCAGCCGCCCGCCGGGTTCTGGTCGGACATCATCTCGTGCCACTCGTGGCCGAGGGTGATGGAGTAACCGTCCGTGGTTCCGGGCGAGTTCACGAACCCGACGCCGCAGCCGGCGCCGGAGTCGGTGTTGTACGGCTGGTTGCTGAACGCGATGTCGCCGTAGGGCGAGGAAACCGCGCCGCCGGTCAGCGTGCTGTCACCGTTGTAGTCGTGCCACGCGCAGTACTGGCCCTGGTAACTGTCCGGGTTCGTGCCGTGCGGGGACGCGATGATGTAGTACGCGTCGCGGTTCAGCGCCGCGGTGGTGTTGCCGAAGTGCGCCGCCGCGTTGACCGCTTCCTGGCCGAGCTGGTGGCCGGAGGCCGTCTGCGGCGAGGCCGCCGAGTTGTCGTACCAGACGCCGGCCAGCACGCCGCCACTCTGGTAGGGGATGAAGTTGGCGTTCGACGGGCAGACGACCGCGCCGGACGAAACGTTCGGACCGTCACACCACTGAGTCAGGTCGGCCGACCACGTCTCGCTGTTGGTGCCGATGCCCTTGAACATCTGCTGGGCGACGCTCGCGACACCGGACGCGTCGCCGGTGAACTTCAGGTTCCCGTTGGCGTCCGTGCTCGAGGTACCCCACTGGGTGCCGTAGAAGACGATGTAAACCTTCGAGTGCCCGCTCTGCACGCCGATGCCGTCGATGCCGCCGCCGTAGGACAGCGTCTCCGGGCCGGTCACCTGCGGCGAGTTGTGGCTCGCCGAGTACGAGTTCATCTTCGCGAGCTGCGAGATGGTCGGGATGGCGCCGTGCCGGTACGGATGCTGATACTGCGGCGAGTACGGGTTGTTGGCCGAGGAAGCCGCGGACGAGTTCGACGGGGCCGGGACTGCGGCCGACGCGGAGCTGATCGTTGCCCAGGTCACACCGGTGACCAGGGCGAGACTGGCGGCAGCTGCCAGCGCGACTCTCGGACCACGGCGAAGCGCCGTGGTCTTAAGCGGTTGCGACATAAATCCCCTCTTCTCAGGTGGCGGCGGCGCATGTGGGTGCGTCCGGCCGCACGGGAGCGCCGGTGTGCGTCGTCCGTGGCCGCGGGATCACCGCATGGTCCGGAGGCGCCGCCCGGCGGTAGGGCACGCGTCAGGGGTTGGATGTAAGGCTCGGGGAGCGAGGTATCCGGCAGCCAGGCCCGATCCGACCGCTGTGGCGTGCTGAACCGCCCAACCGGTGAAGCACCCGGCGGGACGGGAGTGCGGGGTGTGCGAATCAGTGCTCGTCGGTGGGTTCGGGGACGACGACCGCCGCCACCGGTCCGTGAGCACCGAGGGGGAACGTAGCGCCCAGTTGAGACGCGGTCAACGATGCCTGACGAAACAGATGTTTGGCTTCGAGAACGTAACTAAACCGCGATGTCCTGCAGGTTTCTGGTCCCTCACTGCGCGCGAGGCTGCTATGTCAGGGGAGAGTGTCACTAAGTGGACAGGGGTAAAAACGAAAAATACGTACAAACGGTTGAGGTAGAGTCCGGACATGTCCCGGATTCCGAAGGAGCCCCGATGACCGGTGCGGACCTACTCGTAGACGCTTTCGGCCGAATCCGCGGGGTCGTGCACTCCGTCGCGCGCGGCTTGACCCCAGACCAGCTCTCCGCACGCCTCGACGACGACGCGAACTCGATCGCCTGGCTGCTCTGGCACCTGACCCGCGTGCAGGACGACCACATAGCCGACGCCCTCGACGTCGAGCAGGTATGGACCGTGCAGGGTTGGGAGAAGCGTTTCGCGCTCCCATTCCAGTCCGGCGCGACCGGCTACGGCCACAGCCGCGACGACGTGGCGGCTGTGCGGGTCGGCTCAGCAGACCTGCTCACCGGTTACTACGACGCAGTGCACGAGCAGACGATCGAGCGAGTACGAGGCCTGACCGACCGCGACTTCGAGCGGATCATCGACGAGGCCTGGGATCCGCCGGTCAGCCTGGGCGTGCGGCTGGTGAGCGTGATCAACGACGGGATGCAGCACGCCGGCCAGGCTGCGTTTATTCGCGGAATCCTCGAGCGACGGTAGTAGTGGCCGGGCCGAGTTCTTCGTCCGCCTCGGCCTCTTCATCGTCTTCCCCGTGCCTCGCGACCGACGTCGGCAGCCGGTACCAAAGGAACAGGTAGACAAGCGCCACGGCCGCCGTCAGCGGCGCCGCCAGCTCGACGCCCCGGACGGCGTCGAGCACCAGGAACACGACTCCGATCACCGCGACCAGCAGCGCGCGCAGGCCGGCCCGGGCGAGATTGTCGGCCCAGCGCACCACGTCCTGCTTGCGTCCCTTGCGGAACACCTGCCGATGCAGGCTGACCGGGGCGATCAGCAGCGCGACCGCTACGGCGCACGCCAGCACGGTCAGCGTGTAGACGACCTCCTGCAGCGCGGTCACCCGGGGCCAGCGGTTGCTGAACGGCACGGTCAATAAAAAACCGAAGAGGATCTGCACGCCGGTCTGCGCGACGCGCACTTCCTGCAGCAGTTCGCTGAAGTTGCGGTTCACCCGCTGGTGGTCGCTCTCCGGCTTCGCGGGAGCACGCTCGCCGGGAAGATGCGGGATGCTGTGCATAACCCCGAGTACCCGGACGCCTAACCGGCAATCGGCCGATCACTCGCGGCCCGCGCGCACCTTCTCTCCCAGGTCCTCGAGCACGTGCCACGACACGTTTTCCTCCAGCGCGGGCAGCAGGCAGGTCTCCTCGACGTCGAGCAGTCCGCGTGCCTGCGCGACCAGCGCCTGCGCGAGATCGTCGTTGCGCTCGGCCGCGTACTCGTGCAGGGCGTCGCACATCAGCGCAGTGGTCTGCAGCACGTGCCGCGCGGTGACCTCCGTCATCCGCTTGATCAGCTCGCGGCGGCGCTCCGGATCGGACTCCGCCTCGTACTCCTCGGCCACCAGGTCGATCAGCTTTCGCTCGGCGGCCAGCTCGGTGCCCAGATCCGCGCCGTGCCCCATGCTCCGCTCCCTGTCTCTAAGCCCGTTTTTTTCTTCCCGCTCAAGCCACCGTGGATCGACGCCCGCGTCGCGGCTGGCTGGCCTGGGACACGGCCTGCGCCAACTGCGCGCGCGTCATCGTGGATCGGCCGGGGATTTCCAGCCGGGTCGCGCGTTCGTAGAGCTCGGCTTTGGTCAGCGCGCTCAGATCCTCGGCGCCGTCTTCGTCCTGCCCCCGGTCCCGTCCCCGTCCGCGCGGCCGCTGCGGTTCTGGCTCCGGTGCCTCCCGTGCCGGCTGCCGACGCCCCCGCGCGATGCTCCGCTCGAGCGCGTCCATCAGGTCTACCACGTTGGTGGCCGACGGCGGCGGCTTCTCGCCGACCACCATGCCCTCGCCGTTCAGCTTGGCTTCGACGAGTGCCTGCAGCTTCTCCTGGTACTCGTCCTTGTACTCGTTCGGATCCCAGTCCATGCCGAGCGTTTCGATCAACTGCCGCGCGGCGCTCAGCTCGCGCGAGTTCACGGTGACCGCGCCGGGCAGCGCGTCGATCTCCTTGGCCGGTTCACGGATCTCGTCCGCGTAATGCATCGTGTGCAGGACGAGTACATCCTTCTCCGCCTTGATCGCGGTCAGGTACTGCTTGCCGCGCATCACGAACGTGGCGACCCCGGCCCGGTTCGTCGCCGCCAGCGCCTCGCGCAGCAGCGCGTAGACCTTGCCGTACTCCGCGCCCTTCGGGCCCAGGTAGTACGTCGTCGCGAAGAAGATCGGCTCGACCTGCTCCAGGTCCACGAACCCGGAGATCTCGATGGCTTTCGAGCGGCCCGGGGCGATCTCGTCCAATTCCTCCGGCTCGATCACGACGTACTGCCCGTCGTCGACCTCGTAGCCCTTGACGATGTCCTTGAACGCGACCTGTTTCCCGGTGCGCTCGTTGACCCGCTGAATTCGCACCCGGTCGGACGTGCCGCGCTCGAGTTGGTGGAAATGCGTCGTGTGGTCCCGAGTCGCGGTGAACAGCTCCACCGGGACGGTGACCAGGCCGAAGTTAAGGCTGCCGCTCCATATCGCCCGTGCCATCAGCGCCTCCTTGACGGGCCGGTCTCCTCAGTTTTGCACGATCCGGAGCAAGCGGCTTTATCTCTGCGACCGAGCAGAGACGGCTGGTGATCGACCGCGCTCATCGACCGGCGCGTGCGGGTTTGCGACCTGCTCGAAGGGTTACCTGGCCGGTGTCCTCGATCCGATCGGAGGCACCCGATGACCACCGGTGACGATCTTCGCCGCCGGGTCGCCGACCTGCTCAAAGAGCACGGCCAGACGTTCGCCGACGAGGCGGCCGTGCGGCTGCGCGATACGCCGGGGCCGCTGTATCAGCTGGTCGTGGTGAGCATGCTCTCGTCGATCCGGATCCGCGCCAACATCGCCGTCGCGGCCGCGCGCGAACTCTTCGCGGCCGGATGGCGAACGCCCGCGCGCATGGCCGAGGCGACCTGGCAGCAGCGGATCGACGCACTCGGCCGCGCGCATTACGTGCGCTACGACGAGAGCACGTCCACCGCTCTCGGCAAAGGCGCCGAACTCATCCTCGACCGCTGGAGCGGCGACTTGCGCAAGCTGCGCGCCGAGGCGGACGACGATCCGCGCCGAATCCGCGAACTGCTGCAGGAACTGCCGCGTATCGGTCCGGTCGGCGCGGAGATCTTCTGCCGCGAGGCGCAGGGCGTCTGGCCGCAACTGCGGCCCACCTTCGACAAACGGGCGATGAGCGGCGCAGGCAAGCTCGGCCTGCCGACTGAGGCGGGAAAGCTGGCCGACCTCGTTCCCGACAAGGACCTGCCGAGGCTCGCCGCGGCCCTGGTGCGCTCGACGCTGTGAGCTTCCGCACGTCAGAACCCATCCATTTGGAGCAGACCATGAACGCGATCGGTAGCGATGTCCGCGTCGGCCCGTCCGCGGACCGGACTGAATTGGCCGCACTCGGCCGGCAATTGCGCGTCGACTCGATACGGTGCAGTACCGCGGCCGGCTCCGGCCATCCCACTTCCAGCATGTCCGCCGCCGACCTGATGGCGGTGCTGCTGGCCCGGCACCTGCGCTACGACTGGGACCAACCGGACAACCCGGCCAACGACCACTTCGTCCTCTCCAAGGGCCACGCCTCGCCGCTGCTCTACTCGATGTTCAAGGCCGCCGGCGTGATCAGCGACGAAGAGCTGATGACCACCTACCGCCGCTCCGGACGCCTCCAAGGCCACCCGACCCCGATACTGCCATGGGTCGACGTGGCCACCGGTTCACTTGGGCAGGGCATCGGCTACGGCGTCGGCATCGCGCTCGCCGGACGGAAGCTCGACTCGCTGCCGTACCGCGTCTGGGCGCTGTGTGGCGACAGCGAGATGGCCGAGGGCTCCGCGTGGGAGGCGCTGGACAAGGCCGCGCATTACGGCCTCGACAACTTCACCGCCATCATCGACGTCAACCGGCTCGGCCAGGTCGGCCCCACCGAGTTCGGCTGGGACGTGGAACGTTACGCCCATCGGGCTACCGCGTTCGGGTGCCGCGCACTGACCATCGACGGCCACGACATCGACGAGATCACCGCCGCCTACGAAGCGGTCCGGATGTCCGATCGCCCGACCGTGATCATCGCGCGCACGGTGAAGGGCAACGGGTTCTCCGAGATAGCGAACCGACCCGACTGGCACGGAAAGCCGCTGCCGCAGGACATGGCGC
Source organism: uncultured Actinomycetota bacterium (assembly GCA_963714445.1). Taxonomy (GTDB): domain Bacteria; phylum Actinomycetota; class Actinomycetes; order Streptomycetales; family Catenulisporaceae; genus Actinocrinis. Next base: position 6,379 of record CAVQPP010000492.1, read on the forward strand.
AGCGAGCGATAGAAGAACTCGGCGGCGTTACCGCACTGCACGTTCGTGGCCCGCTGCCGGGCAAGACGCCCGAGCCGGAGCCGAGCACCAAGGCGTCTGGGTCTGGCGCCACAGGCAGTTCAGGTGTGACAGCCATAACGCCCCCGCGCTTCGAACTCGGCGAGGCCGTCGCGACGCGTAAGGCGTTCGGGCAGGCGCTCGCCGCTCTCGGCGCGCGCTCCGACGTCGTCGCCCTCGACGGCGAGGTGGGCAACTCCACGTACACCGAGCTGTTCGAGAAGGAATTCCCGCACCGGTTCTTCCAGATGTACATCGCCGAGCAGCAGATGATCGCGACCGCGGTGGGTCTCGGCGTGCGCGGCTACCGTCCGTTCGCGGCCACCTTCGCGGCCTTCCTGACCCGCGCGCACGACTTCCTGCGGATGACCGCGATCTCGCAGGTCCCGCTGTGCCTCGCCGGTTCGCACTGCGGTGTGGAGATCGGAGCTGACGGACCGTCGCAAATGGGTCTCGAAGATCTGGCCATGATGCGGTCCCTGCACGGCTCCACGGTCCTGTACCCCTCCGACGCGACCAGCGCGGCCGCGCTCACGGTGACCATGGCCGACCTCCCCGGCATCAGCTACCTGCGAACCACGCGCGGCGCGTACCCGGTGCTCTACGGCCAGGACGAGACGTTCCCGATCGGCGGCTCCAAGGTCTGGGGCGAGAGCCCGCAGGACCTCGTCACGCTGGTCGGCGCGGGCGTAACCCTGCATGAGTGCCTGAGCGCGGCGGCCGAACTGGCGCGGCTCGGCGTGCCGACGCGCGTGGTCGACCTCTACTCGGTCAAGCCGATCGACGCGGAAAGCCTGCGCCGTTGCGCGCAGCAGACCCAGCTGCTGATGGTCGTCGAGGACCACCACCCCGAGGGCGGCATCGGCGAGGCGGTCGCCGGCGTGCTGGCAGCGTCGTCACCGGTGCCGCGTGCACGCTTCGCGCACCTCGCGGTCGACTCGCTGCCCGGCTCGTACGGAACGCACGAAGCCCTCGACGCTGCCGGAATCAGCGCCGAGCACATCGTGGCGGCGGTCCGGACGCTCGACATCCAGAAGTAGTGAGATCCGACGGGAGGATTGCCCCTATGCGGGATCAAGAGGAGATGACGAACCCTGCGCAGCCGTTCCTCAGCGACATCGAGCAGCTGAGGGCCAGGGCGCGTGAGCAGATGGACCGCGGACCGGTCACCGCGTCGTACGGCGCGGACGTCGACCGGGTGATCGAGGTGCTGAACCAGTCCCTCGCCACGGAACTGGTCTGCGTGCTGCGCTACCGGCAGCACCACTTCGCCGCCACCGGCCTGCACGCCGCGCCGGTCGCGGCTGAGTTCCTGGAGCACGCCGAGGAGGAGCAGCAGCACGCCGACCTGCTCGCCGAGCGGATCATTCAGCTCGGCGGCGTGCCAGACATGAACCCGCAGACCCTCACCGGCCGCGCGCACTCGCAGTACGTCACCGCGCGTGAGCTGCGCTCGATGATCGAGGAGAACCTGGTCGCCGAGCGGATCGCCATCTCCGCCTACACCGAGATCATCACCTGGCTCGGCGACGGCGACCCCACCACGCGGCGGGTGTTCGAGGAGATCCTGGCCACCGAGGAAGAGCACGCCGAGGACATGCTCTCCCTGCTCGAGCAGGACTGACTGTGGTAAGCGCCATTTTGCCCGATTGATACACCGGGTTTGACACTTACGTCCTCTTTGCGTCAATGGCTTGCTGAAACGCAGTAGCCTGTGTTCGCAACCGAACTCGTGTCCCACGCGTTCTGATACGCGGGGGGCTACGGGAGCGAACCCCGGACGATTCAGTAAGCAGGGAACAAAGAGTGACGTACACCCATCGCGGGCGTCTGGCTGCCTGCGCGATCGTCGCCGTCGTCGGCAGCGCGGGGGCGGCAGCCTTTGCCACCTCCGCGAACGCCGCCCCGGCGGCGAAGACCACGCAGACCACCCAGACCACTGGCGCCGCGATCACCAGGCTGCGCGGCAACAGCTGGGTCGACCAGGTCACCCGCGCCAAGGAAGTGCAGTTCGCGGAGACGCACTGGAACTGGACCGCCTGGAACGACCCGACTGCGGTCGCGTTCGGCGCGGACCAGGACAACTACCAGTGCGCCGAGTTCATCGCCCGCGCGATGGCCGCCGCCGGGCTGATCCCGGGCCTGAGCCCGAACGCCCCGCAGAACGACTACTTCAAGTACACGGCGCCCAACGGCAAGGTCTACGACCTGCTGCTGATCACCCCGCTGCCGCAGTACAACACCATCTACCAGTACATGATGGACGCCGGCATCGCGACCGACGTGGGCGACCAGCCCACGCTCGCGCGCCCCGGCGACTACGTCGTGACATACGCCGGCGCGAACGGCGTCGCGAGCCACATGGGTCTGATAGCGACGGCCCCGACCCCGGACGGCGGCGAGGCCACGGTAGACGCGCACAACTACGCGCGCATCCACTACGCCTACCATTTCTACGCCCCCTCGCACCTGGTCGAGCTCGCGCCCGACGCGCTGTACAAGATCCAGGCGTGGGCCCAGAAGGCCGGCGCGACGGCGAAGGCCCCGACGCGGACCGCCCCGATCACCCCGAACCACCGGCTCGGCACCGTTCCGTTCGCCGACCCGGCCGGCCCGCAGGTCTAGCCGCTGACTACTGTGGCGACTATGACCAGTGTCTCGTTCGCCGATGTGCTCGACGCACGCCGCCTGCTCGCCGCGCACCTGACGCCGACTCCGGCCTGGACCTATCCCGTCCTCAACGAGGCCGTGGGCGCGACCGTCTGGGTCAAGCACGAGAACGCACAACCGGTCGGCGCGTTCAAGGTGCGCGGCGGCCTGAACTTGCTCGCCTCGCTCTCGCCCGAGCAGCGCGCCCACGGCGTCATCGCGGCCTCGACTGGCAACCACGCGCAGTCGGTCGCGTACGCGGCGCGCGAGTTCGGCGCGCCATGCATGATCGTCATGCCGGAGAACGCCAATCCGGTCAAGGCCGCGGCCGTCCGCGCACTCGGCGCGAAGCTGGTCCTGCAAGGAGCCGCCTTCGACGAGTGCCGCGAGATCGCCGCGCGACTCGCCGCGAGCAATACGTACTCTAACCAGGCCACACA